>NZ_JAWOUT010000015.1:0-111097 GCF_033339515.1 Vibrio sp. 2130-1
GAGTAGTTTTACAGGCAAAGCCGAAACGGATGATAACCACCTACTGAAGTAGGTGGTTTAGGGCTGAAAATAAAAAACCACCGAATTCGGTGGTTTTTGTTTTTCGAGATATAAGATAAGAGGTCTATGGGTATAACCCTTTACCAAACATATTAAATATACGTGCCACGCCTTGAGTAAAGATCATCGGCTCAGTCAATACGGTTAAACACAAGCAGTCTTCTCCGGCCTTAGTGTAAGGGCTGTGCTTCACTGATGCGTCTCTAATCATCAAATCGCCCTCTTCATATTGGCCATCCTCGTCACTAAATCCGCCATGCAGGATCAATGTAGACTCCAGGCCTTTGTGCGTATGTTGAGGAATTTGCACATCTTCCCCGATGTACATTAAGCTGACACGAGCGTCTTCCCCTAGGTCAATCTGAGCACTGAAAACCTTGCCTCCGTAACTTCTCCATGACCCTACGAGGTCAGAGAAACGCGCTAGAGTTTTAGGAAGAGCGAAACTTTTTCCTGCCACATTAACAGCAGCAGAGTCGCGGATCACGATATTATCAGTCGCTGGCTCCGCATTGATGATGTCATTAAACATGTCGTCAAATTCAGAAACATACTCAGAAGGTATGTCACTTACGATGTTCGCTTGACTTGCTTCGACTTGGTTCACATAAGCTCGGCACTTGGTGCATGTTTCTAAATGGGTTGCGACCACAAGACCAGAAACTGCATCAATGCTTCCCGAAGCGTATGCTTCTAACAAGCTGTTATCTGGGTGTTTGTTCATAGTTGCTCCGTATGCATTGAATGCCTTAGCTTTTCTACTGCAAGCCTCAGCCTGGATTTTACAGTACCGAGGGGTATATCAAATAATTCCGCGACCTGTTGATGAGGTAGCTCTTCAAGATATACCGCTTGTAAAACATCTCTCTGGTTTTTCGGTAATATATCTAAAAACTTAACCACCTGTTCTTTCAACATATCTTGCTCTGGTGAATAGTGATCAACAAGATCAGGTGGATAATACTCTGACGGCCAAATGTCATCAGAATGAATGTGTAATTCCTTACCTTTCTGTTTTCTCAGCAAATCAAAACAAAGGTTTCGGATTATGGTATATATCCAAGTCGATAACGCGCTCTTTTCACCATCGTAGAGGTGCGCTTTCTGCCAAACTGTCGCCATGGTCTCTTGCACCATCTCCATAGCAACTTGCTCATTACCAACATGTTTGTAAGCGAATTGCTTCAGCTTGGGTGCGTAAAAACGGAATACAAAAGCGAACGCATCTTTGTCTCGATCCTTCACTTTATCCATGTAATCGTTCCAATCACTGCGCCCCAGTTTTTTCGGGCTATCACTCATCATAATCAGCCTTAATTTGTGGGAGGAGTCTCCTCCTCCCATTCGTCCTAATCGGTCACGTCATCGACCAACAAGTTGAAACCACCGTTGTTCCCATCATCAATGGCAACGACTTGGTACACAACACCGTTCATTACATTGACTGGTGCTGAGTCAACCGCAACAATACTTGGGTTACCAGCCACTGTTACCGTTACATAATATGTACCTTCAGCGACATATAATCCTTGTACGCTATTTTTATACGCAAAATTAGCGATGGTTGGATCACTTCCATCTATTCCTGCACTCGTAGTGAGGTAAATATCCACCATTTCCGCTATAGGATTAGCCGCCGCGTGTGTCACATTCAGCGTCGCGCTAGTTGCCACTGCACGTCTCATGTCTTCAACAACCAGAGGTTCGATATCAATCGCTGGGCTAACAACACCGACTGCGTAAACACTGTAATCCATTCCACCTGCAACCATTAACCCGTCAACATCTATGATCGGATTGGTTGTTGTGCCATCCACGTAAACGTCAATATCGTAAGCGCCAGCAGCAAGATCCAAATAACCACGAATCTCTTTGAACGCTAAGTCGGCAAGAGGAGCGAAGGCCGCCCCGTTAACGTTAACATCGACGACTGGCGCTCCATCGACAAGGTGTCCGACTCTTACTTCAGCTTGGCTGCCCATATCTTCAATTATAGAAGAGCCCGAACCGTCCAACACCAAGAGTTTGACAGGTGACGTGCTATTCGAGTCTCCTGTGCCGATAGCGGCAATCGTCAAGTTGGAATTAGCCGCAAGAGGTACTGTACCGGAGTCAAAAGCAACGCTGTCTCCTACGGCAAGTCGAACTTGATACTCACCAGCTGGGATGTTCAATACGTCGGTAGAAGCTTTGTAAGCAAGGTTAGTTATTGGAGTCGCGCTAGCAAGAGCAACACCTGGCTCAGTGACATAAAGATCAACAGCAGGAACGCCTGAAGCTGCATGAACAACTTGAACATCTAGACTATTGGCATCAGCCATTGAATCGGCGCTGCGAGTCACAACTAAAGGCTCAACTGGGTTTGGCGAACCATCGGCATCGCCAACAACGAACACGTTATAATTGAGGTCGGAATCAAGATCTAGTTCTGTTTTAGGTATTACGGTCGCGGTTTCATTACCTGGGAGCTGAACATCGACCTGAATCGAATTCATCCCCTCTCGCAATTTAACGTAGCCAGATCCCACACCATAATCAACATTCGTTAATGATGGTTTATCGTTGATCCACACATTTGCAAGCGGCGCATCAGAAGAAGCGTGCACTGCTTGTAAATTGGAATACTCGATAGTGTCACTGTCGGAGCCACACGCCGCCAGTCCTAATGTCGCAACAATAGTTAGCGCAGCTTTATTAAATCCTTTCATATCCTTGCCTCTTTGTTAGTCGGGGCTTCTATGGCTTCTGTCAGAAATTGCAACGCCGGAATACAGTCCTCTGCGCCGACTAGCTGTTCGAACAGATTGCAGTCTAGGGGTAGTAACTCAAGCCAACGCTGAGTAACCCAAGCAGAGTCATCGTAAAAACGATGCTGGTAGAGGCTTCCAAGTTGAGGAAACTCTTCATAAACATGGGATAACTGCTGGCTTAAAAAGAAGAAATCTGGTGAGTTGTCTAGATGTTGCCAATTGTCTAACCATTCAACCTCTGCATGACGTAAGCCATCCGCATCTGCACGGACGCGTTTGACAACAAAGCGTTGCTCACCAGCAACTGTAATACCAAGAAGGCCATCACTGAGTGTTTCAAAATCAACGATCCTGACCAAAGTTCCGATAGATGAAACGTTACCCACGTCTTTAGGGTCACCTTCACTTCCTACTAGGCAAACTCCAAAGCCCACATTTTGTAGGCTGCATTCCTTTACCATTCGCTTATATCGTGGCTCAAAAATGCGCAGATTCATTTTACCTTCAGGGAGTACAACTGAAGTGAGTGGGAATAACATGACTTCTTTCATTCAAACGTCCTCTTTGATTCACGGATACATACGAATCCCTTATCACTCCGATCACTAACGATTTATGTTGGTTAATCGACTGGCTTAAAAAGTCATAAAATCGCTTACGCAAACGATCCAAATCACACATTTATTGCAATCAAATGCAACAAACAAAAAGTTCCGTAAATAAAGATAATTTCGTGATGCAACTCACTAAAAACGTTTCATTTTGCACCCTTTATCACTTTCATTTGGGATTTTTATCGCTATTATTCCCGCCAATTGGAAAGCGCAGCACAGATTGCGTGTTCTGAATCATTACAAACATAGAGAGTCCCCTTATGCGTAAATCACTTTTAGCTCTTAGCCTTCTAGCGGCTACTTCAGCTCCAGTTATGGCGGCAGATTACTCTGACGGCGATATTCACAAAAACGATTACAAGTGGATGCAATTTAACCTAATGGGTGCATTTGACGAACTTCCAGGTGAGTCTTCACACGACTACCTAGAAATGGAATTCGGCGGCCGCTCTGGTATCTTCGACCTTTACGGCTACGTTGATGTATTCAACCTAACTTCTGATCCAGGTAGCGACAAAGCTGGCGCAGAGAAGATCTTTATGAAATTCGCTCCACGTATGTCTCTAGATGCGGTAACTGGTAAAGACCTATCTTTCGGTCCAGTTCAAGAGCTATACGTTGCAACTCTAATCGAGTGGGGTGGTAACTCTGGTGTTAACTCTCAAAAAATCGGTCTAGGTTCTGACGTAATGGTTCCTTGGTTTGGTAAAGTTGGTGTTAACCTATACGGCACTTACGACGGCAACAAAAAGGATTGGAACGGTTTCCAAATCTCGACTAACTGGTTCAAACCATTCTACTTCTTCGAGAACGGTTCATTCATTTCTTACCAAGGCTACATCGATTACCAATTCGGTATGGATGATGCTGCTGGTAACAAGTTTGGTTCAACCGCGTCAAACGGTGGTGCAATGTTCAACGGTATCTACTGGCACTCAGACCGCTTCGCAGTGGGTTACGGTCTAAAAGGTTACAAAGACGTGTACGGTATCAAAGATACTGATGGGTTCAAGTCAACTGGCTTTGGCCACTACCTTGCTGTAACTTACAAGTTCTAATTGAACCACTAAGTTTGCTCAAAAATGGCGCCTTTCTGCGCCATTTTTATTTGCTTTCCTTTTTTCCCTCATTATCCTTGCAGCAAACCTTTTTAATGAGAGCGTTTGGTGAATATCCTTATCCTCGGTCCAGGTGCGGTGGGCTCACTCTGGGCAACAAAATTTAAGCTTGCCGGGCACAATGTTTCATTGTGGGGAAGAAGTTCTGAAAGCCAACAATCACTTCAGTTGGATGACACACCCGCAATCGTATTCAGTAATCAAGATATTTCCTCCGTAAATAAAGCAGATCTCATTTTGATCACGGTAAAAGCTTGGCAAATGGAAGACGCCATTCAGCCTTTACTGCCTCATATCAACGCAGACACGATTATCATGCTGATGCACAATGGTATGGGTACCGCCTCTGGCGTGGAGAAGGCTCTGCCAAACAATCCTATCGTGCTCGCCACAACGACGCACGGCGCATACAAACCAGATAACCAACACGTACTGCATACCGGTCACGGAACAACGCAAGTGGGTGGTTATAATGACAAAGGAATGCAGTGCGCTTTTCTGCAAGATGTTATGCATCATGCCCTTCCAGAGGCCATTTGGAATCCACACATCCAATCTGCGTTATGGACTAAGTTAGCGATCAACTGCGCGATTAACCCACTGACTGCGATTCACCAGTGTAAGAATGGTGAGCTTGCGCAGCCCGAGTTTAAGATACAACTCGAAAGCATCACTCAAGAACTGGTTGAAGTAATGAGTAAAGAAGGTATTGCCATCGAGTTTCGCTCTCTTTTCGATACGGTAATGCAAGTGGTGAACGCCACAGCTGAGAACTATTCTTCAATGAGACAAGACGTATTCCATCAGCGTCGAACGGAAATTGATTTTATAACCGGACACTTGTTAAAGGCTGCCGAGAAACATCGCATCAATACGCCTGAGAATTTAAAACTTTACCAACGCATCAAACAAATAGAACAAAGCTGGACAGAACAATGAGTAAGAAAATCTTAGTGCCAATCGCTCCGGGCACCGAAGAAATGGAAGCCGTCACCGTTATCGACATGATGGTTCGCGCGGGTTATGACGTTACAGTAGCGAGTGCTGCTTTTGATGGCTCATTGACGATGAAAGCTTCTCGCGGAGTCACACTAACTGCCGATTGTAAGCTAGTCGATATCGCTGATGATGAGTTTGACGCCATAGCGCTTTCTGGTGGTGTTGGTGGTGCAGAAATTTTTCGTGATAGCACGGTGATGATAGAAATCCTTAAGCAGCACATCTACGAGGGAAAATTGGTCGCTGCTATCTGCGCAGCACCGGCGTTGGTATTGCAACACCATGATCTTTTCCCACAATCACTGATGACCTGTCACCCGAGCTTTCAGTCACATATCCCGGAAGAGAAGTGGCGCAGCAAACGCGTGACCTTTGATATCAACCACAACCTGATCACCAGTCAAGGTCCGGGTACAGCTTTAGAGTTCGCGATGGAAGTAATCATTCAACTCTCAGGTAAAAAACACGCATGGTCAGTTGCTGAACCAATGATCCCTCTGCCTACTCTGCACTACCACAAGCTTGGTGAAGAATAATGTTTGACGTAAATGCTGTACGCGAGCAATTTCCTGCTCTAAACCAATCCGTCAACGATACGCCCTTAGTGTATCTAGATAGCGCAGCGACAACGCAAAAACCGCAATGTGTGATTAATGTCATCAGTCATTACTACAGTGCGCAAAATGCCAATGTTCACCGTGGCAGCCATAGTTTAACGGCTAATGCCACCAGCCAATTTGAAGCGGCACGAGAACGAGTGGCAAGCTTTATTGGTGCAAACAGCTCTAAAGAGATCATTTGGACACGGGGCGCAACCGAAGCACTGAACTTAATTGCTCAAACCTACGCCCGTAGCACGTTACAACCAGGTGATGAGATCTTGATTAGCGAGATGGAGCACCACGCCAACATCGTGCCCTGGCAAATCGTGGCAGAGCAAACGGGTGCTAAAGTCATTAAAGTTCCGATGACATCAGATTGCCAGTTCGACATCAGTGCATTTGAGGCGCTTCTGTCTGACCGCTGTAAACTTGTTGCTTGCACACAAATAACCAACGTAACAGGCACACGCCAACCTATCGAAAAAATCACTGAACTGGCGCACAACGTTGGCGCGGTTGTTGTAGTTGATGGCGCGCAAGGCATCGTACATGAGCAACTTGATTTATCGACATCAGATATCGATTTCTACGTTTTCTCAGGTCACAAACTTTATGCACCAGCAGGCATTGGGGTTTTATACGGCAAGCTTGAACTTTTGGAAGCCATGCCACCATGGCACGGCGGCGGTAAAATGGTTGAACGCGTTTCTTTCGAAAAAACGACGTTTTCTGCACTTCCTGGAAAATTTGAAGCGGGCACACCAAACGTTGCGGGCGCGATTGCTCTAGCGAAAGCCATTGAGTGGTACCAAGGTTTTGACCATCACGAAGTAGAGACTCATCTCCATGCGCTTCAGGATAAGGCCTACCAAGCACTAAGCGCTTTGGATGACATTCATATTCTAGGCTATCAACCGAATGCCTCTGTACTGACGTTCGTCATGGACGGCGTTCATCACCAAGATATTGCGACGCTGCTCGATCAACAAGGCATTGCGGTACGAGCAGGACACCACTGCGCTCACCCATTGATGGATGCGCTAAATGTGAAAGGCACGGTACGCGTCTCTTTTGGTATTTATAACACGACGAACGATGTGGAAAGACTCATCGCCGCCGTAGAAAAAGCCGTCGACATGCTATAACGCCAACGGTTTGATTTGGAGTAACCAACAAGGTTACTCCATCTGCCTATCCAGAGTCGCCACGCAATTTCTGCCATTTCTTTTCGCAGCATAAAGCGCTTTATCTGCATGCGCATACAAACGTTTGGTGGTTTCATTTCTGCCTATTTCCACCACGCCTACACTCACCGTGACCGGAATTTCAATCTTTTCAAATTCGAACTGACAATTTTGAATGTGGGAACGTACTTCCTCTCCTACCTCTTTCGCCGCCGACAGAGAAGTTTCTGGCAAAATAATCGCAAACTCCTCCCCTCCGACTCTTGCAAAAATTTCGTCTTTGACGAGTAAGTGAGAAACCAAATCAGCTAACGTCTCTAAGACATAATCCCCCGCATCATGACCACGTTTATCATTGATGACTTTAAAAAAATCCAAATCAAATAATAACAACGCGGAGTGATAATCCGGAGCTTGGGATTTAATAACTTCTTCTGTGAGCTTTTCGAAAAAGACACGTCGGTTGTAGATGTTGGTAAGAGCATCAATTTGGCTTTGATGGCGAAGAAGGGTTTCAACTCGGTGGCGATTGGAGATGTTGCGTGTAAGAATAAGGACAACGCGACGACCTCGGTATTTTATAGCGAGTGGGCAGATCTTGCCTTCGTAGTATAGGTCGCCTCTTGGCCCACTGTTAGCATCTATTCCCTGAATGCTGTCGGCGCACATCTTGTACTCGACCGTCACAATACTGTCTTGTTTCAGTGATCGATTGATCTGCTCGATAAACCAGTCAGCTTTATCTTTCTCGAGTACGCTGTGCAGCGTCTCACCTATCAAATTACTTCCATCGTGATAGGCTTTTTTATCTGTTCCTCCAAAAACATCAATATAGATACCATCTTCACTCAGAATAAAAGTGGGGTCTGGCATTCCGGATAATACGTCTTGCGCATGTTCCAAGGTGAATTGCATATAGGGAGGTTCCTAGCGTTTGTACCTAAATATCCCAATCGCCTCCAAATGCGTGTCAGCATTGGGGAACAGGAGCGAATGAGGCATATGTCTACTATCTAATATAGACAAATTTTAAATACAATTGAGTTTATAAAAACCAAGTGGGCAATATAATGAACCAGGATCAATAGAATGGTTAATTAACGCTAAAATAGTCGACCATTTGCATACTTTTTATCCATATGCAAAAAATATCTTAACTCAGATACAAAAAAGCGCCAAACAGCTAGGTTATTCGGCGTTTTTAAGAATTGGGAAAATGACTCGTTACACGGCGGTTTGCTTAATCTGCTCTACAATAGCTTTCAAGCCATTACCACGTGACGGGCTTAAATGGGAGACAAGCCCCAGTTGATCAAAATAAGCATCAATATCAAATGCTTGAATTTGATCGGCCGTTTTTCCGTCATAAGCCGCCATCACCAAGGCAATCAATCCACGGACGATACGCGCATCGGAGTCCGCACAAAAATGCCAAACGCCATCTTGCTCTTGGCTCACTAACCACACCAAGCTTTCACAACCCGAAACGGTAACTTGTTCTGATTTCAGCTCTTCTGGCATTTGTGGCAGCTTTTTACCCCACTGAATAACCTGACGGTAGCGATCTTCCCAGCCTTGAAATTGCTGCATAGTCGCTACAATGTCTTCGCTGGTGATATCTGTACCAAATGGAGAAACGGGAAAATCTGTCATGATGCGCTCTTCTTCTAGTTTACTTCTTATATTTTGAAATCAACTTCTCAACGATTCGCGATACCGCGACAAAGCCAAACGTTGCAGTTACAACAGTCGCCGCACCAAAACCGCTAGCACAATCCATACGTTTTGGGCCTTCCGCTGTCGACTTCACACCACACACTGAACCGTCTGCTTGAGGGTACTTCAGCTGCTCGGTTGAAAACACGCAATCAATACCAAACTTACGAGCCGGATTCTTAGGGAAGTTATGATGACGACGCAAGGTGTCTTTGATTTTCTTCGCTAGAGGATCTTGGATCGTTTTCGTTAAATCAGCGACCATGATCTGCGTTGGGTCAACCTGACCACCAGCGCCCCCCGTAGTGATCACTTTGATCTTGTTGCTGCGGCAATACGCCAACAAAGACGCCTTCGCTTTTACGCTGTCAATCGCATCTAGCACGTAATCAAACTCTTTGCTTAAGTACTCATGTTGATTGTCTGGCGTGATGAAATCATCAATCAGATTGACTTTACACTCTGGGTTGATCAATTTGACACGCTCGGCCATCACTTCAATTTTGCTTTGGCCAACGGTGCCCGTCATCGCATGAATTTGGCGGTTAATATTCGTGACACAAACATCGTCCATATCAATCAGAGTCAACTCACCGATCCCCGTACGAGCCAGCGCTTCCACCGCCCATGAACCTACGCCACCAATACCAATCACACAAACGTGTGCAGCGCGAAGAATGTCTACTTCACTGTTGCCATAAAGACGACGAGTGCCGCCAAAGCGTTGATTGTAGCTGTCAGATGCTGGGGTATCGAGTTCACGCATATTGAAGTCCAGATGATCGATAGAAAAACAAAGAGTGCGATTTATACGCACTCTTTGATGAAATGTCTAGATAAGAGAGTGTTCCTCTTTCTTGGGTCGCTATTGTAGCTTTTCTGGCGGCAAAGCCCAAGGCGCTTGAGTTGGTGAGTTTTCCAGCCCAAGTTTCCAAACTCGACCAAAATGCTTGTAGTGCCCTGCTTCCGTTCCTGCTCTCGCACCAATGCCATGATACAGATCCAAATGGTTCTGTTTTACCGCACCACCAGTGTCTAAAACGATCAGCATTCGCAGTTGATGAGCACCGCTCCACGTACCATCCGCATTCAGCAATGGTACTTCCGCCAAGATTGGTGTGCCCATTGGTAAGATAGAACGGTCACCCGCGACCGCGGCCATTGGCAACAAAGGAATACCAGCCGACCCCGTTACTGGCGCTTCCGCTTTTGGCGCAAAGAAGACGTAAGAAGGGTTTTGCTCCAACAACTCGCGTACTGTTGCGTCGTCGTTGTCCATTACCCACTCTTTAATCGCTTTGAGAGACATTTTTTCACGCGGCACTTCACCACGTTCAATCAAAATGCGGCCAATGCTGACGTAAGCTTTGTTGTTTTTACCCGCGTACGCAAAGTACTCCAACGTATCATCATCTTCAAAATGCACATAGCCACTGCCCTGCACTTCCATCATAAATGGGTCGATACGATTAGGCGCGTAACCTAGCACCAAACCTTGGCCATCTAATGCCCCGTTGTAGATCTCCGCGCGAGTCGGACAATCTGATGAGCAGTTTGGCTTGCCATAAACTGGGTACTTAAAAATGTCGTTTGGTGTATGACGCAGCTCCATCACGGGAGAAAAGTATCCGGTAAACAGCACATTACCTTTTTTATCACCACCACCCAATTGCGCGGCTTGAATGCCAAACGCACTCAACGCACTGGTGTCTCCGCTCTGTTGCGCCCACTCACTCAATCGTTGATATAGCGGTTGGTATATCTTCGCCATGGATGGTGACTTTATCACCACTTGCTCAGCTTGCTTGTTAAATTCAGTAAAATCGCGTGGTTTGTTAGACTCAACCACATCCACTTGATTGAGGATCTGAGGAAACTCACCATCAAGATATTGCTGAGCACGATCATTTTGTTGAGCACAGCCAAAGAGTAGGCTCAAAGAGATAATAGGAAGGAGTTTTTTTAACACGTGTCTTTTCCGTAAAAGAGAATAGCAAAAGGATGGCAAACAAATGCATACGGTGCAATTGAAAAGCAACGACAAAATGTTTCAACGCTAAGCCAATCCGTTTACTCGTTGTGAATTCATTCAGTTAATACAACATGATAGCAGCGGAAGAATTACGGAATTGTCCGGATTATGTTTGAAAGTAAGATTTACTGATTGAGAGATGAAATTGTGATCATCCATGTGACTCACAGACGAAAAAGCTGTCAGCTTAAGAGACAATAATAAAAACGACTATCTTACCTCAATCCTTGCACGCCCCTCTAAACGGAATACAGGTAGATAATGTGCATTAGCATCCAGCTTCATTTCTGCATGCTGCTTACCCACAAAATTGAAGTGCCGCTCATTTGAACCCACTCGATACGAAAACGAATCCCCATCGAATTCAAAACTGGTCGCCACTGTAGAACCATTTACGGTAACACCGCGCTCACTCAACACAAATTCTTCACGAGCATAAGGCGCAACATCTTGCTCAACCCAGCGACCATAAATTATCGATTTGGGAATGGGCGGATTAATGGTTCGAGTAATCAAATCACTATACAGCATGCACACGACAACGGTTCCAACTATCGCTATAAGCATGAGAGAACGCTCTAGCCACTTACGAAGCATTGATTTAGATGACGTTTTTGACAGATTTGAAGCAGTGATCGCAGCATTCTTATTAACAGCAGAAGACATGAGGTTCACGTATTGAGGAAAGACGCACCCATTGTAACCTTCCCTTTTAACGGGACCAAGAACCTACCTCAATATGTTTGTGCTTTATTCCAAAATTTCATCTTGCCACCAAATGAATAAAAAGGCATTATTTTAACATAATTAAACAAAGGAATGGCTGTAGTGAAAATTCGTAGTACTGCTCTCGTAAAAGGATTCCGTCAATCAACACCTTATGTCAATGCTCACCGCGGAAAAACCATGGTGATCATGCTGGGCGGAGAAGCCGTCGCACACAAAAATTTTGGCAACATTATTAATGATATCGCCCTCATGCACAGCCTCGGAATCAAAGTCGTGGTGGTGTATGGTGCACGTCCTCAAATTAATCAGCTGCTAGAAAAACAAGACCTCACTACGCCTTACCACAAAAATATCCGCATTACGGATGAATCGGCTTTATCTGTTGTTATGCAAGCTGCCGGACAACTTCAGCTTGCGATTACTGCGCGCCTATCAATGAGCCTCAACAATACTCCGATGGCAGGTACCCAGCTCAATGTCGTTAGCGGAAACTACATCATTGCCCAACCACTCGGCGTTGATGATGGTGTGGACTATTGCCATAGTGGACGTATTCGCCGCATTGACACCGACGCGATTAATCGCACGCTCGACCAAGGCTCTATTGTGCTACTTGGCCCCATTGCGAGCTCTGTGACTGGCGAGTGCTTCAATTTATTATCGGAAGAAGTCGCCACCCAACTAGCGATAAAGCTGGGTGCGGATAAGCTGATTGGTTTTTGCTCCGAACAAGGTGTCATTGATGACAACGGCAATGCTGTCGCCGAGTTACTGCCAATTGAAGCGGAGCATGTCATCAAAACACTCTCTGAAAATACGTCTCCTGACCTAGATTACAACACTGGGACACTGCGCTTTCTTAAAGGCTCTATTGCCGCTTGCCGTGCCGGAGTACCTCGTAGCCACTTGATCAGTTATAAAGTAGATGGCGCCTTAATTCAGGAGTTGTTCTCTTTCGACGGTATCGGTACCCAAGTTGTTATGGCGAGTGCTGAACAAGTGAGGCAAGCTAATATTGACGATATTGGCGGTATCTTAGACCTCATTCGCCCTTTAGAAGAACAAGGTGTACTCGTTAGGCGCTCTCGAGAGCAGCTAGAGCAAGAGATTGGAAAATTTACCATCATCGAAAAAGACGGCTTGATTATTGGCTGTGCTGCCCTTTATCCATACCCAGAAGAGCGCAAAGCTGAGATGGCTTGCGTAGCGATTCACCCTGACTATCGTGATGGAAACCGAGGTTTGTTACTGCTCAACTACATGAAACATCGTTCTAAATCCGAAACCATTGATCAGATTTTTGTCCTCACGACACATAGTTTGCATTGGTTTAGAGAGCAAGGTTTTTACGAAGTCAGTGTCGACTATTTGCCTGGAGCCAAACAAGGGTTATATAACTTCCAGCGTAAGTCAAAAATCTTAGCGTTAGATTTATAGCTTAACCTTAAATCAGGGAGCGAAACTTAACGTTCCGCTATACCAAAACCTCAAGGTGCGGGATTCAGTTCATTAACGCTCAACCCTGCACATCGAGCTTGTTTAGGAACGATTTTGTTTAGGAGTAAGGCCACACATAAACCCTACTCCGGACTAGCGGGTCATCATGTAAACCCAACTTAGAAATGCGCAAACCATTGCTTGATTTTTGTTCCAATTTTATCTTTTAAATATACATTTGGTTGGCTATACTCTGCTCGCTAGTGATTGGTTTTTAACCAATACGAATGGATCTAGGTGATGTAATGTAGCCTTCACCCTAAAATACTGGGCAATTGAAAAACTAGTTAGCTCCGTATTGCACACCAAGGACAGTTGTTAATCTGACTTTAAATAAGCCGAGACGAGCACTGTTATGAGAACAATCATTTGTAATTCGCTTCAAAGCTTCTGGGATATGGCTGACAATCAGTTTTTAGAAGGCCTAGACGTCCACTGTGTTTTCCCCGTAAATGACGCTATCCGAGATTTTATTCTTGCTTATCAACAGCAATACAAAATACGCAGCGTGTCTTTTACCAATGCGTTTGCAAAACATGCATAAAAGAAGACCGAGCCATAAGCTCGGTCTTCTTGTTTTAGTTAGTAAGCCGCTGTACTAACCCACTCGCGCGAGTCGTTTTCACCTTAATGCCTCGCTTCAGAACATTGAGTTCGGCGTAAAGAGCTAAACGCTTTTTCGCGCGGGTAATGCCTGTGTAAATCAACTCACGGGTTAATATCGGGCTAAAGTCTGGTGGCAAAATCATCAGGGTGTAATCAAATTCACTGCCTTGCGATTTATGGATGGTCATGGCATAAGCCGTTTCATGTTCAGGTACTCGGCTCGGTAAGACCGATTTCACACTGCCGTCAGGTAACTCAAAAAAGACTTTCAAACGCGGTTCTTCTTCAGTGTCATCTCGCATGCAAATACCAATATCACCGTTATACAAACCTAAACCGTGATCATTACGCGTAACCATGACGGGTCTGCCGTGATACCAAATTTCATCCTGAACTTGAATGAACTTGCGCGCTGCGAGCGCTTTCTCGATACGTTGGTTTAGCCCAGCCACACCGAAGTCACCTTCACGGATCGCGCACAGCAACCGGCATTGGTTGAAGGTATCTAACACCGCTTTGGCTTTGTGCGTTAGCGACTCTGGCTTTCCGGTTTTAGGATCAGTTTCCTGTTGTCCAATGCGTTTGAGGTAACGACCGTATTCCTGCACCAACGTCTGCATCATTTGGTTGTAATGTTGACTACTTAGCGCGAAATGTTCGATGTCAGAAAAGTCACGCGCCCAGACGTTATCTACGCTCGCAGCAGAACCTGAGTTAACCGCTTTTGCCAACTGACCAATGCCTGAGCGAGCGTCAAATCGGTAGCTCTTTTGCAGCATACATAAACTATCAGCAATGCTAGATGCACTGTTACCCGTATGCGCTAAAGTATCGAAACCCGTCAGTTTTGCGATGGCTGACGCCTGCTCTTTGCCATAACCCAATGCATGGAACGAACAGATATCACCCAACACTGCCCCAGCTTCAACTGAGGCAAGTTGGTCTTTATCACCTAACAAAATCAGCCGCGCATGTTTCGGTAAGGCATCGACCACTTTGTACATCATCGGTAAATCGACCATCGACGCTTCGTCGATAACCAAAATATCCAAATGCAGTGGATTTTGTTTGTTGTGACGAAATTCTGCGCTATTAGGAATCGCGCCCAGCAATCGATGCAAGGTGCTCGATTCAGTCGGAATTTTGGCTTTTAGCTCTGGAGAAACTGGCAGTTCTTGCACTGCTTTACCAATGGACTCGGTTAATCGCGCCGCCGCTTTCCCCGTCGGGGCCACCAACTTGATGGTTAGATTTTTCTCGTGTGTCGCCTGTTCAATCAAAGCAGCAAGCAATTTGGTTACCGTCGTCGTTTTACCCGTACCTGGGCCACCAGAAATCACAGCAAATCGACGAGTTAACGCAACCGCCGCCGCGACTTTTTGCCAGTTCACACAAGCTGAGAGTGGCACAAGTTCATTCAGTGTTTGCAAGTCCTGAACCTTGCGCGCATTGCTAAGCACTGCATCAATGGCGTGCCAATCCAACGATTCGCTTGCGACCACATCAAGGTGATCACATACCAATTGCTGGCGCAACACTTGGTTGCTGCTTCCCGCTTCTACTGCTTTGCCTAACGCGTTAAACAGAAAATGGTATTGGCGTGCAAACAAATGGTTGAGCAACTCCGATAATCGCACAAACTCTTGTGGTTGCAAGTTAACTGCGGCGCCCAACTGATTGAGCTTTTCCGCCAGTGTCACTTCATAATGCCAATAGCGGTGCAGATACAGACGCTCGCCATCGAACATCAGCGGCAAGGCTTCTCCTTGCGCGCCGACCAAGTTGGAATTTTGTAATACTTGAATCCAGTCTATGCCTTGCAACTGTGTATTGAGCGCCAATGCCGACTCACCAAACAGCCCTAGCTTACTGGCTAAATCCGTAGATTGCCCTTGTGCATCGAACAGAGACAGACAGATATGTCCTTTGCCGAGCTCACTACTGACAACACCCGCGATAAACGCCAATGCTTGACTGTCCGACTGTTCATCATGCGTTTGAGAATCAATAAAACAGGCGAATTGGTAGTCGAGCTGACGAATAGCACCTTTGTGCGCCAAGCGTTCCAACACTACCAATAGGCTATCTTGGTCAGAATGAAGATTGTGATTTGTCGTCATTAAAGTAGCTCCATCTGCCCGGCTTGAGTTGAGCGCGTTTCGAGTGCTTGACCATCAATCAAACGATCCATCTCTTGTAAGAACTCGAAAGTTGGTTTCGCGGCAAAAATGCCGTGGTCACTCTGCCCATCCATGCCGCGCAAGAACAAGTAATACACGCCACCGAAGTGCTGCTCATATTGATAATTCGCCAATCGGCTGCGTAGGAAACGATGCAGTGCTAACGCATAAATCTGGTACTGCAAATCGTAGCGGTGATCCGCCATCGCCGATTTCAGAGCCTCACCATGGTAGCTCGTCACATCGTCGCCAAGATGATTCGATTTCCAGTCAAGCACGTAGTATTTACCTTGATGTTCAAACACCAAGTCGATAAAACCTTTGAGCATGCCTTGCACGGTTTGGAAACCTAAATCCCCCGCTTTCGCCGACAACGGATCGTGACGTTGAATGACTCGGTTTAACGCCGGTGCAGACAAAACTTCAATCGGCAGCAAAAACTCCATCTCCACCAAACGTTGCGACGGTGCTTTTTGATTCAGCAGCAAAGACTTACCATCCAACGGCGTTGCGAGTACGGTATCAATCAATTGCTGTAAAATGGGCAACCACTCTTCATCGAGCTGTTCGCTTTCCATCAAGCCAAGGATGATTTGTGTATTCTCTTCCGTCGTGGCTGGCTGAGTAAATTCAATTTCCTCAAACAGGCTGTGCAGGAACGTACCCGGACGCGCACCACGAGGGAAGGTAAAAATCGAACGCTCTGGCTCCACCAAATCCGCTTCGTCTTGTTCTTCAGATGAGTCGATATCGAAACCTGTAATCTCAATCGTGGCATCATGCTCGGCGTGATGAGAGCCTTGCTTGACCAAGCCAGAGTAACTGGTGATGCGCCAGTTTCTGTCGATAGGGTTTTGCAGTTCTTTCGCACTAAGATCGTGTACTTCTTCTTGTGGCGCTACGTACTTCTCTTCGAGTTTCTGCGGCGGATCGGCCACGACGACACAATCAAGCTCGTCTTGTTGCTTTGTTAAACCTTGGTGCAAATCGTTAATGCCACCTTCTTGACCATTCTGAATCAAATAGCCAATCGCACTGCGGTGTACGCCAGTTGGCTCTTTGGTCGAACGACCATTGCGCAAAGGCGAGGCTCCAATAAAACACGCATACACAGCACGCGTTAGTGCCACGTATATCAAGCGTAAGTCTTCCGCCAAACGCTCTTTATCCGCTTGCTTCATGGACGCATCGTTGCCAGTGATATCCAGTACCGTGCGGTCATTGGCTGCATCGTAATATTTGGCTTCGCTGGCTTCTCGATAGCTGAACACAAACGGCAGAAATACGAGGTCATACTCCAAGCCTTTTGATTTGTGAATAGTCACGATCTGTACTAAGTTACGTTCCGATTCTAAACGTTGGATTTGGTCATCACTGCCGCCCAAACCGTTTTCCGCATCACTGATAGACTGAGCGAGCCAACGCAGCAGACCGTGGTCGCTATCCAGTTCATTACTGGCTTGTTGAAGCAGTTCACCGATGTGCATTAAATCGGTAAGTACTCGCTCACCATTCTCACCCTGTGAACTCGCGCCTTCTTCTAGTAATCGCTCGGCAATATGGCGTTTGCTGATCACCGCGCGCAACATCGGCAGCACACCACGTTGAACCCAAAGTTTGCGATATTCTTTGAATTCGTTTACGGCGTTTTCCCACACAATTTCATCGTTATTAAGTGCATCCAAACTTGCTGCGTCGAGGGCAAACAGCTCAGAAGCAAGACTTGCACGCAGCGCACGGTCATTTTCTGGAGTCAGCACCGCTTGCAGCAAACGCTGTAAATCCTGCGCCACCGAACTGGTAAACACACTGTCTCGGTTAGACAGGTACACGCTGGCAATGCCTTGGTCTGCCAGCGCTTGTTTGACCATTCGACCTTCACTACCTGTTCGAACCAACACCGCGATATTGCCCGCTTGAACCGCTTTCTGTTTTTCGCCATTCACCAGACACGCTTGCCCCTGTTGAGCCTGCGTCAAAATAGTTTGGATTTGGCTTGCGGTCGCCTCCGCCATCCGAGTCAAATACTCGCCTTTTGGTAGCGGTTTATCGTCCGCTTCTTGCAACCAATAAGTCAGCGCGGGTTGCTTTTGGCCACCCATAGTCCAAATGCGTTTTTCGGCATTGGGACTGTACTTAACGGGTAAGAACGGGATGTCCGAATCATAGATAAATGGACTGTCTGGCAAAGCAAATACTTGGTTTACCGCCTGCACCATATCTGCGCTAGAACGCCAGTTGGTTCCTAACGTGTAGTGGGCACTTACTTGGTTACGCGCTTTGATGTAAGTGAAAATGTCTGCGCCACGAAAGCCATAAATCGCCTGCTTGGGGTCACCGATCATAAACAAACCACATTCCGGATTGTTCAGATAAATACGGCTGAAAATACTGTATTGAAGCGGGTCGGTATCTTGGAACTCGTCAATCATTGCGACAGGGTACAAAGTACGAATACGCGCCGCTAAAAGCTCGCTTTCATCCGTATCGATAGAAGCAGAAAGTTGCGTCAGCAAATCATCGAAAGAGAGCCACTGTTTTTGATTTTTCGCGTTGGTCAGCATCACTCGACAATGTTCAATTGCATGAGCAAGCAGTGGCGCTTTTAAGCTGATTGGGTTGGCAAGAAATGTTTCAATGGCTTCAAATACCGCATGCTGCGGCGCACTGCCTTTCGGTGTTTTTTCCAACAAGACGTTTTGCGCGAATTTCTCCAACTTGTCTGGATAATCGTAACCTGTAGTTTCCGTTGCTGCCCAAGCATTCACCGCTTCCAACCATGTCGGCAGAGACTTTTTGGTGTAGCTGCGTTTGTTAATATCTGAATCTGAAATCAGCGTTAAGAAGTCATCTTGGCTTTCTCGCCACTGTGCTTTTAACTCATCAATTTTTTTCAAATTTTCAGTATGAAGATCAGCCAAACTGCCTTTCATTGCAGGAACAGAAAGGCTTAACGGCGCACCAGTTAAGTAATTGCTGATGTCAGACAACAACGCAGATGGAGAGCCCCATAGCTGGCGAATTTCTCCAGCCAAGGTAAATGGCAACGGGTAGAAATTTCGGCGCCAGTAATCGGCTACAACTTGCGCTTTTAGGTGACTTTCATCGGTCACAAACTCGTTATTAAATCGGCTGCCAGATTCAAACGCATTTTGCGTTAGCATACGTTGGCAAAAACCGTGAATGGTGTAGACCGCCGCCTCGTCCATCTGACGCTCTGCCTGCAATAAAATTTCTGCGGCTTGCTTGTGATCGTCAAACTCATTAAGCAAAGGTTGGATCACCGGATCGGAACTCTGTCCACGCGCAAACGCGATTCGCGCATCATGGATTCTTGCCCTGATACGATCGCGTAATTCCGCAGTTGCCGCTTCGGTAAAGGTTACGACCAGAATTTGGTCGACCGTAAGCGGTACGCGATGTCGAGTTTCCGCGCTACCATGACCAAGCAAAAGACGCAGATATAAACCTGCAATAGTGAAGGTTTTACCTGTACCTGCTGATGCCTCGATTAACCTCGCACCGTGCAGAGGGAACGTCATCGGTTCTAGTGGCGTTGGTTGAGGCTGCTCTGTGCGGTCTAACGTATGTAGAGGACACTCTGCACCTGACATTTGATCCATAACGCTGAATCTCTCCGGATTATTTACTAGGACGTATCACCTAATAAATGTGATCTATAGTTAAAAATTCTATTAATATGTTTAACAAGTTGGATAATTTAGAGCTTTGTGAGATCTTTCTCACGGTTATCCATAAGACGTACCGTTAGTATGCGCCCCACGAGATGAGCCAAACCTTTTTGGCGGCACAACTCAAATGAATTAAACAAAAGTATCATGGTCCCTCTGACCTTGTGGCCGTACAGCGAACGCCCTACAAAAAATAATGATTTTCTGGCGGCCACCCTACTCTTCCTTCTCTTTATCCAACTTTCTTTATCACTCTTTTACATCATCAGCGTCTTGAACCGCTAAGCGCGCACCTTGCAGTACTAATGCTGTCAGCAAACGAACTTCTGAGGCCAACTCATCATTCCAAGCAGGCCAAATTCGAGAGATGTACGCATTATTGCCTTCGCCCGGGCTCATGAAGCCATCATTGAATGCGTCAGCCATTTTCTTCAAAGATTTCTCTTCGTCATCGACCCACTGACCACGGCTAAAGCCCGCTTCAACACAAGCCAACGCCGTTTTCGGGAAATAAGGCAAAGGCTTAGTCATGCCTTCGAAGAATAAGCGAACTAATTCAGTCAGTAGCTGTTTGGCATACTGCACATCGGCAATTTCTGGGTAGATCAAATGCAGCGCGCCTTCTTTACGATCGTAACCAATGATGTGAGTTTTCTTAGCATAACCCGACGCCGACATGGCAAGGTGATCGATCCACGCTGCAAGGTAATCCTGCGATCGAATCTTACCGCTTCGGTAACGAATCAACCCAGATTGGTAACACTGGGTTAGCCAACCTGTTAGGCGAACGTTTTTCTCTTCGCCTTCATTTCGCTCAAACAAGGAATCAAACGTCAGGTCGATTTCCAAATCGTCTTGAGGCGCACCAGATAAAAACGCCAGTTTATCCACCAGCTCTTCCGCTTGAACTCGGTTAGTTTCAAATTCGATATCACCAAACGCCCCCACCGGCAGTTTGCCTTGCGCGCGCTGTTGACTCATAAAGTGTTTAAGCACCTCTGTTTTTTTCTCTGGCTGCATCAATGTCGCTTCAAGCAAGGTTTCTAACAGCTCATCACGCATTTGATAGCTTTCCAAACCACCTAAAACAAAGGGTTCGTCGTCCTCCATCACCGGTAGTGGCGGTTCAAAGGTTACTTTTAAACGACGATTGAAAAAATACTGCACAGGTAAGCGCCAGAAACGTTGCAACTCGACTAAGTCGAGCTCAAGTGGGAACGTCGCTCCTAACAGATAGTCGTCTAATGCCCGATTAAAATCACGACGAACATAGCCTTGCGATTGACTACTTTGAGTCAATGCCGCTGGAATCCACTCTTTCGCGTAGCTGGCGTGCATGCCTTGGAACGCACTTGGGCTAAACGGCACCATGGCGTGGGTATTCACCAACGCATTTAATAAGTTGTCGCCAGACTCATCAACGGGCAACGCTTCATCACCACTTAAACAATAGTTTTGGTGGCAGTATTCCATCAGCTCAGAAACCAGAACCGAAGGCACTCGCTCGGTATTGTCTTGGATTGAACGGCCAACATAACTGATGTAGAGCGTTTGCTGTGCCGATAGCATTGCTTCGAGGAATAGGTAACGGTCATCATCTCGGCGCGAACGGTCCCCCGGCTTGGTTCTTCCCGTCATCAAGTCAAAGCCTTCTGGCGGCATGGAGCGTGGGTACACGCCGTCATTCATCCCCAGTAGACAAACGGTTCTAAACGGAATAGAGCGCATCGGCATCAGAGTACAAAAGTTCACTTGACCAGCAAGGAAGCGCTGGCTGACTCGTGTGCCAGATAATTTGTTTTGAAGGTATTGGCTGATGATCGACGGCGATAACGCATCATCAAATGCGGCATCAGCTAATTGCTCTTTGAGTTGGCTGAGCGTATCGCGAATGGATTTGAGCGCCATTTCGCCTTCTAACTCAACCGAGAAGAAGTCATCCAGCAGTGAAACCAAAGTCTCTCGCCAACCATCGATAGTTTGAACATGAGAAAGTTTGCTTCGATAAGTGCTAATTTGTTGGATAAAGTGTGCCAACTTGCCCGCCAGCTCTGCGCCCATGCCTTGCACTTCGTTGTACGGAGACAAACTGCCTTGCTCGGTTTCAAACAAACCTGCGGATTCCGGCATCGCGTAGCCAAGCAACATGCGTTGAATACCAAATTGCCATGTGTTTTGACGGGTTTCCGGCAGTTCAAATTCGCGTCCGGTATTGGCGTCCAATCCCCAGCGAATCCCCGATTCCTCAACCCATTGTTTGGCTTGTAAAAAATCATCTTCGCTGAGTTCAAAACGCTTTAATATCGCCGGAGTTTCCAGAAGTTCGAGTAATTCTGATGCCAAACAGCGCGTATTGGGTAAGTTCACCAACTGCATAAATGCGGCGAGAATTGGGCTCTCTTGATCGGCGGTTCGGTCAGAAATCGAATATGGAATAAAACGCTCACCCGGAGCGTTACCAAAGACCGCCTGAATCGCAGGGCTGTAAGCGTTGATGTCCGCGACCATCACGATAATATCGCGCGGTTTTAACGTTGGGTCAGCATCGAACATCGCCAACAGTTGATCATGCAGCACTTCCACTTCGCGCATCGGGCTGTGACAAGCGTGTAGGCTCAGTGATTTATCACCCAAGCTAACCACTTGTTTGTGATGACTGTTTTCAATCTGTTGATCATCTTGATGTTCTTCAAGATTGAGAATATCCGCTTGCAATTGATGGAGCAGACTGTCGCGCTCAACATCAACAAAGGCTTCGATTTCATGAGATTCCAGCTGAGACAACAGATACATATTGTCGCGCCCGAGTTTACCCATGGATGCCAACAGACTGTTTCCGACCACATCGGTGTGCAGCTCATCGATCACATTATCTTCCAGTGCTCCTTTCAGTTGCTCAGTTTCACCTTGCACTTCCGAGTGATCGTCCTGCCACACAACGTGCTGACGATGTTTCGCCGCCAAACGAGCCAGATATTTGCGATCTCGAACTTCACCCCAGTAATAACGACACGGGTTGGTGAACATCAGATGCACGTCGATGTGTTCACCAATTGCTTTTAGCGCATCCATATAGCGAGGCGGCAACGAAGAAATGCCAAAAACAAACAAACGCTTGGGTAAATGGTCAAAATTGCCGTTAAAACTCTCTAACGTGTCGATAAAGTGCTCATAAAGGTTGGCACGGTGATATGGAGACTGTCCTAATGACACAGTGTGATCATACAACGCTTGCCATAAGATCGGCTGCCACGGATGCTCATCTTCCAGCTCTGGCACACTCTGCCCTGCTTCCCAACTTGCGATCCACTCCGGACGATACACCAAGTAACCATCGAAAATATCGGCAATTTTCTCAGCCAGTTGATACAGCTTAGAGTGATCACTGTCATCTTTGAGGTACTGCGCTAACGGCGAAAACACGTCTTGGTTGAGAAGCCCCGGCAGCAGATGCATCAACTTCCAAGTCATCGCTTCTTTGTTAAACGCACTGCGTTTTGGCACGTCTGGCAACACCTGCGTAAACATTTCCCAAATGAAGGTAGCAGGAAGCGGAAAATCAATGTTCGCGGCAACACCAAACTCTTTGGCCAATTCCATTTTTAGCCACTGAGACATGCCCGGACTTTGAACCAGAATTTGTTCTTTTTCGAACGGGTTTTCCAGCGGACTGATTCGAATCAGTTCGACAAGGAGTGATTTAAGAACGTCAACTTGGTTGGAGTGATAAACAGTAAACAAATTGGGAATACCGAGCGCCGATTGAAACTGTTAGCTAGCTTAGCACAGCCCCATTTAAACCCGCAGTGATCTCGCGTTCGGAAAAAACAAAAGGTTATATATCACTCAAATAGAGTATGAATCTTCTGAATTTTCACATGTCAATCAAGTCTGACACTTCCATACAAAATGTGACATTCGTCGCAACTATTCCATAATAAAAAACACTGTTTTATACTCCCTCTACCCATAATTTATAAACAAACAAAAAGTATGTTTCGCAAACTGTCTTCCAACAGCGCTTGGCTGATTGCTTTTTTTGCTTGCTTTGCAGTGTACCTGTCGATCGCTTGTTATCCTTTTGTGTTGTCTAACAATCAGAATGAACCGCTAACCTTGTTGCAAGGTTACTATTTGGTTTCGACTCAATATGGCTGGCTGGGCTTGATCGCTCTTCCATTTATGTTGTTGAGTTTATTGCTCTCTTTTCTACCGACTCGAGCATTCAAAGGTATCGTGATCGCTATCGCGATCTGTCTATTGATCATGTTTAAAGTCGATATCCTCGTTTTTCAGCAATACAAACTTCACATCAACGCTCTATTAATCCGTATGTTTTTCGAAGGTAGCGGTGATGTCTTCGATATTTCGTGGATGAGTTGGCTAATCTTCATCAGTGAAATTGCCGTTCTGGTGATCGGGCTCGCTTGTACCGTTTGGGTAAGTAATCAACTGGCACAAAGCCGAGCTAAGTTCGTTTTGCTCAGCGTCTGGTTTGCTGTATTGCTTAGCACGCAGATGATTCATGCGTACAAAAACGCACTTTACGACGATGAAGTCAGTCAGTTTTCGAATAACTGGCCACTTTACTACCCGCTGACGGCTCGTAAATTTATTTACAAACACGACCTAGTGGATGAGAACATTGCATCGAAGAACCGCGTAGAGTTAACCAACATTGAACGTAGCTCACTCAACTACCCGCTTGCGCCGATTCAAGTGCAAAGCAAAGAGAAACAGCCCAATGTTTTGTTTATCTTGGTTGACGCATGGCGCTATAGTGATGCGACGCCGGAAGTCATGCCAAATGTCAGCAAGTTCGCCGAAAAAACGGTGAATTTCACACAACATATGAGCGGTGGCAACTCAACTCAAGCGGGTATTTTCAGCCTGTTTTACAGCTTGCCAGCGACCTACTGGGAAAGCTTTTACGCAAGCCAACGCTCTCCTGTTTTTATGGATACGCTGCAAGCAGAAGGCTACCGCATGGGCATTTTTGGCTCGGCGCCGCTCACCAGCCCGCCACTTTCTCGCACGGTATTCAAAAAAGTGTCGGACTTGACCCTGAAACAAACTGGGGAAACAGCTGTCGAGCGCGATCAGCAGATAACAGACAAGTTCATCGAGTTCCAAAAGCAGGACAGCGACAAGCCGTACTTTGGTTTTCTGTTCTACGATGCCGCCCACGGCACGGTGTTTCCTGAACCTGAATTTGCGAAATTCAAACCATACTGGGAACGCGTTGACCACATTTTGCTCAACAACGATTTTGACGCTTCGCTTTACCACAATCGATACAAGAACTCGTTGTACTACATCGATAGCTTGATTGGTGATGTGCTGAAAAACGTCGACTTAGACAACACCATTGTGGTGATTTCATCTGATCATGGTGAAGAGTTTAACGACCATAAGATGAACTATTGGGGCCACACGGGTAACTACAGTGACGTTCAAGTACATGTTCCTCTTTACGTGTACATGCCAAATCGTCAACCAGAGCAAATTGATTACCGCACGACCCATTTTGACGTCGTGCCAACCATGATGAATACGCTGTTTGACGTTCAAGGCACAACAAGTTCATACAGTGTTGGTCATAACTTGTTTGATAACTCTGCCCCTCGCGATTGGTATATTGCTGGCAGCTACTACAACTATGCATTGGTCGGCAAAGAACTGATGCTTGTGGTCAATCCTGGCGGGCACTCTCAGCAACTGAATCGCCAGTTAAAAGTCGAGAAAGAACAGAAAGTTCCTGTCGATATCATTCGTCATTCTCTGGATGAGATGTCGCGATTTTACAAAAAAGGCTAGCGTCCAACATCGACGCCGATTGAAATAAAAAAGCCTCTTGGTTGTAAGACCAAGAGGCTTTTTCCTATCTGCTATTTAAGCGTGATGAGCGTGTATCAAGCGTGGCTGAATCAACAAGTTGTTGATGTATTGTAAGGCCACATAAGAGACAACAAATGTTGCCACAATCAACTCAAGACCAGCTAAGCCTCGCACTTGTTGAACATAGTGCGCAGCCAATCCTTGCAACTCCATCCAATTCGCCATTTTAAACAGAGCCGTTGCACCAATCACCATTGGGAAGGTAAACGCTGCGTAACCTGGACTAAATGGCAGTCTTAGCAATTTAAAGAATGCTAGGTAAATGATGGCTGTCATCAATACCGCGATACCAAATAGCATAGCGATGATCACTGGTGATGGTGTCGCAGTGACCGTTAAGTACCCTGCCAATGATAAACTTGCTGGCGCTGCCATGATTGCCATTGTTGGTTTCGCTGCATCCGGAATTTCATGGGTAAACATGAAACGGTAAATCATCATCGGCAACATGATCGCGTACGCCACCATACCAAACATCAATGCACCTTGTGCCACTGGTGCTAACATCGGGTTGCCAGAGAAAGACACATCCGCAACGATGATACCCACTGGCGGTACAAACCAACTAGGAACCATGTGGTGCAATTCAAAATCTTTGGCGCGATGGTAAACAAAGCTCACCAAGAACACGATGTGCAGAACCACCGCAATCAGCCAAAGCACATCACCAGCCAATGGGTAAAAATGGCCGAGAGAGTTCGATACCACCATAGTGCCCATCGCAAATGTCGGAACCACGCTACCCACAACCGGATGAGCAAGATCTTGTCTCAATAGATGATTATGTAGCAAAAACTTGGTTGCCAATATAGCCAATAATATGCTCGCGATACCCGCACTAATCCACTGTCCGTAGCCATGTAATTCGGCGAAGTTCTCCCAACTCCAGCCCAAGCTTGCAATACCAAGAGCCAAACCCGCCATTGGAGTTGGCGCTCCCATTACTTTTGCTTTTGTTCTTTGAATCATGATGACCTCAACCAGACTCACTCTTGATGGGACGTATAATACGCTTGCACTTCGTTCCGATATATCTAATTATTTAAAACAAACGTTCAGAATTACTTAACGGTAGGGTATGGCAAGTCACATTTCTCTTAAACAACTGAAAGTGTTTACGACGATCACGCAGCACAAAACGCTCACAGCGGCTTCTGATAGTCTCTTTTTATCGAAAGCCGCAGTGAGCATGGCACTCTCAGAATTAGAAAAACAGATCGGCCATCACTTGTTTGATCGTGTTAATAACCGACTGATTTTGAACCAAGAAGGTCAAAAACTGCTACCACTGGCGGATGAGTTACTCAACCGAGCCAAAGACATCGAGAGCATTTTCGATGGTGACCAAGCGCTATCGGGCCAACTTCGCATTGGTGCCAGCGACACCATTGGCAACCAAGTCGCGCCCTATTTGCTTAGCGAATTTCGTCAGCAAACGAACCATCGTTCTCAAAGCCTGTTCATTTCTAACTCCGCACAAATCTGCGACATGCTGACCGATTACGAGTTAGACATAGCCCTCATTGAGGGCAAAACACTTCACCCTGAATTGCAGTCTACCCAGTTTAGCGAAGATGAAATGTGCGTGATTTGCGCGCCCGATTACCCAGCCGCGCACGAAGGGCCAGTAAACTTAACCGAGCTAGAAAACAGTGAATGGATATTGCGAGAGGCAGGATCTGGTTCACGCGAATTTTTTATGCGCGTTGTCGCACCGCGCTTGGAACATTGGCATGAAGCTTTTCAGCTCAATACCACCGAAGCGTTGATCAACTCAGTATCGGCAGGGTTAGGCTTGGGCTGCTTGTCACGTTTGTCTGCAGAACCTGCTATTCGTGACGGCCGCGTAAAACTGCTCGACATGCCTTTAGATATGAAACGTCGCTTCTGGTTACTGGTTCATAAAGAGAAATATCAAAGCCCATTGCTCAAAACGTTTATCGAATTTTGCCAAGATTGGGAGCGACCAACAAACCTTCCTTTGACGGACAAACCCGCAAAGTGAAACCAAGATAGTTTAAATGCTAGTCAGTTAGTTGTACGTGTCTCTCATTCTGAGGCTTGTGGCTAGACTTAATTGGTCAAAAACTGTATAAAAAGCCAGTATAAAATTTAACAAATTAACTTAGAGGACCAACCATGGCTGTAATCGTCAAGTACGTGGTAGAACGCAATGGAGAAGAGAAAATGACTTTTACCTCTAAAGCGGAAGCTGACGCATACGACAAAATGCTGGATATGGCGGACGAGTTATTCTCACTGCTGGGTAAGAGTGAACTTCTAGAAGACGAAGGTAAGCAAGAAGATCTTGCAATGTACCTTGCGCAAAACAAAGAAGAAGTGCTTTACGCTCTGGGTGCAAAACGTAAACCTGCACCAAAAAAAGCAAAGAAGCTTGAAGCTGTTGAAGAAGATGGCGATCAAGAAGACGCTGCATAAGCCTCTCATTTGTTTAGAAAAAACGTCGCATTATGCGGCGTTTTTTTATGCGTTGTATTTATCGCCATATATCTCTGAGAATATAAAGAACCGATTTGATATCCCAAATTGCTCTAAATTTCATGTTGCAGATTAGTGTGACTTAGATCTAATCTAAATGGGCACGGTGATGGGGTGCCACCGGAATCGAAAGGTTCGAACCGCTTTCAAAGCTAATGACTCCTACAGAAACGAAAACAGGTCAGCCCTGTTGGAAATGCTCTCGCCTGTGTTGTGAAAGCAAGAGTTCTGTAGTGAGCAATTCAACTCTTCTCCAACCCCGCTCCTGTTTTCTCAAAAAATAAAAATACACTGGGAAAACATTATGCAATATTCACACGAAATCCAATCAATGTGCCCGATTCAACGCGGCGATCTTCATGCATCTGCACCGATCCCTGTTGAAGGCGCAATGATCAATCCAAAAGACGTTATCGCGATTTCTGGTCTTAGCCACGGCGTTGGTGCTTGTGCTCCTCAACAAGGCGCAGCAAAACTGACCCTTAACGTCAAAAATGGCATCATCGAAGAAGCTTTGATCGAAACGATCGGCTGTTCAGGCATGACTCAATCAGCAGCGATGGCCGCAGAAATCCTAACTGGCAAAACCATTCTTGAAGCACTGAATACCGATTTGGTATGTGATGCTATCAACGTCGCGATGCGCGAAATCTTCCTTCAATTTGTTTACGGTCGTACTCAATCTGCTTTCTCTGAAGGCGGCTTGGAAATTGGTGCGGCACTGGAAGACCTTGGTCAAACTCAACGTAGCCAAGTGGGTACTAGCTACTCAACTAAAGCAAAAGGCGTACGTTACATGGAGTTAGCTGAAGGCTACGTAACAAAACTCGCACTAGACGAAAACAAAGAAGTGATTGGTTACCAATATCTCAACCTAGGCAAGATGATGAAAGCCATCAACGAAGGCGTATCTGCAGCAGAAGCCGCAGACAAAGCAACGGGGACTTACGGTCGTTTTGACGAAGCCGTAACTACCATCAACCCACGCCAACAATAATTGCCACCAAGAGGAAAGAGATTATGAACACTCCAATTACTGAATCTGTACGTCGCACATTAGACGAAATGCAACTTTCTTCTCTGGAAGAGGCTTACCAATACTGTATGGATCGTGGTATCGACCCTAAAGCACTAGTGATGGACACTCAACCTATCGCGTTTGAAAGCGCTGCCGATGCCTACACGCTAGGCACTGCTTTGGCGATTTTTCGCGGAGCAAAAACAGCAGAAGAAGCTGCAAACATCATCGGTGAAGGCCTTCAAGCCTGCACAAAACCAGGCAGCGTAGCAGAGCAACGCCGAGTGGGCATCGGTCACGGTGCATTGGCGGCTCGTCTATTGAATGAAGAAAGTGGCTGTTTCGCTTTCCTTGCGGGTCATGAGTCATTCGCAGCGGCAGAAGGCGCAATCAAAATCGCATTGAACGTGAACAAATCACGTAAAAATCCGTTGAAAGTTATCCTAAATGGTTTGGGTAAAGACGCCGCTTACCTAATCTCACGCATTAACGGTTTCACTTACGTGCGCACTCAATACAACTACCAAACTGGTGAGTTAGTGGAAGTAGAACGTCGCCGTTTCTCCCAAGGTCCACGAGGTGAGATCCTTTGCTACGGTGCAGACGATGTGCGTGAAGGCGTGGCTATCATGCATAAAGAACAAGTGGATGTGAGCATCACAGGTAACTCAACCAACCCGACTCGCTTCCAACACCCTGTAGCAGGTATCTACAAAGCGGAACGTAACCGTGAAGGCATGCCTTACTTCTCTGTGGCATCAGGTGGTGGTACTGGTCGTACTCTACACCCAGATAATGTGGCGGCAGGTCCTGCATCCTACGGCATGACAGACACTATGGGTCGCATGCACGCCGATGCACAATTCGCGGGCAGCTCTTCAGTACCTGCACACGTAGCGATGATGGGCTTCATCGGTATGGGCAACAATCCAATGGTAGGGGCAACGGTTGCACTTGCAGTAGAGGTCGGTGAGCTAAGCCTCTAAATCGATTTATCGCTTTACTATCCAAAGCCAGTAAGTCCAACAAACCCAGTGTAGGGGGAGTGACTTCGGTCCTCCCCTTATTTTTTGCGATGCGCCCTTCTCCAACTTCACTGTGTCTCTGTCCAAAATCGGTCTGATAAGGCTTTTGCGACACATTTCTCATCAGACAAACATATCTCTAAAAAGACAAAAGGTATCCATCTACAGACTTTCTCCATTTCCCCTCTTTAAACTCCCCAACACTCTCTTTATGATGGCTGACAACTTAATTATTTCTTGTCAGTGAACAGACGAGACACAAGACTCAACACATGGAGATCAACTATGGCTTTCTTCTCTCTAGCCTTTGGTACGGCAACTAAAAACCGCGACGGCAAAATCATCGAAGCGTTTTTCCCAAACCCAGTTCTTAACCCAAGCGAAGCGCTTGTTAACGCACTAGCAGCAGTAGCAGGTTACGAGCAAGGCAACCAAGCTATCGAGATCTCTGCAGCACAAAGCGCAGAACTGGCAGCAGCATTTGAAGCAAACGGCGATGCGGTAAACGCATCTTTCGCAGCAAAAGCAGCAGAATCAGCACAACCACTTGTACTGGTTATCCTTGCAACTGACGAACAGCCACAAAGTGTTGCTGAAGGCTTCCTAAAGCTTCAACTTATCTCTAACCGCCTAGTTCAACCACACGGCACGGTACTAGACGGCATCTTCGGTCTACTACACAACATCGCATGGACTAACGAAGGTCCAATCGACCTACCTGAACTAGCAGAGCGTCAAATCGAAGCTCGCCTAGCGGGTCGTGCACTAAGCGTAGATTGCGTAGACAAGTTCCCTAAAATGGTGGACTACGTGGTACCAACTGGCGTTCGTATCGCTGACACTTCTCGCGTACGTCTTGGCGCACACGTTGGCGAAGGCACAACGGTAATGCACGAAGGCTTCATCAACTTCAACGCGGGTACAACTGGCGTGAGCATGGTTGAAGGTCGTATCTCTGCTGGCGTAGTGGTTGGTAACGGCTCTGATATCGGCGGCGGCGCATCTATCATGGGTACGCTATCTGGCGGCGGTAAAGTTGTGGTTTCTATCGGTGAAAACTCGCTACTAGGCGCGAACGCAGGTCTTGGTTTCCCAATGGGTGACCGTTGTACTATCGAATCAGGTCTATACGTAACTGCTGGTTCTAAAGTACGCATGCTAGATTCTGCTGGCCAAGAAGTAGAAGTAGTGAAAGCACGTGATCTTGCTGGTGTTTCTGACCTACTGTTCCGTCGTAACTCTGTAACAGGTCAAATCGAGTGTCTTGCAAACAAGAGCGCGGTTGAACTAAACAGCGAACTGCATAAAAACAACTAATTCATTTGTGAATTAGCCCTACGAAAAATCCCCCAGCAGGAAACTGTTGGGGGATTTTTATTGCCTGATAGATGGCACATTGTTACGACATGGCGTGTGACGTAATACTGAGCGTTTCAAACACTCTGTTTTTAGAACTTTACTTGTTCAAAAAGTTCACCGCTTTATCAGGGAAGTCAGTAAACAAACCATCCACTTTCACCTGATTGTAGAAGATATCCATCATGCCATCGAAGCTATCCGTGTACGCAGGAATACGCCCTGGATCCGCTCGGAAAGTATAAGGGTGTACTTGCAAGCCCGCGTCTTTTGCTGCTTTCATCAAAGGTTTGATGATGATGTTATCCTTGGTTGATTTGTCATCCACCAACATTGGCTTCCAAGGACCGATCCCTTCCGCGTATTCCGCGACCTTCTTCATACCATTGGCTTCAAACATCCAGTCATAACTGTATGGTGTTGCCTTGTCGCCTTTGTACTCCATGGTCTCGTTCCAGTCGGTGTAAGCCATGAGCTGAACGAGCTTTAAATCCATGTCCATTGCAGGCATGAGCTCACTGTTGATGCGTTGAAGCTCATTCGCATCAAAACACTGAAGGTATACTTTGTCGTCTTGCGAATCGTAACCGTACTGTTTTAAAACGTTAAGCACCGCTTTTGAGATGTCTTTGCCTTCATGGCGATGGAACCAAGGCGCTTTGATTTCTGGGTAAATACCGATGTCATAACCCAGCGTTTTGTTTAAGCCTTGGATCAGCTCAATCTCTTCGGCAAAAGTAGGTACGGTGAAGTCTGATTTCCACATTGGGAATCGTGTCGGATAACCAGCAACCTTGTTCCCTTTCTCGTCGATGTTAAAGCCTTCAGTGACTCGCAATGATTTGATTTCTGCCAACGTGAAATCAATCGCGTAGTAACGGCCATCTTTACGAGCGCGGTCAGGAAAACGCTCCGCAACATCCGTTACGCGATCGAGATAATGGTCATGCAACACGACCAACTGGTCATCTTTCGTCATTACCACATCTTGCTCTATGTAGTCAGGTTTCATTGCGTAAGCAAGTGCTTTGGCTTCTAGCGTGTGCTCAGGCAAGTAGCCCGATGCACCACGATGCGCAATGACAAGCGGCTTCGCAATCGCACCAGCAGAGAGGCTAAGTGCTAAAAAAGTAAGACATACTGACTTTGTTTTCATTGTTATTTCCTTGATAAAGCGAAGAGGCAGTATTCCACTGCCTCTTTAAATAAATATTACGCTAGCGCTTCCTTCTCGCGCTCTTTTTGCTCGTGGTGCGCACGTTCACCTAAGAAGGCGTACATCAAACACACGATAGAAGTAATACAAGAACCCACTAAGATGATAAAGCCACCATCCCAGCCAAAGTGGTCTACGGTGTAGCCCAAAATCGCGTTTGCGGCAACTGCCCCACCTAGGTATCCAAACAAACCAGTAAGACCAGCGGCAGTACCTGCCGCTTTCTTCGGAGCGAGTTCAAGTGCGTACAAACCGATCAGCATAACCGGACCATAGATTAGGAAGCCAATTGCAATAAGCGCCATCATATCTACTGTTGGGTTGCCCGCAGGGTTAAACCAATAAACCATCACTGCAACTGTCACTAACACCATAAATAAGATACCAGCAGGTGCACGACGACCTTTGAACAATTTGTCAGAGATCCAACCACACAATAGTGTTCCTGGAATGCCAGCCCATTCGTATAAGAAATAAGCCCATGACGATTTATCTACCGAGAAATCCTTCGCTTCTTTTAGGTAAACAGGTGCCCAGTCCAGTACGCCGTAACGAATTAGGTAAACAAATGCGTTTGCAATTGCAATCGACCAAAGAAGTTTGTTATTGAAGACGTATTTGAAGAAGATTTCCTTCGCTGTCATTTCTTGTTCATGGGACTTGTCATAGTCATCTGGGTAATCGTCTTTGTATTCTTCAATAGGAGGCAGACCACAAGACTGAGGGGTATCGCGAACCGTCATCCAAACAAACACAGCAACCAACGTGGCGAAAAATGCAGGAACATAAAATGCAGTGCGCCAATCATCGTTAAATGCCCACAGGCCAAGAATAAATAGTGGACCAATCAAGCCACCACCCACGTTGTGCGCCACGTTCCAAACCGAAACGATCTCACCACGCTCTTTACGTGACCACCAGTGCACCATGGTTCGGCCACAAGCAGGCCACCCCATCCCTTGGAACCAACCGTTCAAGAAAAGCAAAATGAACATCGCAGTGACGCTACCAGTCGCCCATGGCATAAAGCCAAAGCAAAACATCACTAATGCAGACATCAATAGGCCGCCACTAAGGAAATAGCGAGGGTTGGAGCGGTCTGAAACGCTGCCCATTAGAAACTTAGAGAGACCATATGCAATGGAAACAGCTGCCAAGGCGACACCTAAGTCTCCGCGGCTAAAGCCTTGCTCGATAAGATAAGGCATCGCCAAACTGAAGTTTTTACGAACTAGATAGTAACCGGCGTAGCCAACAAAGATACCGATAAAGAGTTGCCAACGGAGGCGAGAGTAGGTGCTATCGATGCTGCCAGGGGACAGACGATCAATGTGCGCCTTAGGTTTGAATATTCCAAACATAGGAACCTCATTATTTTGTATGCGATGGTAAAAACACAAAAGGAGCGAACGAAACAAAATAAATCTTCGTTCGAAAGTTCATGAATTGTATGGAGTTAGGATTTTATTTCTGTGACAAATGTTGCACATGAATTAAATATAAGTAAATACAGTAAATTATATGAGCATTAATTAGATCATCGTTCAACTTTACTCAAGATTCGTTAATATTAAACTGATGTTCAAACCCCTCACTTTAGCATTCCAATTCGAAACCTTTGAAACAAAGGCTCGAATTAGAACATAAACTAACCGTAAAAAGGGCGATTTACGCCTGCCCTACTCGCTCCGAACCAACTAATAACTAAAAAGCTGAAAAACGATCACGGTTAGCATCAAACGAAATAAAAAAAACAATTTTTTATTTGAATACAAGCCGAAGCAATGATTCACAAACACAAGACATTAACAGCGTTTATTCTCTTCTCAACTCATCCTATTGGTATCAATGGGATGACGATTTTTTCTAAAAGTCCAAACATGACTGCGTATTTTTATATCACTGCTAGCCCTTGATACATTTGACATCCTCCTACTCCTTTAGGGTTAACTGCTACACAAGTTCTGTGTAATAAATCTCCAAGCACGTAGCAGCTTCACAAAACTCCTCTTACCAGTTGTGCATTCTTTTTCACATCGGTAATTTGAGCGCTCTCAACACTGGCCTCGTGACAAATAAATTATTTTCGTTGTGTTCTTTTCCGGTTAAAAGATGCGCCATTTAACAAAAACGAAGACTTTGATTAACAAATTTATGCTCAAACGCTCATTTTTAACGCTCGTTTGTTTTCGCAAACGTTTATATATGCACAATAGTATCGTGCTAGACAGGCAAAAATGATCAAAGGACTTTTAACATGACAACGAACAAACACCCCTCTCTGCTTGGAGAATGTTTGGCCGAGTTTATCGGTACAGGACTACTTATTTTCTTCGGCGTAGGCTGTGTTGCAGCCTTAGTTCTAACAGGCGCATCATTTGGACAATGGGAAATCAGTATTGTATGGGGCTTCGGTGTCGCCATCGCTATTTACTGTACGGCTGGCGTCTCTGGTGCACACATCAACCCTGCCGTTACCATCGCACTTGCTATGTTCCATGGTTTTGATAAGGCGAAAGTGGTGCCATACATTATCGCTCAAATGCTTGGGGCATTCTGTTCTGCTGCATTGGTATACAGCTTATACAGCAACCTTTTCACCGACTACGAAATCGCTCATAACTTCGTTCGCAGCAGCCAAGATGCACTAGCAACTGCTGGTATCTTCTCAACCTATCCGCATGCCTCCCTCTCTTTCTTTGGTGCTTTTGCTGTGGAATTCGTTATCACTGCTGTGCTGATGTTTGCGATTCTGGCTCTGGGCGATGAAAATAACGGCGCGGCACGTGGCGCAATGAACCCTCTATTGATCGGTATTTTGATTGCCGTCATCGGTGGTTCACTTGGCCCACTAACAGGCTTTGCGATGAACCCCGCTCGTGACTTTGGACCGAAACTGTTCGCTTACTTCGCAGGTTGGGATTACGCTCTGACAGGTGCTAAAGACATTCCTTACTTTATCGTGCCTTTACTTGCTCCGATTGCAGGTGCGTGTTTTGGTGGTTGGTTGTATCCAAAAGCGATTGCAGCTTACCTTCCACAACAAGGCCACGGTTGCACGATTCCAAACCAATGTGAGACGGAAGAAGAAACAGAAGAAGCTAGAGCTTAAAACTGACGTAACTCGAACATTTACTAAAATATAAATAACGAAACAAAAGGATTCTTACCATGACTGAGCAAAAATACATTGTTGCCCTAGACCAAGGTACAACAAGCTCTCGCGCAGTGATTCTTGATCACGATGCGAACATCGTAAGCGTCGCGCAACGCGAATTTACTCAGATTTATCCAGAAGCTGGTTGGGTTGAACATGATCCAATGGAGATCTGGGCAACACAAAGCTCTACCTTAGTAGAAGCTCTAGCTAAGTCTGGTATCCGTAGCGACCAATTAGCGGCTATCGGTATTACTAACCAGCGTGAAACGACCATCGTCTGGAATAAAGAAACAGGTAAACCCGTTTACAATGCGATCGTATGGCAATGTCGCCGTACTGCTGATATCTGCGAAGATTTAAAAGCACGCGGTCTCGAAAACTATGTACGTGACAACACTGGTTTGGTGCTTGACCCTTACTTCTCCGGTACCAAAGTTAAATGGATTCTGGACAATGTTGAAGGCGCACGAGAAGACGCAGAAGCAGGTAAGCTGTTGTTTGGTACTATCGATACTTGGTTAGTTTGGAAGATGACTCAAGGTCGCGTTCACGTAACCGACTACACTAACGCATCGCGTACCATGCTGTTTAACATCAACGATCTATGTTGGGATCAAAAAATGTTAGATGAGCTTGGCATCCCAGCATCTATGATGCCAGAAGTGAAGCGCTCATCGGAAATTTACGGTAAAACCAACATCGGTGGTAAAGGCGGTACTCGTATTCCTATTTCTGGAATCGCAGGTGACCAACAAGCGGCGCTTTACGGCCAAATGTGTGTTGAAGCGGGTCAAGCGAAAAACACTTACGGTACGGGTTGTTTCTTGCTAATGAATACTGGCCAAGAAAAAGTCACTTCGACACATGGCCTTCTAACAACTTTGGCTTGTGGTCCTGCAGGCGAACCAGCTTATGCACTTGAAGGTGCCGTATTCATGGGTGGAGCTTCTATCCAATGGCTACGCGATGAATTGAAAATCCTAAACGGTGCAGAAGACTCTGAATACTTCGCGACAAAAGTGGATACATCAAACGGCGTTTATGTCGTGCCTGCATTTACTGGTTTAGGCGCTCCATACTGGGATGCCTACGCACGTGGCACGATTGTCGGCCTTACTCGCGGTGTGAATTCAAACCATATCATCCGTGCAACATTGGAAGGCATCGCTTATCAAACTCGTGACGTACTGGATGCGATGCAAGCTGACTCAGGCATTAAGCTTGCGAACCTTCGAGTCGATGGTGGTGCAGTAGCGAACAACTTCCTAATGCAATTCCAATCCGATGTATTGAACACAGAAGTACACCGCCCTCAAGTAACTGAGGTTACCGCTCTTGGTGCAGCCTACCTTGCCGGCCTTGCAGTTGGTTACTGGGATAGCATTGATGAGTTGCAGAATAAAGCGGTACTTGATCGCACCTTTGAGCCACACGATGATGAAGAAAAACGCAATCGTCGTTACAAGGGCTGGAAACGTGCAGTGAAATGTGCACAAACCTGGTCTGAACTTCACGACGAAGAAGATTAATCTCATCTCCATAAGAAAAAAGAGCGCCATTTGTGCGCTCTTTTTGCGCTTTATCCCCGATTCCTGAACTCGCTTACTTCTCACAACGAGCAAATTCGAGCACAATAGAGCTTCGAATTTGAAGCATTGGCCGTTACCAATGCACAAGGGAGTGGTAAGTGAAGCAAATACCTCGACACCAGCAGATTGTTGAGCTGGTGAAAAAACAAGGCTATGTCAGCACGGATGAGTTGGTAGAAAGATTCAATGTCAGCCCACAAACCATCCGACGCGATCTCAATGAACTCGCCGATGACAACAAAATTCGTCGTTATCACGGTGGAGCCACTATTCCTCTCAGTTCTGAAAACACATCTTACAACACGCGTAAAGCGCTCAACTTCAATGAAAAAGATGTCATTGCAGACGAGGTAGTCAAACACATTCCAGATGGTGCCACACTATTCATCGATATCGGCACCACACCAGAAGCAGTTGCGCGAGCGCTCAATAAAAACCATAAACAGTTGCGTGTTGTCACCAACAACATCAATGTTGCGACCATTCTTTTCCCTAACCCTGAAATCAAAGTCATTTTGGCGGGTGGAGAAGTCCGCAGCAGAGACGGCGGTATTGTTGGCGAGGCTACCCTCGATTTCGTTAAACAGTTCCGTCTCGACTTTGGTATTCTCGGCATTAGCGGTATCGACTTCGATGGCTCGCTATTAGACTTTGATTACCACGAAGTCCGGGTAAAACAAGCGATCATTGACAATAGCCGTAGTGTATTTCTTGCCGTAGACCACACCAAGTTCGGGCGCAATGCTATGGTGAAACTAGGCAATATTGCACAGCTCAACATGATCTTTACCAATAAGCAGCCACCAGAAGAAATCTTGTCAATTTTGAAGGAAGCTTCTATCCCACTTGAAGTGGTTGAAGCTAACGAATCAAACTCCGAAAACGAGTAACGTCAATCGTATAATTCCCCCTCAAATGACCTCTGTCTTAATTAGACAGAGGTTTTTTTGTGTCTAAATCACACAAAACGCTCACAAACGAAAATAATAGATGATCACAAACGAAACCTGAGCTAGGATTACATTATGTTCTAAAATGCTCGTTCGCTCACCAAGAGGTCAAATTTATGAGTATACAAAATAATGCTTCCACTACTAGCTCATCCACTACCTTAGACTTGATCGTAATCGGTGGCGGCATTAACGGAGCTGGTATTGCGGCAGACGCAGCTGGCCGAGGTTTGAGTGTTGGCTTATATGAAGCAAATGACTTCGCATCTGCGACTTCTTCAGCAAGTTCTAAACTGATACACGGCGGTTTACGCTACCTTGAACACTACGAGTTTCGTTTAGTTTCGGAAGCGCTCGCAGAGCGTGAGGTTATTCTTCGTAAAGCACCACACGTCGCACTACCAATGCGTTTCCGTTTACCGCATCGCCCATTCCTACGCCCAGCTTGGATGATTCGTTGTGGCCTTTTCCTTTACGATAACTTGGGTAAACGTACGACGCTGCAAGGCAGTAAAACCGTCAACCTTGCGAAATCTGGCTTGCTAAAACCAGAAATGAAAACGGGTTTCGAATACTCTGACTGTTGGGTTGATGATGCACGTTTAGTATTACTGAACGTTCTTGCGGCTCGCGAAAACCATGCTGAAGTACGTAACTACTGCCGCGTGGAAAAAGCACACCGTGAAGGTGGTATCTGGCACGTTACTATTCACGATGTGATGACAGACCAACGTTTCGAACGTAAAGCGAAAGCGTTAGTCAATGCTGCGGGGCCTTGGGTAAAACAGTTCTTTGATGATGGATTAGAGCAAGCCTCTCCTCGTAACATTCGCTTAATCAAAGGCTCGCACATCGTTGTTCCTCGTATCCACAACGAACCGCAAGCCTACATCCTTCAAAACAAAGACAATCGCATCGTATTTATGATTCCTTACTTAGATAAGTTCTCAATCATTGGTACAACAGATGTGGAATACAAAGGTGACCCACGTGAAGTGTCGATCTCAGATGACGAAGTCGATTACCTCATTGATATCGTAAACCAACACTTTGTCCACCAGTTGACTCGCGAAGATGTAGTTTGGACATACAGCGGTGTTCGTCCTTTATGTGACGATGAATCTGACTCTCCGCAAGCAATCACACGAGACTACACGCTAGAGCTCGATGCGGAATACGACCATGCACCTCTGCTTTCTGTTTTTGGTGGTAAGTTAACGACCTACCGTAAGTTAGGTGAAGCAGCAATGAAGAAACTTGCTCCGTTCCTACCTGAAATGGGTAAAGACTGGACGGCCAACCAAACCCTTCCTGGTGGTAACTTCAGCTGTAGTCGTGAACAATTAGCTAAACAAATTCACGCTAAATACACTTGGGCGCCAGAAGCATTGATTCTTCGTTATGTCACACAGTTTGGTACCCAAACCTGGAACTTAATGGAAGGCACAACAAGTGAAGCTGACTTAGGACAAACGTTCTCGGCACAAGCAGGTGGTGTTTACCAACGTGAGATCGATTACTTAATGAACCATGAAATGGCAATGACCGATGAAGACATTTTATGGCGCCGTACTAAGCTTGGTCTTTACATGAACGAGGAAGAAAAACAGGCCTTAACGGACTATTTAAAGAAAAAGCTACAACAGAAAGTGGTTAATCTTTCTCAAGTTGGCTAACAGCTCCCCTCCCTCCCCCACAATAAAGCCTGCTTAGTTGCAGGCTTTTTGTTTTGTTGTTTAAGCACAACACCTTGGTGCGCTCCACTCGATTGCAAATAAGAACAACTATTCATAGACATTTGGCGTTAAATACAATCATACTCATTTGAAAAATAATGCATCAATGACTTCAGAGTACCGTACTCAGAGTATTGCCTCTGTATGGCAATGCAATTCTCGCGAAAGAAGTATCTTGAGGTTATTTTGGTATCGGCTCAAACAAGGAAAAGAAAATGGGTTTTATGATTGAACATTGGGACTTCTCAACCCCAGAAGCAACTCAACAATCCACCACGGCAGAGCAAATTCAAGCTAAGCATTGGTACCATTGCGAACGGCTGCATCCCGATATTCGTGGTTGGCTGGAGCAGAACCAAGTACCTCGAGCTACGGTTGATCATCTATTAGCCGACGAAAGCCGACCATCTTTCCATCCTTTAGATGACGAGAACTTCATGTTGATTTTACGAGGCGTCAATATGAACGGCAATGCATCACCAGAAGATATGCTTAGTATTCGAATTCTCTACTTTCAAGGCGCACTCATTTCAACTCGTAAAATTCCATCACGCGCGATCATGGAGATTCGCCAAGCATTAGCGGAACACAAAGGCCCAAAAAGTCTTGCTAGTTTACTTCATCAGATCATTGAAGGATTAAACAGTAAAATAGACATTTACCTTGATACGATTGAAGAAACACTAAACCAGTTCGACGTGAATGATGAGTCGACGTACAAACATATGGCGACTCAAAAAGCACTGATTTCTATTAAGCGTTTTATTCGCCCTCAGCAGTACGCTATCCGTGATCTTGTGGAGTCAGAATCAGAATTGATTGCTTTGAGACCTCATCAATATCGCTTCGCACACAATAATATTACGCGCATAAATGAAACACTTGAGTTTTATCTTGGAGAAGTGGCGCTTTTCCAAGAAGAGATCAAACATCATCGTGATGAGAAAACCAATAAAAACAGTTACCTGTTTACTTTGGTAGCAACGATTTTTCTACCAACCAGCTTCTTAACAGGTTTACTCGGCATCAATGTTGGTGGAATGCCAGGTGTGGAATCCACCATGGCATTCACCTGGTTCTGCATCGCCTTAATTGTCATTTTTGGTCTAGAGTGGTGGCTATTTAAACGCTTGGGGCTCACGAATAAAGCGGACGACGAAGACGAATAAACACTAAACCTATAAAGAACAAAAACCAAAAGAGGAGCACGCGGTTCCTCTTTTCTCTAATCACATCAGAATCTTATCCGGGGTGACCATCCACACGAGGGGTCACAAGCATCACACCAAAGCGCCACACAAATAGCCCAAACGCAACAATCCATAATCCGCCGCTGATATCAATCCACAGTATCATGTTCGCTGGGTCAAAGATCACGGCGAAACTGCGAACCAAAGCTGCCGCGGTAATCGCCGCAAACGCAAGGCTCATGTTTGGCCCTTTGTAGATCATGCGACCAGTATGTCCCATCGTCACCCGTGTAATCATCGCTAAAATCAAACCGCCTAACGCACCTATCGCAAACAGATGAATGAGGTTATGGCTGGCAAATGAATCTCCCCAGACGCCTCGCAAAATTAAGCTTAGTGGTAAACACAAATACGCAGCATGCAGCGACCACACTAAAGGCTCGCTCAGGGTTAACCAAGGTTTCCAGCGAACAAAACGCACCAACTGAGCAACACCTGCAAACAGCATCAAAGGACTACCTAGTTCTGCAAACGTCACAGGGAAAAAGCTCAGCACAAATAGCATTACCAACGGCAAGTTCGCAAACCACTCTAACCAAGCCAATGGTTGCGCTTTTTCGAAATTAAATCGACGCGCAGTAAAAAATGGAATCACACGTCCGCCCATCACTGACAACAGCAAGGTAAACCACCACAGCATTGCTTGCCACACCGCTGAAGAGCTAAAGGGCGGCATACCTTTTATCGTTGCGTAGCTTGCAAAGTTCGCAAAGATGGCTAAAAGAAACAGTGGAACGAAAAACAAATTACGCCAACCTTTGGCTCGATACACACGAATGCCCACCTCATAGGCGACAAACAGTAAAAATACCGCTTCGATACTGCTGGTTAACCATAACGGTGCTTGTGTCCAAAGCAATATGCGGGGCACTAACCACAAGCCAAATAAAGCCAGAAGCATGTAATGCTTGGTACCATTAATCCCAGTCCAGTTTTGTACCGCGGTCAGTACAAAGCCAACTACGATGGCCATTGAAAAACCGAACAACATTTCATGTACGTGCCACCACAATGCAGGCACGGCCAATGCGCTTGGCGGCCCACTTTGGAACATCCACACCCATAACGCAATCGCAACAATGGCGTAAATCGACCCAAACAGAAAAAACGGCCGAAAGCCTAATCGCAGCCATGCGGGGATTTTTTCTTCTACTTTTTTATCGGTGATATTCAGCATTATCTTGCCCTCAAGCGTCTCTCGATGCTGGTTAACTCAACTACATATTGATGCTACCATAAACATGTATAGAAAATACATGTTTATAATTAAGATTATACTTAAGAGGTAAAGTTGTGCTTCAGATGCGGGTTAGGTATAAACATGAGAGGCACAACTATCAGTTAAGGGATGCAACGACAATGTACATATTTGGCTATGGCAGTTTGATTAATTCTGCGTCGCGTAAGTTAACCGGACAAACGGGAGAAGCCATTCCCGTCATAGCACATGGGTTGGTTCGCTACTGGGGGAAGATTGACGACAGCTACAGCCTCTCTCCATTAGTGGTGAACCAAGGCGATGGACAGGTTAATGGCGTTTTACTCGAAGTAAATGAAGAAGCGCTCGCAGAATTCGACCGCCGTGAACGAGGTTATCATCGTATTCAACTTCAGCCAGATCAAATCGAAACAGATGCGAGTTTTAACCAAGAACATGACATTTGGGTTTACGTAAAAGACGAGCCACTACCACCATGCGCAAAGAGCCCAATCATGCAAAGTTATGTTGATACCGTGCTGGCAGGTTGCTTGGAAGTTTCCCACGCGTTTGCAGAGCATTTTGTGCGTCACACCATTGGCTGGCAACACGCGAAAGAAAATGACCGCCATCAACCCAAATATGGCAACCTTGCAGGCGTACAAGATCACCACTATGAGTTGATTGATAATCTGATCAAAAAAGGAGCCTGACGGCTCCTTTTTAGTATCTATGTTTTGCTTACGCGAGCTTAAAACTTGTAATCAACACCAACGTACAGGCTGTCAAAATCAAAATCTTCGCTGCCACCGTTTTCGGCATCAATACTTACCGAAGAAGCACGGTAGCCACCAGATACAACCAAACCTGAAGCGAACTCATAACCAGCCTCAACACCGTAGTTAAAGCCTACATCACGACCATCATCGGTAACAGTGCTAGATGATTTCACTTCATAAGAAACACTCATTACACCAAGGCCAGCAATCGCACCAACATAGAAGCCTGTACCTGCAAATTGGTATTTAGGCTTCGCATTGAAATTGAACGCAGAAGCATCAACACTAAATTTAACCGGCCACCCCATGTAAGAAAATGTTTCTTCAAAGTCGCCAAAGTATATGTACTCACCTTCAAAAGCTAGTTTGAAGTTTTCTGAATATTGCAGCTCTTTACCTACAGCAAGGCTAAGACCTGTCGCAGAAAAATCTTTTGACAAGCTTTTAACTTTAAGATCTGAATTTACCAAATCAGCACCAACATACCAGTTACCTTTTGCTTGAACTGACGCTGAAGCAACCACTGCACCTAAAGCCAATAATGGCAATACTTTTTTCATTATAATTTCCTAATTTTTCATACTGTTAGACAGCTTTTAAAAGCGCGGAGATTATAAATAGAGTTGAATACTTTCCTATTGATTTGTTTATAAAATGAGACACAAAACATAAACATGAACAATAAAACGTTTGCTTGGTTAAACTCTAAACAGCTCGAGTCCTATTAAGTACTAGAGTTACCACAAATAGCAAGTTTCCAAACCAGTCACGTTTTTCAGTATTTTTACAGCAATATAATCCTTACGTTTACGGCTTTATTTATTACTCAATAGAGTGTATTTCATGAAAACAAGTTGGCTTGATATGCTGATTTAAAGTGTTTAGGACTGTCTTACTAAAGGTTTGTGCATCTCTAAGTAGCTGTTTAAAATAGTCAGATTATTGAGCTCACACTTGGGCAGTGCCAACGGGAAATTTACATGGCAAAGCTAAAAGATATCGCCATTGAAGCAGGCGTCTCACTTGCAACCGTATCGCGGGTTTTGAACAACGACCCAACGTTGAGCGTTAAAGAAGAAACCAAATACCGCATTTTGGAAATTGCAGAAAAACTGGAGTACCGCACCAGTAGCTCGAAGAAAGGCATCAAAGAAGCTAAGCAAAAACATCACTTTTTAGCCTTATATAACTACAAACAAGAAACAGAGGTGAATGACCCTTACTACTTATCAATTCGTCATGGGATTGAAACGCAATGCGACAAATTAGGTATTACGCTAACCAATTGCTATAACAGTGAAATTGATGTTGAAACGAAAAAGATAACAGGTGTCCTTTTAGTCGGAAATGTCGACCAAAAGGTAGTAGATAAATTACCTAAACGTCTAGCCGATAGCATCTGCTACATAAACTTTTCAGATCCAACCTGCCCTTATGATTGCGTTGATGTCGACCTTATTCGAATCAGTAGGCAAGTAGTTGATTTCTTTGTACAACGAGGCCACCGCCGCATCGGTTATATTGGCGGTCAAAACAAGCCCGACGCAGCTGACATTCGTGAAAATGTGTTTTTGGACTATGGCTATCTAAAAGGCGTGGTCGCAGAACAAGATATACACTATTGTTCCTGCTCTAGTTTGTCCGGTTATAACTTAGCGAAAGAGATGCTAGCCAAAGGTGACTTCCCGAAAGCAGTATTCATTGATTCAGACTCCATCGCGATTGGCATAGTACGTGCAATCCATGAATTTGGCTTAAAGATACCAGAGGATATTACGTTGATTAGTATGAATGATATTCCTACTGCTCGCTTTACCTTTCCGCCGTTGTCTACAATTCGTATTCACTCTGAGTTGATGGGAACTCAGGGAGTGAACTTACTGGTGGAAAAATACCGAGATGGACGCTTACAACCTCTTCATGTATACGTGCAAACAGAGCTTAAACTACGTGGTACAACTCAATGATACCTTTTCCATTAATCTCTTTTATGAATTAAATCTGGAACATCCCCCCCAACCAAAGACATTCATTTTGCTCAATCAGTACTGTTTCGGTATAACGCCGATAACTCAGCGGGTAGTAAGAAGTTCAACAACAAATCACTCTAAGCACCATGAGTGCCCCAAATGTTTATCATTTAGAGGTGATGGTCGAAGAAACCAACTCGCGTAGCCAAATGCCTTTGTCTTCATTGTTTCGGCTGGAATGCCACAGCATAGCAATATCAAAATCCGCAACGGCGATCGGCGGCTTAACGGTAACGAGATCGTCCGAAAAGCCCTCCGCCAATGCCATTTTTTCTGGCACGATGGCAATGAGATCGCGTTTTTTCAATAGATGCCGAATAGTGAGAAAGTTGCGCGACGCCACGGTGACTTTGCGGCTCAAGCCATGTTCTGCAAGCTTTTGGTCTACTTGTGTCTTTAAGCTCCCATCGGGACTTACCAGAGCTTGCTCTATGTTCGCGAACGCTTCCAGAGACAGCTGTGTTTCCCCTTTCAATGCCTGTTTATCACACATACACACGTGTTTTTCCGTGTACAAGTACAAGCTCTCAAAGTTGTCATCCAACACTGGCATGCTGCCAATAATGACATCGATCTTTTCGTGCTCAGTTAATGCCACGTAGTTGCTACGATTGACGTTAATAAAACTGATCTGGGCCTCTGGTGCGCGCTGGCGTATTTCGTCATAAAGCCGAGGAGCAAAAATAAACTCGGCATAATCCGTTAATCCAATGCGACATACACCCGCATAATTTTTAGGTTGGAAGGCAGACTTAGTGAGCAAGTCTTTGGCGATAGAATCCAACAAGTGATGCACAGTTGGCGCGATGTGGTGAGCGTGCTCGGTGGGCTCCATCTTGTGCCCTTTTCGCTCAAAAAGCGGGTCGTCAAACAACAACCTTAAACGAGACAAACTATGACTCATCGCCGACTGGCTAACGTAACTTTTCTCTGCCGCGACGCTAACGCTTCGATAGCGATACAAGTAGGAAAACGTCACCAATAAGTTCAAGTCAATGTTGCGCCACTGAATGTCCTCTTTCACTCCAACATCCTCATCCCATTTCATTTCATTTCATTCATAGATGAAATTAAAATCATCAATTTGAGTCATTTTAGAGCATTCGATAAATTAGCAACAATGCTTTTTAGATAAACAGGCTCGACATGTTCACCATATTCAAAACTTTTTTCTGGCTGGGTTGGTTCAGCTTCGGCGGCCCTGCGGCTCATATTGGTTATTTTCGCCAAACATTTGTTGAGAAACTGAAATGGCTTGATGACAGCGAGTACGCGCAAATTGTCGCGCTCAGTCAGTTTTTGCCGGGACCGGGCTCAAGCCAAGTTGGCTTTGCATTGGGTTATAAACGTGGCGGTTTAGGTGGCGCATGCGCAGCATTTGTCGGATTCACGCTTCCTTCAGTGGTCATCATGTTGGCGCTGGCGATGGTGAGCAGCCAAATCACCGACACCGCAGTGTTCCAAAACATCGTTCACGGCCTAAAACTGCTCGCAGTCGTCGTCGTGGCGGATGCGACTTGGGGCATGTACAAAAACTTCTGCCAAAGTAAACTGACCGCGGGTTTGTGCGTTGCGACTGCGATTGCGTTGCTGGTGGCACCAAGCATCATGACGCAAATGTTCGTGTTGATCGCAGCAGGTTTTGTCGGAATGCGATATCTGAAGAAAGACTCCGAGCCATCAGCCGAGTCGTTTAAACCGTCTATCGCGCCATTGGCTCTATTTGCGATGCTTTTACTCGGCTTACCGTTAGTGGCTCATACGTTACCTTTACTTGGGCTGTTTAGTGATTTTTTCCAAGCTGGTAGCTTAGTGTTTGGTGGCGGTCATGTGGTTCTGCCGCTTCTGCAAAACATTGTTGGCGACCAGCTCAGCCAAGATGCATTTTTAACAGGCTACGCCGCTGCACAAGCTGTACCGGGGCCAATGTTCACCTTTGCGACTTTTATCGGTTATGAGCTTTCGGATACGCCAATTTTAGGCGCTCTGATCGCAACGCTTGGCGTATTCCTCCCAGGGTTTATTTTACTGCTTGGCGTTCTTAAAAACTGGCAAGCACTGGCAGGCAAACCGCTGGTCTCCGGCGCCATCAACGGTGTAAATGCCTCGGTAGTAGGGTTACTACTCGCGGCACTTTACCAGCCAGTATTTAGCAGCGCAGTTGTTGCTCCCATCGACATGGCGTTAGTGGTTGCAGGTTTTTATCTACACAAAAAGCTCAACCTTTCGGTTCTGTGGATGATCGTGTTTTTTGTGGCGGCAGGCCTTGTCACGGGCATGATGTAGCCTGCTGATACGCCAACTATTGAATCCAGATAAACCACGGGTACTCAAATACGAGTGCCCGTTTTCTCAACTAAGCTTAATGATATTGGAAGGATAGAGATGACGGATCATCAATGGAACAAGACAACAATTACGAGCTCAACCTTAGCTGGCAGCAAAAAGCATCGGCTTTACTCACATCAGTAAAGAATGAGTTATTGAACGATAAGATTTTCTACACCTATTGCTTTATCTCGACTGCTGTCATTTATCTTTGTTCTTTGTATCTCGATTTCCCTATCGATTACTCTTTTACCACTTACCTTGAAACACTCATACAAGCTTTGTATGTCACAGGTTTAAGCTGGTGTATCTACTATTATTTCTATCTCATACTGCGCAAAGAAAAACAGCCAGCAAAGCGCTTCATACGAAAACTGAAGCATCTTATTTTTCCGCTGTACCGACCTGTATCAGTGTTTGTTTCGATGATGGCACTCAACCTGATTTTCTCTAACCACACGTTTTTGAAATCGCTGATTCCAATCATCAATCCATTCAAGTGGGATCTGACCTTTGCGAATATTGATTCGTTGCTACACTTCGGGTTTGCTCCGTGGGAGTTGACCCATGCATTATTCTCCAATGCTTGGGCCTCATTAGGGCTAAATGTAGCCTACAACGCATGGTTTTTTTGTATGTGGGGCATACTCATCTTTTTCCTTATCTACAAAAAATACCCGTTGGTAAGGCAACAGTTTTTACTCACGTTCGCATTGTCTTGGATGATTCTTGGTGTCTTCTTCGCCACGTTGCTTTCTTCAGCAGGCCCATGTTATGTGGAGCTTATCACTGGAGATGAACAGTTTGTTCCTCTGATGAAAACGCTCGAAGTCCAAAGCCAATATCTTACCAATGTAGACGCTGGGCAATTGTGGGCATTGCCTACACAGCAATATCTTTGGGATGAGTACATCGCGAATGCCAATGGTATTGGCTCTGGCATTTCGGCAATGCCGAGTTTGCACGTTTCCATTGCTGTTTTGATGGCGCTATCAATTTATAGACTCAACAAAACCATCGGCTACTTTGCTTACGCTTTCGCAGTCATCATTCAAATCGGTTCGGTACATTTAGCCTGGCATTATGCGATTGATGGCTACCTCGCAACACTCTTGACGGTGATGTTATGGAAGATAGTTGGTTGGGCTTTACGGCGCTATGCTTCTTACCCTGAAAGAAGCGAATGACGGCTAATTGAACAAACACCTTTGCAACGGACTACTCCCCATAAATGAAAAAGCCACTCTATCTTGCAGAGTGGCTTTCTTTTAAAAGGGTCTTCAAATTTATTGGAGAAGCGCGGTAGAGGTATCCCCTCGCTCTCTCACCATTGCCAATGCTCGTTCTAGGTTTTTATTTGCCAGTTCATAGTAGGCAGGGTTCTTATCAATAGCCTGTTGTAAATAAGGAATCGCCTCTCCTGGTTTGCCTTGAAGGATCAAGAAATAGCCAACATTGTTGAGCGCTTCGGGTTCTGTCATGTGTCGACTAAAAATACTCAGAGCTTGTCGTGGCTGATCTTTAGCTAAAGCAATGAGACCTAAATTATTGATTCCTCTCTCATCTCCTGGCTTGATACTTAGTGCGGCTTGAGTAAAGTGCGCCGCTTTTGAGTAAGCTTTTTCCATGTAGTAGGAGTAGCCAAGGCTGACCAAAGCGTTTACGTTTCTTGAGTCAATATCCAACGCTTTTCGAATTAACGCCTGCGCAATATCGTGGTCGCCACGAATGTCGTAAAGCACACCTAGACCGGAGTAAGCAGAGACTGGTGATTTATCATCATAGCGATATGTTGCAACGCTCTCTGCAGTAATGTTGTCTTTAGTGATGGTAGGATCGCCATCCATGCGAATTTGGTCAGCATTCAAAGCGCGTATGTAGTAGCTTTTCCCGACGTCCTTTTCTCCACGCTTCGTGTATAAAGTACCAAGCTCAGTCAGGGAGCCAATATGATCGGGGTTCTCAGCCAAAGATGCTCGAAATGATTTATCGGCGAGTTCTGAATTCTCCCTAGCTAAATGGATGCGCCCCACGGTGTACAAGGTTTTATCTTTATGGACCGCATTCGGGAAAGAGAGCGAGCGAATATATTCATACAAGGCTAAGTCGACATTTTTGTTGCTTAATGCAATATCCCCTCGTGAGATTGCCTCTTCCTCTGTTTTGGGAGGTTCATCATTAGTGAGAGACTCAACGGGCTTACCTGAGTACAGCGTTGAATCGAAATCTGATGACTGTTCAGTTGTTGAACATGCGGTAAGCACCAACAACGAGATGATGACGTATTTCTTAATCCACATAACGATCCCTATTTTGCTTTTTAATTAGAAAATGCCTCAGCCAATGAAATTAACGCAGGTCCGATAGCCACTATAAAAAAGCAAGGCCAAATAAATAGCACCATTGGAAACATCATTTTGACTGGGATTTTTGCAGCAATTTCTTCTGCTGCTTGTTGACGCTTATCCCTGTAGTCTTCGGTATATTCACGCAAGGAGTTGACTAAACTCCCCCCTATTCGAGAGGCATGGCTAAGCATACTTACCAGCCCCATTAATTCTTCTAACCCTGTTCTTAATACTAGCTCCCTCAGCGCTTCTGGCATTGGTTTGCCCGCTTTAATTTTGTTGCACACCGTATCGATTTCATCGGCAAGCTCTGGGTGAGAGATAACCAGTTCATCAGCAACCCGACGCAACGCTGCATTAAAGCCAAGCCCTGATTCGGTACAAACCACCAGCAAATCAAGCATGTCGGGCACACCTGCACGAATCGCTTGCTGACGCTTGTTCACCATTCGACGCAAAATAAAATCAGGAAATAAAAGCCCAATAAATACGGATAACGCCATATACGTGTACAGGTATTTAGATTCCGGAACCGAGAAATACACCAGTGCCGCCACCATCACACCTAAGATCGTCGTGACCGATTTAATGGCATAAAACATCGATAATGCATTGCTTTCATGAAACCCAGCATGCATCAGCTTATTGCGTGTCGTTTGGCGCTCTTTTTCACTGGCTGGGGAAGTTAAAGGCGCTAACGACTCCAAGGTGTCTGACATTTTTTTGTTGTGATGAGAGACTTCTTTCTTATCACCAGACAATTCGGCTAACTTTCGTTTAATTGGCGAGTTAACCCCGATAATTATCGAGCCTAACGTCATCACAACCAACACTGTAGTGATGAGGATCAACCCCATAAGCAGTGTTTCTTGGCCGACAGCAAAATCGTTTAACCATCCTTGAATACTTTCCATGGCTACACCTCAATATTGACGATTTTACGAATCCAAAGCGTACCGATAAACAACGCTACCATCCCACCAATGACCATTTTGATCCCCATTGGATGCGTGTGGAGTAACTCAATATACTCAGGTCGAACAAGGGAAATGATGACGTATAAACCAAAAGGCGCTAATACTAATACCCATGCCGACATTCGAGATTCCGCCGAAATGGTTTTTATTTTTCGAGCAAGTTTGAAACGAGCACGTAGGATATGGGAGAGCTTCTCAATGTTTTCGACTAAGTTACCACCCGTTTCCTTTTGCAGTAACACAGCACTGGAAAAAGCAAGCATAGATACGGTAGGAGTTCTCTCCGACATTTGCATAATCGCCAAACGGAGGTCATAACCATAGTTGAGTAAGTTAAAGGTATTCATGAACTCAGGACCAAGCGGAGCACTAACCTCTCTGCCTACTTCTCCAAACCCCTGCGTAATTGGCTGCCCTGCCTGCAAAACTCGCTTGATGATATCGAGAGCCTCTGGCAGTTGCTCTTCAAATTTCATTAAACGATCAGCAATCCTTTTCTGTATGTAGAAGTAAACAGACACCCAGCAAGCAAAAGCAACACCAGCACAGAGGTACCAAACTTGCCCGAACAAGAACAGAAATAGACCAACCGCAGTCCCTCCGAGGAATGTGAGGAAAATAAACCGACTGAACCCCATGTGTATCCCAGCCAGTTCCAACTTCTTCTTAAAGTTATCGAACAGGCTAAACCTCACAAGCCATCGCTCTAATGGCGATAGATTCTTGAGCGAGTTTTCCCTTAATAAAGAAATACTCTCTTGATCAATATGTTTATGGCTTTCGTGTATCCGCTTGATTAATTGCTTATGCTTAACCTTTTTACCCGCAGAAGGCAGAATTAACGCTTGGCTAATAAAGAATACGGACAAAAACAGCAGTACAAGAAAAAGGGGGAATTGACTATCCATAGCAATCTCCTAACGGGCTTTTTCATTGAATATTTCAAATGGTACGTCTAAGCCTCGTTTTACTAATTGGTCATGGCAGCTTGGTACAATCCCTGTAGCCATGTAATCACCTAACACATTGCCTTCTTGATCGACCCCTCTTCTTTGGAAGGTGAAGATCTCCGACATGGTAATAACGTCACCTTCCATGCCATTAATTTCTTGTACGCTAACCATGCGACGTTTACCGTCTTCCTGACGATCCATTTGCACAACAATATTGATGGCAGACGCGATCTGCGCTCTCAAGTTTTTTGTCGACACATTCCACCCTGCCATCGAGAACATATTCTCAATCCGGCTCAGCGCATCTCTTGGTGTATTCGCGTGGATAGTAGCCAAAGACCCATCATGACCCGTGTTCATTGCGGATAGCATATCCACCGCTTCTGAGCCACGAACCTCACCAACAACTATCCGATCGGGACGCATACGTAGCGAGTTTTTCACTAAATCGCGCTGAGATATTTCACCTTTACCCTCGATATTAGAAGGACGTGTTTCTAAGCGGATAATATGTGGCTGTTGGAGCTGTAACTCTGCCGAATCCTCAATGGTCACAATACGTTGATCACTTGGAATGAAGCCCGACAAAATATTCAGCGTGGTTGTTTTACCAGAGCCTGTACCACCAGATATCAGGATATTCATTTCCCCCACAACCGCAGCATTGAGAAACTTCGCCATCTCTGGAGATAACGAACCAAGCTCTAATAGGTTATCCATATTCAAACGTTCAACTGCAAAACGTCGAATAGAAACGGAAGGGCCATCAATGGCAAGAGGAGGAATAATCGCATTGAAACGCGAACCATCTTTGAGTCGAGCATCCACCATTGGTGATGCTTCATCGATTCTTCGTCCAACCTGGCTAACAATGCGATCAATGATGTTGCGCAGATGGCGCTCATCTAAGAAGGTATGTGGCGTTTTCTCGAGCTTACCAAAACGTTCGACAAAGATATTTTTCGGACCATTGACCAAGATATCTGAGATCGTTGGGTCTTCAAGCAGCGGTTCCAGCGGCCCTAGACCAAACACTTCATCTTCAATTTGATGTATCACGCGATTGCGAGCTTCAGAGCTCAACGGGTGTGTTTGATCTTCAGCAATGAGCTGAACGACCGCTTCGCGTAACTCCTCTTTCGCGCGATCTTCTTGCAAGTGCGATAGAAGCCCGAGATCCAAGGTATCCAGTAGCTTTTTGTGATAGTAGTGTTTGATCGAGAGATCTTGTTCTAGCTGTTTTTTCTGCTCCTCGATCGCTTTCATCTTGGCTTCAACAGGCGATAAAGCCCTTTGCTCATCTGACGTATCTTCGTCAGATTTTGCCAACTCGACATTCACAACTTTGGATTCTTTTGTTTCATCTACGGAATTGAAAGAACTCCCGACGCCTTTCCGTTTGAAAAACATAACTCCCCCTTACTAAGAAAATAGTTTTTTGATCCAACTTTGATTCTCTTTGGTCGGACTTTCTAATAAGTGCGATATTTCAGCCAAAGAAGCTTTCAGCGCACTATTTTTCTTAGATTGAACAATTGGGTTACCCAAATTAGCGCTCTCGATAGCAATAGCAAAATTATTAGGTACTAAATGTATCGCATGTCCACTAACTGCATTTTCAATGTCTTTCAAAGATATTGTTGATTTCTTTTCAAAACGATTAACAATCAGTTCAACCTGATGACTACTTAAACCATAGTCTAATTCTAAAGAACGTATGTAGCTGACAGCATGCTTAACCGAAGTAACATTCTGCTGCATAATTAAAAAGATATGCGTAGCCGGAGAAACAATTTGTTGATAAACATGCTCAACACCATGAGACAAATCCACAATAATATGTGAGTAAAACTGTCTCAGAATAGGTAATAACTTACTGACTTGAACTGCGTGTTTATGATTATCCTTGGTATCATTTTGGTTAAAACATAAATAATTCAAACCTGAAGGATGTTGATATACGAGACCTTCTAGTGATAACTCATCCAAATCATTAACAGAATCAATCACATCATTAATATTGTATTTTGGCTTACAGTTTAAATAATCGGCCGCATCACTAAACTGCATATCTAAGTCAATGAGCAATACTTTACTCTTCGCGTAACTTGAAAGTTCTATCGCGGTGTTGATCGCCAGTGTTGTTGCACCCGAACCACCTTTTGTATTGATAAATAAAGTTAAATCGCCCATTTGTTTATTGGCAATCTTTTCATCCGCGGTCGATTTTAATAGCGGATAAAGCTCACCAAGATCAACAGAACGCGACAAATAGTCTGTTGCCCCAAGCCTTAATGCCATTTTAAGGGATGCAGTATCGTTCTCGTCGCCAAATACAATCAAAGCGGTATGATTATGCTGTAAACTGCTGTCACTAGAATAAACATGAGCCACTTTCTGAGCCCAGCTTTCACCGGTTTCAATATAAATGAGATCAGGAACTTGCTTATTTTTCACAAAGTCCAAGTTAAAGGTATCTAGCTCTATCCAATCAATATTTAGATTTACACACCTTGATAGTTCATCAGCAATGTGAATTTTAAAATTTGATGTAGAATAAACTATCCAAATAATCAAGTTAGTTTTTAAACTTTTATGTGTTTCATTATCCATTTTGACTGGTTTCAACATAAAGCTACTCCGCGGAACAATCCGAATAAACAGCAGGGTTATCAGCTTCAGGCTTTAATACACCTAAGCTTTCTGCCGGCAATACAGTTTCAAAAGCAGGCGTTTTTCCTACTGCACTAATAAGCGCAGCTAACACAAAAAACTTAAATTCATAATCAACTGCTCTTGCTTGAACATATTTTATTTTTGAAAACTGAGCATCTAACACTGTAGATGCTGCAGGTGGAGTACTCAAAAAATCCGACACATCAACAGTTGCACCTGTATCGTCTAAATATTCGATTTGTAAATTATTAGCGGTAAAACCTGAAGGATATAGACTCTCCAAAGCTTGATGATTAGGTATTTCATCACGTTCAGAAATAAAACAAACCGTGGCAAGTCGTGCCGCTCGCCTGGTAATTTCGTTGACCATTTGCACTGAATAAAAGTAGATTGCAAACTCAATAATCATGAACAGTACTAACATTACCGCAAGTGCAATTAACGAAAACTCAACTTGGGTCAGTCCTTTCTGTTTCCTTATCCATTGTTTCATGGGCTAGTCCTCATTGACGCAGAAGAGCCAATACTGAAAGCCAAAGAGGTTCCGGTAAAAGGTAAGGTTGAGAAAATAGGCTCATAATTATAAGTAGCCGATATGGTGACAACCTTATTGGTGTCCGTTGGTTGAGTCACAATAATGTCAGCAGCTTCAATATAGTCGATTACCGGCGTACCAACGCCACTCGGCGTGCCATAGATCACCACATTTTTAATATCAGATTCTTCAGCTATACCTTCAAAATCTAACGTGCCATAAGTATCAACCACGGCATACCGTGCGCCATTTTGCAACGCTTTGTTGACCTCTGTGTATTGAATAAAAGCTCGGCTCACGTCGATAACTAATACGGTCAGCATCAGTAGCACTGGCAATGCAAGAATAAACTCTATAATTGCCAGTCCTTTCTGGTTAGCCATCTTTTTCATCTGATGCTTTCTATTGGAGTACATCATATTAAGACCCTCCACTTGACGGGTCTTTGTATAGAACGATTTTGTATGGCCCAACTCCATCTTCATCCGGATCTACCCCAGACGACGCATTTTTTACCGTACAATCCTCTAGAAACTGACCGAATATTTCCGATTCATTCCCCTTGTTTTGCACTTCCTGAGTAACAAAAAAGCATCCTAGGCCCAGTACTTCTAAATCCATCTTGCCGCCTTTTTTTGGAGCTTCATCACAACGAACGATCGGCACTCGTAATACCCTTCGATCGGTTTTCCCATCCGCTCGGTAATATTGCGACTTGCACGCGCCAGGCCCCCCCGTACAAGCGGCTAACCCTTCGACATAATCGGCATAATAAAACGCATCGTTATCAACGGCCGGGTCTTCCGCATCCTGATATTGTTGTTGGTAATTGTCGTATGTTACGTTGGACTCTTCGATGTACTTATCTGAAGTAATGCCTTCATCTGGCTTACCCCCATCAAATCTCGTATTTAGACCTTGAGCTACTGGTCCCGTACCTTTACCAGTCTCTGTTGTGACTAAATCACCGACTGTTATGCACTCCTCAGTATCCCCTGCCAGCATTTCTCTTACTGTATTTTTACCGGAACCAAAGTCTAAAAGGTGATAGTTACCCGAACCAATGCCACCATCCGTGTGCCCTGATGGTTTCAATACATGAATAGTGTCAGCATCTCGATCTTGTGCACCATTGTAGTTTGGGTTTGAAGAAGGAATGTATCCCCACGCCAGATCAGCTGAGCCTACATCGCCACACATAGCAATAGGCGACACGTTACATGTAGTAATGCTTGGCGCACTTGGTCCTGCAACAGCACTTGCTGACACCCCTTTGTCGAGCCCAAACATGCCACTTAAATACTGTGTCAAAAGAACATTACTAACGGCAACACGAACATAGATGTCGCTGTCACTGCCCAAAGAGAACTCTCCAGCTTCAACAAATGAGCCTTTAGCGTTCGAATTTGAGAAAGTTACATCTATGTTTTCCCCCGTGTAAACTAATTCTTGGTTACCATCAGACGCAGCAGAATGAGTCAGAGCATCATTCGCCGCTTGCGTCGCTAAACTAAGCCGCTCAGCCAAATCTGCCGCGTCGGTCCTTTCATCGACGACAACCGCAGCCGCTAATGCAGCGGAGTCGACCGCGTTTTGTAGTCTTGTTTTATTGAGTACTTGGTGATTCAAATCAATACCAAAGGCTACAACACCAAGTAAAAATAATAAAACTAAACTAATTAATACCAAGGTAATCCCTTTCTGAGCTCTCCTTGGCGCTATATGCATATTCCTTCGCATAGCCCCTCCTAAGTGAACGTATCACTTAATCATCTTTGGCTACCCCATTGTTGTTATATACCTCTAAGCTAACTTGTGTGCGCTCACCACTACCTTCCGGTAAGTAGCCCAAATTCTCATACCAGGCTTCTGGATTCAGAGTTTGTTCAGCGCGCAGCTGGCTAACCGAGATACCAAGCTCGGGGTCATTCGCACAGCCAAACAAGCCGAATGATGTGAAACAAATGGTCATTATCATTATGCTTTTCATCTTGTTCTCCCACTTATAGACTGTGCCCAAACTTGCCCTCAGAGCCACCTTCTGACGAACCGTATTGAATAAAATTGTTGTTAGTATCTTCTTCACTAATGTCGTTTAGCTGGTACCTATCGAAATCCAACTCAGCACCTTTACCAAGCAAATAGAACTCCACATCGTTTGGAGCAACAAAACCATCTGTTGGTAGCGTAATTCGACGTCGATCAATTGGGGTTGCTAATCGAGGAGTAACCAGAATGACTAGTTCTGTTTCCCCAGAGGTAAATTCTTCACTCTTAAACAAGCGGCCTAACACAGGTAGATCACTCGCACCAGGTATACCATTCGCAACGTTACGCGCGTTTTCACTCAATAGCCCCGCAATACCAATGGTTTGACCATCTGCTAGCTCAATCGTGGTACCAGCACTTCGTTTTGTGATTGGTGGAATAAAGAAAGTGGCATTCACTTCGTTTGGATTAAACGTCAACACACCAGAATTGGAAATTTCACTCACATTGACGTTCAGTTTTAGATTGATTCTCTTATCGCTCAAAATAAACGGAACAAAGTCGAGTTGAACACCGTACTCTTTGTAGTCGATGGTAATACCATCTTCATTTGGTACTGGAATTGGGAATTCACCACCAGCGACAAACTCGGCTTGCGTACCACTTAATGCGGTAAGGCTAGGCTCTGCCAGCACTTTCGCTACGCCATTTTGCTTCGCCACATCAAGCGCAAAGGTAAACAAGGTATTACTGTCAATAAACGATCCGAGAAAACCGAAATCTTCGACTGTTGGGACGTTCAAAATCGGTCCAATGCCATCAATACCGCCACCAGCAGTCGTACCACCCCAAGTAAAGTCCCCACTTCTTTGGAAAAAGTGGAAGTTTGAGTCGAAGCGTCTTACAAGTGTGCGCTGTACTTCGGCAACGGTAACTTCTAGCGTTACCTGTTGAGCACCACCAATAGAAAGTAGATTGATGACCATACTTTCATCATCTTTAGAGCTATCATCTTCTTCATCTGCCGCTTCACCCAAAGCAAAGGTTTCAGCAATTTTGACCGCAGTGTCCATGTTTTGCTGACTGCTGACCAAGCCTCTAAGTACCACTTTTTCTTGCGCACTGTGCACTTCGATATTTTCATCCGGCAAGAACTGATAAAGCTTCGACTTAAGCGTATTTAGATCATGCGTGACTTCCACGTTAAACTGCTCAATTAACCGGCCTCGGCGATCCCACACCGACACATTCGTAGTACCTAACTTCTTACCAATAAGAAACAGCTCGTTCGATCTGAGCACTAAAATATCCAAGACTTCTGGATCCCCTAACGTCACTTTCTTTGCTTGGCCTGATATCATCAATTGAGTTGATTGGTGATGTGCAACGGTTACGACTTTTCCTGACTGCGCCGTAGCTGCGTTAACAGACAAGCTGACGAAAAGTAACTGGCTAACAAGTAATATTATTGTTTTCATAATTCACCTAATTGCTGACTCGGACACTGGATGCCTGAGATCCCTTAATAATGGTCACACTAGGTCGTGGCGTGTATTTTCTTGCTACAACAGGTTTATCCACTTCATGAGGGTTGCGCAGAGCAAGTTGTATATCGCCTTTGCTGTTCGCCGATAAGAGCTTTTCTGCCTCTTTCGGTGTTACTTCTAAAGTCACAGCGCGTACAATCACGGGTTTGTTATCATTCGTTTTGGCTGTTTGGTCCACCGCAAGAACATTGATATTTTTAAGCACTGTTTTTGTTGTGGCGTTTTTACCTTGTCCATAACTCACTGTATTCAGGACATCGACCTTGTTGCCTGGTAACAAAAAACCTGCCACACCGATAACGTCATTTACGCGAATAGTGATTGCTCGCTTGTTTTCTGGAATTAATGCAGCAAGTGTTGCGCCTTCACCAGGTAGGGCAAGGCGATGAGGGTTAACAAGTTCACCCGCGTAAATAGTATTGGCAACGATTCTTCCCAATGCCTGTTCTTTTACTTTCAATGTTTCATCATCTATCCAGTCCACTTCCATGAGCTTAGTAGACAAATGTTTCTCAGAGAGAATAGTTCCTGGTTCTAGCTCCATGGCGGCAACTAAAACGGGATGCCTTTCGACCTCTTCTAACTCGACTGTTGGTTGGTTTCTGCCATCCATCCATTGTTTAGCTATCAACACGGCAGCAAGGCCGAAAACAATGGAGAGTAGCAATAGCATGATGACTTGAGTCCGACTCATAATTTAGATCTCCCTATTCATCCACTGTGAAATACAGTCCCCAGGCACGAGTTAAAATGTCTGATGAGACGACTTTTCGTTTTCCTTCAAAAACGAGAACGTCTCTGCTAATGCCCAAAAGATCTTTAGGTAAGCATGGATAATTAGGCATTCTATTTTCACGGTGCAATTGATTTAATGTGTCAAAGAATTCAGGCGACAACGCGAGTTGCAAGTCTTTGGACAGCGATAACCAAAGCGCTTTATAGTCATCATCACCAAGTGGCTTAAACTCAATTTTGTACCCCAGACGGCGTAAAAAAGCAGGGTCAGCAATTTTGCTTGGTGCAAAATTGGATGAGAATGCCAAAGTAAGCATAAATGGCACCGTTACTTGTTGACCATTTGGCAGCGCCAGATGGTCAAATAAGTATTCCATTGGAACGATCCATCTATTTAGCAAGGCGTCAACAGGCATTGACTGACGACCGAGATCATCAATCACTAAGATTCCGTTGTTAGCCATCATTTGAAGTGGCGCAATCCATACGCGATTATGCTCGCTGTGGTTTACCTCAAGCATCTCCAATGTCAGCTCACCGCCCACTTGAATGTTTGGTCTTTCACAAAGAACCCAGCGTTTGTCGTAATGGGTTTCCAACTTAACGAAAACCTGAGAATGGGAGTTGTCTAAACGACGGTGATGATGCTCTGAGAACACTTTGATGATGTTGCCATCGGCATATACGGCGTAAGGAATAAACACCGAAGTGTTCATTGCATTGAGCACTCTTGATGCAACGTAACTTTTACCAGTACCCGCGTGGCCGTAAAGCAACAAAGCTCGTCCAGAGTTGATAGCAGGTCCGAGAACAGGAACTAAGTGATCCGAGCCAAAAACATCAGATAATGCACGCTCTACATCGATACGGGTAACAGGGTTTTTGCGTAGATCTTGTCCTTCAACAACGGTCCAATACTCTTCCAAAGAAACTGGAACAGGACCGATATACGGATCTTTTCTATATGCAATGTCTGCTTCCGCAAGTCCTAACTCCGTTAGACTATAACGAATGTTCGAGTACGAATGGTTTAGCTTCTCAGATGTAGGCTGATATACCTCAACCCAGCTTCGTTTCCTCAACTGCGCCAAAGCAAGTTCAACAATATTTGAAACCACACATAACCGCTGTGTTAACTCGATCAAATCACATTTCGGATAAGCTGACAGGTGTTTCAACACTAAGTTTTCAACGACTGAAGCCGGTATGCCAAGACCTTCTACCGATGAAGGTACTTTTGGTGGATTTATTTGTGGCACGAGTTTTTCCCAATACACAGAGCCCATCACACTTCCCCTCCTTGAAGTTGCTTAGCCAACTGATGCTGCATGCCATTTATTATTTTTATTTAGTGGGTATAGGAAAAATAAGCTAATCCAATTACGATTATCGGCGCGAATGGAATGACTAACGGCTTACTGGACCTAAAACCTGGTGTTACTTTTTCTAAGCAATACCCTTTAATCTGATGTGATAGAGCAACACTAGTCGATGACACATGTAGCATTAGATAAAAAATGCCGACAATGCCTCCAGCGAGTATTATCCCGGTAGACGCTTCCCCAAGGTTACTCAATCCCAACCATGCCCCTATGACGGCGAGTAACTTAACGTCTCCTCCAGCCATTACTTTGAAAAGATACAGCGCGAAACACACCGCAAACGCAACCAACCCACCATATAAATGATCCAAACCAGTTGTGGCTGGGTTGTAAATTACGTTTGCAGTTACTGCAACCAAAAGCATAAGCACTGCTTTATTCGGTATTCTGTGTTTCTGTGCGTCTGAAACTCCAATCGCAATAAGTAATGACCAAATAATTAACTCGCTAACCATTACGAAGTGCTAATACGACCAGCTACTGAAGTGAACTTGTTAGACAAGGTTGTCCAGAAGCCTGAAGTCAAGAATGCAGTAACAATTAGTGCCGCACCTAGGATATACTCCAAAAGTGTTAGCCCCTCTTCGTCTTCCATGAAGTCCTTGATTAGATTGCGAAAGTTATCCATAAGATTATCCCCTTTATTTAACCAAATCTCGCTTGTCCATGACGCAGGTATCATATACACCCGAATCATGCTTAAACATTAGTCATCAAGAATTAGGGGGGTTAGGACTTTTTTGCCAAAGGTTAGTACTTTCTTGCCTGTCTGCGCTTCAGAGGCAAAATGTATCATAAATAAGACACATCACTGTAAGCTATGTGACACATTTCACACTTGCAGTATGACTATATAAGCCTAAGCTTAATAAACGAAAGGGTGAGGTCTGAAGCTCAAGGAATGAGGCTCGACTGACCTCAATGCATACTAACATTGGTGTAGTACGTACTGAGCAGGATTCATATGGATAAACAGACCAAAGCTTACTGGATAGGAGAGACCCTTTGCTCGCTGCCGGAACAATTTCGTTGTGAGTTTGATGGGTGCTTTGACATTATGGACTGCAGTAAAGATATCTCAGTCCTCAGTGATAAAGAACATAGCTACTTCTTTTACTACATAACCTGTGATCATCAAGAGCACTTGAAAGGTGTTATAACGCTCTGTAAAAACCTCGACAAAAAACTGATCGTCGTATCTCCAAAAGATACGGCTCCTCACTTGCCGCCCAAGCATATTTGTGCGGAATATTATAAGTTGAACGAGCTCACTCTTCCTATCTGGCTTTCACAAATAAAATTGAAATACTTTTTGCATAGTAAAGTAGACGAAGAACAAATCTCGGTAGATAAACTTTTCTCTCGAAGCGGCAAGTCAAACTTTTCAGACGTAGTCCATTACATCGCCAATAACGTTCATAAGGACCTAAGAGAAGAGGAAGCAGCCGCTCTTTGTCATTACTCGCCGAACTACTTTTCCAAAGTTTTCCACCGTAAAGTGGGTATGTGCTTTCGTGATTATGTCACGGCGAAACGCATTTCATTAGCTAAGAAAATGCTAATTGAAAATGAATCGATGAAAATTGCTTACATTGCTTATCAGTGCGGGTATCGAGACGTTTCTTACTTTTCTCGAATTTTTAAGAAAAAAACAGGTCTGTCTCCAGCAAATTATCGACAGCAGTTTTAGGCTTTATTTGTAGCAACTGTCAGAACAACTAACGCTATCTTCCCCACATATTTCATCAAAATGCATTCCCGTGTCGCGATTTAACATGCTAAAGTTAACAATGCGTTAACAATTATAAATACAATGAGAAGACATGGAGTCACTTAAAATGAATCAGCCGAATCTAAATAGCGCTGCTGGTTGCGCTCTCCCACCACCAAATGAAATGATCCTCAAATGGGCTCAAGAGCGTCCAAATGAGGTCTACCTAAAACAAATTATTAACCGACAGTTTGTTGAGTACACATTCTCTGATGTTGCAGATCAAGCCTTAAAACTTGTCAGCGCATTACGCACGCTTGGTGTAAAGCCTGGCGACAAAGTCGCGTTAGTATCTAAAAACTGTGCAGAATGGTTTATTTGCGATCTTGCTATGATGCTTGGTGACTATGTCAGTGTGCCAATCTTTCCTACCGCCGGTGCAGACACCATCGAATACTGTGTGACTCATAGTGAAAGTAAAGCGATCATTGGCGGAAAACTCGATGATCCCAAAGCAACTCAGCAAGTCATTGATGCTATGCCTGAACTCATTAGCATCGCTCTACCTTATGACACGGCACCTAAGTGTAAGCACGAATACCAAGCGCTCATTGCTGATGCAGTGCCAAGTGAAGAGCGTCCGCAGCATTACGATGACAAGCTAATGTCGTTGGTGTATACCTCAGGCACATCAGGGTTACCGAAAGGCGCGATGCTAACTTACGGCGCATTCAGTTGGTCTGTTCAGCAACTGATCAATCATATTGGTATCCAAGAAAACGACCGATTGTTCTCTTATTTACCGCTCGCTCATATTACAGAGCGTGTTTATATCTTCGGTTCATCGATTATGGGTGGCGTGCCAACAGCATTTCCAGAGTCACTGGACACTTTTATCGAAGATGTGAAGATGCACCGACCAACTCTGTTTATCTCCGTCCCACGATTATGGACGCTATTCCAGCAACGTATTCAAGACAAACTTCCACAGAAGAAGCTCAATATTCTGTTGAAAATCCCATTCGTCAATTCTTTGATCAAGAAAAAGCTAGCAGATGGTCTAGGTTTAGATCAGGCTCGAGTATTAGGCTGTGGCTCTGCACCTGTCTCGCCAGCGTTGTTGGAATGGTACCACTCAGTGGGCCTTGATATCACAGAGGCTTGGGGGATGACGGAATCATTTGCCTACAGCACGCTCAACTACCCATTTAGAGCTGACAAAATTGGTAGTGTCGGTAATGCAGGGCCAGGCATTGAGTTAAAAATCGCAGCCGATGATGAAATCATGGTGCGTGGCAAAGGGCTATTTTCTGGCTACTACAAAAATGATATTGCCACCCAAGAGTCTTTTGATTCAGAGGGCTGGCTACACACAGGCGATATCGGCGCTATCGACTCAGATGGTTATCTAACGATTCAAGGCCGTAAAAAAGATAACTTCAAAACCGCCAAAGGTAAATTTGTCTCTCCGGTTCCTATCGAGAAAAAGCTTTTCGAGTACAGTCGCGTAGAGATGATGTGTCTCATCGGTTTAGGGCTACCCGCTCCAATTCTTTTGGTTGTGCCACATGACTTCCCTAACTTTGATCGAGAGCGATACGCACGTACCACACGTAAAGTTATTGCCAGGATGAATCAAGAACTCGCCTCTCATGAGCAAATCAAAGGTGTGTTAATGATTAAAGAACCTTGGAGTATAGAAAATGGCGTACTGACGCCAACGCTTAAAATTAAACGTCATGTGCTCGAACAAAAGTATCATGAGATAGGCCACAATTGGCCAAAAGATGAATTGGTCGTGTGGGAAGAAGACTTGTAATTTTGCTTGCACTCCTCAACACCATTGGGGAGTGCAACTTAACTTTGAGCTTGAATCAAACTCATAGACTACTCTCTCCAGAATGGCTTACTCACTTCACAACTAATCTCCCTTTCACCTAATCCAATATCGTCCCAAAGGTGCTTTGGTAACTCTCTCAAGTGACGACGTGTCTTATAGTTCCTTCTCCAAGCCGCCAGTTTAGAATAAATTAACTGTAACCCGCTCTGATGGGCAGTAGGTATAGTACGCTCACAAGTGTGTGTCATGTTTTCCATTTCAAAGTTCCCTATACAATGTTGACCACTTAATAATCAGCGACTACGCTGATATCCTCAAACGATAGAATCTGCCATAGAGTTAAGGAAAACTAATGTGAAAGATCGAATACCTCCCTTACAGGGCTTGTATTACTTTTTCGTTGCAGCAAAGGAAGGAAGCTTTAAAACGGCAGCAAAAGAACTGTTTGTTACGCCAGCGGCCATTAGTCAGCAAATTCGTCATTTAGAAGAGTTCTTAGGCACGGACCTATTTGTTCGTCAGCACAGAAAAATCGTGCTCACACCAGAGGGAGAGCTACTGTTTAGTCAGGCAGAAAGAGGGTTTGCTCATTTGCAGCAAGGGGTTAGATTAGTCAATCAAGATCCAAACCCGAACCACCTTTCGATATCAACACTCCCCTCTTTCGCTCATCATTGGTTAGTCCCGAAAATTACGGCTTTTCGCCAGCGTCACCCTGATATCGCCTTGCTATTAGAACCAACCAATGATTTGGTGTCTTTTCAAGATAGTCAGATAGATTTATGTGTTCGTTACGGTTTAGGAAAATATCCCAATTTAGAATCACAATGGCTGATGGACGAAGCTTTTTATCCTGCTTGTCATCCGGTGTACCAGAAAGAGCACGGGATCTATAACATCGAGGATTTAAGCAAAGCTGAGCTGATTGAAGATGTTTGGCCTGATCTTGATTGGAATATGTGGTTAGCAACCTTGGGTCACTGCGCAGCAAAGCCTACCTTAAAATACAGTGGATCACATCTCGTGCTTGAGGCTGCACTATCACTTCAAGGCGTGGCATTAGTAAAACACAGTTTAGCCCATCAATATTTTCGTTCTGGCAAATTGGTCCGAATTGGAGATATCGCTATCAAGCCCAACTTTGCGTATTACTTGTGTGCGCCAAAAGGCTACTTAAAAAGACCTAAAGCTCAATTGTTTGCGCAATGGTTGAAGGAAGAAATAGAAATATTTGAAAAGTCAGTGGTACCAGACTTTAAGACCATTGACCTAAAAGGCAACAGTACTAGAACGGCATCATAACAATCGTCAAAACAAACGCTAAATAGGAATAAAACAAACACGCTCTGCGTATAAGACTGCTAAATACAAAAAGCCCCGCACTAAGCGGGGCTTTCAAGTTATAGAGTTAACTTAAGAATTACTTCTTAGCGTTACGCTCTTTAACGTCAGCAATTACTTGCTCTGCAACGTTTGTTGGACATGGTGCGTAGTGTGAGAACTCCATAGAGAACTGACCACGACCAGAAGTCATAGTACGTAGAGTACCGATGTAACCAAACATTTCTGATAGAGGTACATCACCCTTGATACGTACGCCAGTAGACGCTGCTTGTTGGTCTTTGATCATACCACGACGACGGTTAAGGTCACCGATTACGTCACCAACGTGATCTTCTGGAGTGAACACGTCAACTTTCATGATTGGCTCAAGAAGTTGCGCGCCAGCTTTAGGCATAGACTGACGGAATGCACCTTTCGCTGCGATTTCGTAAGCGATAGCTGAAGAGTCAACTGCGTGGAAACCACCGTCGAATAGTTCAACTTCAACGTCTAGAGTAGGGAAGCCAGCTAGAACACCGTGCTCCATCATTGACGCAAAGCCTTTCTCAACTGCAGGCCAGAATTCTTTAGGTACGTTACCACCAACAACTGTTGATTTGAACGTGAAGCCAGAGTTTGGCTCACCTGGTTTGATGCGGTAGTCGATCTTACCGAACTGACCAGAACCACCAGACTGTTTCTTGTGCGTGTAGCTATCTTCGATTGCTTGAGTGATAGTTTCACGGTAAGCAACCTGTGGAGCACCAACTTCTAGCTCAACGCCGTAAGTACGCTTAAGGATATCTACCTTGATGTCTAGGTGAAGTTCACCCATACCTTTCAGGATAGTTTCGCCTGAATCTTCATCAGTCTCAACTTGGAATGATGGATCTTCTGCAACCATTTTACCGATCGCGATACCCATCTTCTCAGAACCGCCTTTATCTTTAGGCTTAACTGCGATAGAGATTACTGGATCTGGGAAGATCATTGGCTCAAGAGTACATTCGTGCTTAGGATCACATAGAGTGTGACCAGTTTGAACGTTCTTCATACCAACTACAGCGATGATGTCACCAGCTTGTGCTGAATCGATCTCGTTACGCTCGTCCGCGTGCATCTCAACCATACGGCCGATACGCTCTGTTTTACCAGTTGCAGAGTTAAGGATTGTGTCACCTTTCTTCATCTTACCAGAGTAGATGCGGATAAAGGTTAGAGCACCGAAGCGGTCATCCATGATCTTAAATGCAAGAGCACGTAGTGGCTCGTCTGCAGATACAGTCGCAACTTCACCAGTTGGCTCACCAGTCTCTGAATCAGTTAGAGGCTGTGGATCAACTTCTGTTGGAGATGGTAGGTAATCAATTACCGCGTCAAGAATAAGTTGGATACCTTTGTTCTTGTACGCTGAACCACAGTAAGTTGGGAAGAATGCTAGATCACGAGTACCTTTACGGATACAACGTTTGATGTCTTCTAGAGATGGCTCTTCGCCTTCTTCTAGGTAAGCCATCATTAGATCTTCGTCTTGCTCTAGAGCAGTTTCGATTAGCATTTCACGGTATTCAGCAGCTTTCTCTACCATGTCTGCTGGAATATCTTGAACTTCGTAGTTCTCTGGTTGGCCAGACTCATCCCATACGTAAGCTTGTTGGCTTAGTACGTCTACAACACCTACGAAATCTTCTTCGATACCGATAGGTAGAGTCATAACTAGAGGTGTAGCACCTAGTACGTTCTGTACTTGATCTACAACTTTGTAGAAATCTGCGCCCATACGGTCTAGTTTGTTAACGAAGATCAGACGTGATACGTGTGATTCGTCAGCGTAACGCCAGTTAGTTTCTGACTGAGGCTCAACACCACCAGAACCACAGAATACACCGATACCACCGTCAAGTACTTTTAGAGAACGGTAAACTTCGATAGTGAAGTCAACGTGTCCAGGAGTATCGATGATGTTTAGACGGTGATCGTTCCAGAAACAAGTTGTTGCTGCAGACTGGATTGTGATACCACGCTCAGCTTCCTGCTCCATGAAGTCAGTAGTAGTTGAACCGTCGTGAGTGTCACCGATCTTATGGATCTTACCAGTTAGCTTTAGGATACGCTCTGTAGAGGTAGTTTTACCCGCGTCTACGTGAGCAAAAATACCAATGTTTCTGTATTTTGATAAATCAGTCATTGTCTTACTCTGTTAATAAGGTATAAAGTGCGCGCAGAGTATATCACATTCTGTCAATACTGATACCCTTGCGTGCGGATGGAAGAAAAAAAATTTTAACGTGAAATTTCCGTCCCCAAAGCATAGTCAAACACAGCAATTTATGTACTTTATTCGCATTTTATTGAGGACGAATAGAACAGTTTGTGATTGCACAAATACCATTCTTATGAGCATTACAGCTCGTCAAAAGCCTCTATAGCTTCCGACAATTTCTTAACGCCGTGAATTTGCATGCCAGGGATGCCATCTTTCGGCATGTTGGCTGCTGGCACAATGGCTTTCTTGAAACCATGTTTGAACGCTTCATTCAAACGCTCTTGCCCACTTGGCACTGGACGGATTTCGCCCGCAAGCCCTACCTCACCAAAAATCACCACATCTTTAGGGAGTGGACGGTCACGAAAACTCGATAAAAGCGCCATAACTAAAGCAAGATCAGCGCTCGTCTCCGTCACCTTAACACCGCCAACCACATTAACAAAGACATCTTGGTCTGCCATTTGTAAGCCACCATGCTTATGCAACACAGCGAGCAAAAGTGATAGGCGGTTCTGCTCCAAGCCGACCGCAACACGACGAGGGTTGGCTAACTGCGAGTAATCCACCAGCGCTTGAATCTCTACTAGCAGAGGGCGCGTGCCTTCCCAAACCACCATGACGGAAGAGCCTGATGTTTCTTCTTCACCACGAGAAAGGAAGATCGCTGATGGGTTGCTCACTTCTTTCAATCCTTGGCCTGTCATTGCAAAGACACCAAGCTCATTCACAGCGCCAAAACGGTTTTTATGACTACGCAAAGTGCGGAATCGGCTATCCGTTCCACCATCGAGTAGTACCGAACAGTCGATAATGTGTTCAAGAACTTTGGGGCCCGCAAGGGTACCATCTTTTGTTACGTGACCAACAATAAATACCGCAACATTATTCTGTTTTGCGTATCGTGTCAGAGCCGTCGCAGATTCACGTACCTGAGCAACACTGCCAGGCGACGATTGAACATCAGAAACGTGCATCACCTGAATCGAGTCTATTACCATTATACGAGGCTGCTCTTTTTCGGCGATTTGGCAAATTTTGTCGACGTTCGTTTCCGATAGCATTTTTAAATGATCTTTCGGCAAGCCCAATCGGGAAGCACGCATTGCCACCTGCTGTAATGACTCTTCACCGGTTACGTAAAGCGTTGGCATTTGCGCAGATAAACTACACATGGTTTGCAACAGAAGGGTTGATTTACCTGCACCAGGGTTACCACCAATCAAAATTGCGGCACCTGGCACAACCCCACCACCCAACACGCGGTCAAGCTCTTTAAACCCACTGGTGAAGCGAGGTACTTCTTGCAGATCAATTTCGGATAGCGTTTGAACCGTAGCTTCTGTTGCGGAACCAGCGTAGCCGCTTAAGCGTTCATTGCGAGCAACGGTTGGCGATGCAGCGATACGTACTTCTGTTATCGTATTCCATGCACCACATGCGTTACACTGCCCCTGCCAACGGGGAAAGTCCGCGCCACAATCATTACAAACATACGCTCGTTTTGCTTTCGCCATGATGCCTCAATTTTTTCTACAAATGTGACTAAGCACAGCCAAGTCAGACCTGAACTGAAATGAACTATTGATATACTTAAGTATTACTTCGCTTAGCCGATACAATTTAAAGTAACGACATACTCTAACAGAAATAATGCAGCAATCTGAAATTCTCTCGCTCGCAGAACGACTCATTCCCGTTTACGGTACGAATGACTTTGACTTTGTCCTTGGCCAACTGACCGAGGAAGAGCCGCCTTCGGCCAAAATTTTGGTTAAAATGGAACTTAACCGCTTAATGGCTCCATGCAAAAAAAGCATTGATTTGCGAGGTCGCGTTCAAGGCGAATGTCGCGAGTATATTTTGGATGGCATTCCACATTGGTTGGATGACGTTGCTTTCAACGCTTACCATAAAAACATCAAAAAGTTTGGCTGCTACACGGAAGGAATGTGGGAAGCATTGGTCAACACGCGAAATAACTTTCGCGTAATGAGCAAGCGCCTTACTCAGCAAAAAACGCAATCGTTAACGGATCCTAAAAGCCCGTTCTTAGCAGAACCCGTTCACCTAGGCTACGATTTAAAGCGCCAAGAAAAACGCTTGAAAGTCCAATCTCAAGTTGAAATTTGCCGTTCTAAAGGACAGCTTCTTCATGGATTAAGCATTGATTTATCTAGCTCTGGCGCAAAGTTCAAAGTTCCTAGCGCATTTAAATATAACCTTGGGGAAATTATTCAGGTCACGTTTACTGAATTTGCCAGCAAATCTAACGTTGCAGGTATAGAGAAACCGCTCGCATACCGCATACTCGCGGTTGATGACTGTTACGAAAATGACTCAGTTCGATACCTCAGAACCATACGCTTAACTGACACCAATGTCGTCACCCGAGTGATAGATGAAGCGCTCAACAGTGCTGCTAAAAGGGCTCGTCACGACAATCAAGACAAGATTATTCGAGCTCGAACTCGCGGTTATGAGCACATCGCACTAAAGCACACCAGCAGCTTACCTCTATTCTTTGATGGTAGTGACCTAAAATTAGCAATGTTAACGCCAAACAATCAAAAGCTTTGGCAATACTGGCACGATGAGAGAAACCAGCAAATGTTTGGTTCCTTATTCAACGAGCAACGCATCGCGTCACTCATTAAGCCTGGTGTTAAAGGAACAACCAATGTCCTTTATTCATTTACTCACGAGCACGAGAATCGAACCTATTTCTATTCGATGTTTCGCCCTGAAGCAACTCGCGAACAGCGCCAGCTATTTTGGCATTTAGGTGGCAAACGAGAGAGTTGGCGCGCCTTTAGAATTTCAATCTTTGAACTATCAGAGCAAGAACAGGAAGACCTAGCAGCTTTCTCTCCAGAGTTAGCAGAAACGTCTCAATCACTGACTCATATTGGTATTTTGCAAGAAATTGCTGACGAAAAGTCAGGGCAGGATTACCTGCTAACTGAAAAGCCGCGCTTACCCGCTAATACATTAAACGCGTTTCGCCATCCGAGAAGAGTTATCGGCAATCCAAAGGGCATTTATTTTGATGCAAAGTCTCGTCGAAAAGAGCCTCGTTATCGTTTTAAAACACCTTTAGAGTTGTACTCAGGACAAACTAAAACAGGCGGCTGTACTGTTGACCTTTCCAAACGAGGACTCGGAATTAGGCTAAGTGAGCCCACGATGTTACGTTCTGGGCAAGAGGTAAGAATCAACTTTCGAGAATTACAACTCTACGATAAAAAATTGCCGTTAATGTCGGTGCCATACCGAGTAATTCGTGTAAGCCCAGACGGTTGTAGCGTGCAGCTAGTTATTGATGAAAGCAGCCAAACCATGAAGGTAATCGCTTTTTTCAACAGCATTATCGAGCACAATCAAGACAAGCTAATCCCGCAAAAAGAGACGCTACCAAGTAATGCTCTACTTGAAAGGCTGCACTGCATGTTGCTCTCGCGTACGCTGAGCACGCCTATTTTTATCAGTAAGAGTACGTCATCTTCAATCAAAACCCCCGTTATCGGGGTGAACTTGCCGCTACCTAAACACATTGAGCTTTTTGCCCGTCTTGGGCATGACCAACTGTTGTCACTTGAACCTATCTTTAAAGGCCGGACAAGCACATTAATCGCAGAGCCAATAAAACGTGTAGAAGGTGCTCAAGCCAGACATCAGGATATCTACATAAGCGCCGCAAAAGTAGGCAATAAAATTACAGGCATTGAGTCAAAGCTTCATCAAGAGTTCAACAGCGTAAAAGAGCGGATTCAATTTATAAAGAAAGCGCGAATGATGGGTGACTTTTACGTGATTCGCCTTTCTACTGCGCCAATTTTCGATCCGATGACATCATTACTGCAACAAGATTTAAGTGACTTAACCCAATTTGGCGTACATCAAGCGAGCAAGTTAGAAAAAGAGTTAACAGCGCTCGTTGGTTACAGTGAATTTGAAGACATTACTGAAGAGGTTGTAATTAGATTGGAGTTAACCGAGTAAATTCAAAGTCATACCAAATTGAAAAAAAAACACCGCCTTTCTGGCGGTGTTTTTGAATGGATGGTTAAGGTTTAGCTTTCCAGCTGACCTTTTGCTGCTTCACCAATGCGCCAGATAAAATACAGAGCACACCGCCCAACCCTGCAAAGCGAATCGCTGATTGCGCTTGAGCTTCCACTTTTGGTTTTGCGTGATACGCAATCCCTAATCCTGCCACCGACATCATCACAAGATCATTAGCGCCATCACCGACAGCAACCGTGTTGTGCTGCTCAATTTCATATTCATCCGCCAGTTCCACTAGAATGTCAGACTTCATCTGCGCCGTTACCACATCACCAAGTACGTTACCCGTGAGTTTGCCGTCAATAATTTCTAATTGATTGGAGCGAGCAAAATCTAAGTCGACTTTATCTTTGATGTAATCAGAGAAGTAAGTAAAACCACCGGAAGCAATCGCTGTTTTCCAGCCCAAGGCTTTCAACGTCGCAATTAGCGCTTCAAAGTCCGGCATGAATGGTAACTGGGAACGAACTTGTTCAAGAATTGATTCATCGGCACCTTTGAGCTTACCAACTCGCTGACGTAAACTTTGCTCAAAATCCAGCTCACCTTGCATGGCACGTTCAGTGACTTCCGCTACCTCATCCCCTACTCCTGCCAGTTTCGCGATTTCATCAATACACTCTATCTGGATCGCCGTTGAATCCATATCAAATACAATCAACCCTTGGGTTGATAGATCGGGCACTTCATTAAGCGAGGCGTAATCTAGGTTGAGACTTTGTAAGATCGTTTCATGTTGAGGAGTCAACTCTCCGGCCATCAGGGCTACTTCATATTGGCCAACTTTCCACGTTTCTAGTATCGGGTTGTAAAAGCCGGTGAAGAAATCAATGTCTTCGAAGTGATTTGGCGAAAGGTACTCAGCAAATACGATCCAGTTTGCTTTTGCTTTATCTAATTGGGAGGCAAATCGAGTCTCGGGTAATCGTTTTAAAAGTGTCGTATGTTTTCTGATAGGCAAGCTTTTTGACGCGTCCATGTATATAATCCCTTATGACTTTGCTAAAACGTTACCTCAACAAACTAAAAAGGCAAGTCTTTGTTTTATTTTAAATGGATGAGTAAAGAGCATGAGTGAATCTTTGTTCTCAGTAAGGAATGCCCTAAGAATTCTGGCACTAATCCTACTGTGTGTGATGTTGTTTATCACAATAAAAAACAGTGTTGTGATCAGTAAGGGTAATGAGAAAATTCAAGCACAACAGCTTGAAACACTCACCAAAGTTTTGATTTCACAGGCGTCTCTTTCTGCCAGTGAGATGATTTTAACTAAAGATCAAGAACGATTACTTCAGCTAACAAACCAGCTAGCACAAGACCGTTTAGTGTTTGATGCAACAATCTACGATGCACAGGGTGTACGTTTAGCATCTAGTGAAGAGGCATTATCGGTACGCGAAGTTCTTGGCCTGGATACGCCTTTGGCAACAGCTTCCATTGGTCGCCAGCAGTTGGTTGAACCAGTTTTTGCAGATGGTGCGCTTATCGGTTTTGTTCGCGTGACCTTTGAGACGGGCCGGGTGACGGCTATTTCTGACCACCACTATCGCAAGAGTGATCGTTATATGTACATGATGGTCTTAATGAGCTTTGTCTGTGGTATGTTATTCATCTTGATTTTACGTCGACAACCGATACGTCGTAAAAAAGCGCCAAACCTGCTGCTAACCAAGTAACTAGGTAGCGCTAATAACTCATATAAAAACAGCCCGCAATGTGCGGGCTGTTTTTTAGCTCTTGAGAGCGAAAAATAGAATGACTCTTCGTCGCTTACTCTTCGTCACCAAGCAATACTGAATCTAGTGCGATTAGCATCATGTCGTTGAATGTCGTTTGACGCTCGTCAGATGTAGTCTGTTCGCCAGTCTTGATATGATCAGAAACCGTACAGATTGTCAGAGCTTTTGCACCGTATTCTGCCGCAACACCGTAAATACCAGCCGCTTCCATTTCAACACCAACAATGCCGTACTTGTCCATTACATCGAACATTTCTGGATCTGGCGTGTAGAAAAGCTCTGCTGAGAATAGGTTACCAACTTTAACGTCAATACCGCGAGCTTTTGCAGCGTCTTCTGCCGCACGAACCATGTTGTAGTCTGCGATTGCCGCGAAGTCATGACCTTTAAAGCGGATACGGTTCACTTTAGAGTCAGTACATGCACCCATGCCGATCACAACATCACGCACTTTGATGTCTTCATTCACTGCGCCACAGCTGCCAACACGGATGATTTTCTTCACGCCGAAGTCTTTGATTAGTTCAGTCGCGTAAATCGAGCATGATGGGATACCCATACCGTGGCCCATTACCGAGATCTTACGGCCTTTGTATGTACCTGTGTAACCAAACATATTACGAACGTCACACACTTGAACGACATCTTCAAGGAAAGTCTCTGCGATGTATTTTGCACGTAGTGGATCACCAGGCATCAGTACGACGTCTGCAAATGCACCCATTTCAGCATTGATATGTGGAGTTGCCATTTTCTTTTCCTTAACCTTTCTCTAGCGCTCCGCGCTTAAGGCGATATAAGCCAGAGTATTCTCATTTCCGACAAGCAGCATTTACATACTGCAAACATAAAACTAGGAGCAATCAAGCTCCTAGTTTTCAAAAACCTAACTAATTATAGGAAGTTCTTACCGTAATCCATTGGAGAAGTACCGAAGTAACTTGCCAATGTTTGACCGATATCTGCAAAACTATCACGACGGCCTAGTGAACCTGCTGGTACTTTCTTACCGTAAACAATCACTGGGATGTGCTCACGAGTGTGGTCTGTACCTGGCCATGTTGGGTCACAACCGTGGTCTGCCGTTAGGATCAGCACATCGTCTTCTTCCATAATATCCAGCACTTCGTTGATGCGACCATCGAAGTACTCAAGTGCCGCTGCGTAGCCCGCTACATCACGACGGTGACCGTAAGCTGAGTCGAAGTCTACGAAGTTAGTGAATACGATCGTGTTGTCACCCGCTTCTTTGATTTGCTCTAGCGTTGCTTCGAACAATGCAGGGATACCTGTCGCTTTCACTTTCTTAGTGATGCCGCAGTTTGCGTAGATATCAGCAATCTTACCGATAGAAACCACGTTGCCTTGCTTCTCTTCAACAAGTTTCTGTAGAACCGTTGCTGATGGTGGCTCAACAGAAAGGTCACGACGGTTACCAGTACGCTCAAATTGACCTTTACCAGCACCAACGAATGGACGCGCAATAACACGACCAATGTTGTAATCTTCTAGCTCTTCACGTGCGATTTGGCAAAGCTCTAGTAGACGATCAAGACCGAAAGTCTCTTCGTGACATGCAATTTGGAATACAGAGTCAGCAGACGTGTAGAAGATTGGTTTGCCAGTCTTCATGTGCTCTTCACCAAGATCGTCAAGAACTTGAGTACCAGATGCGTGGCAGTTACCTAGGAAACCGTCAAGACCTGCACGCTCAAGAATGCGGTCTGTCAGTTCTTTCGGGAAGCTGTTTGCTTTGTCAGTGAAGTAACCCCAATCAAACAGAACAGGCACACCTGCGATTTCCCAGTGACCAGACGGTGTGTCTTTACCTGAAGAAAGCTCTGCAGCGTGACCGTATGCACCGATGATTTCAGCGTCTGCGTCTAGTCCAGGTGCGAAGCGACCTGTCGATTCTTTATGCGCCATTGCCAAACCAAGTTTCGATAGATTTGGAAGGCGAAGTGCACCTTGGCGATTGTCGTTATCTGCTAAGCCTTTTTCACATTGGTCAGCGATGTGACCTAGTGTGTCTGAACCTACATCACCAAATTCTTTAGCATCGGCAGTTGCACCGATACCGAATGAGTCTAGTACTAAAATAAATGCTCTTTTCATTGCTCGTTCCTTAGGCCCACTCGGCTTTTTATTATGGTTGAGTAGGCCTTGTGTAATTACTTGTTCTATTAGATATCTTCTGCACGAATTTGGCGGTAAACCTCTGGAGTTGGTGTGTATTCACCACCTACTTTGATTGCACTGCGCAGTGCTTTTGCCGCTTCTTCCCATTGCTCTTCAGTGCGAGCGTGGATGACTGCAAGAGGTTTATCACTGTCTGCGACCTCACCTAGGCGGATGAACTCGTCGAAACCAACTGCGTAGTCGATTTCATCAGTAGCAACACGACGACCACCACCCATAGCAACCACAGCCATGCCGATAGCACGTGTATCCATTGCAGAGACAATGCCCGTTTCTGTTGCGTAAACTGGCTTAATGATTGCTGCTTTTTCTAAGTAGTTGTCGTAGTTTTCTACGAAGTCCTCGGGGCCGCCTAAGCCGGCAACCATCTTGCCGAAGCACTCAGCCGCTTTGCCGTTATCCAGCACTTCCATCAGTTTTGCGCGTGCGTCTTCTGTGTTCTCAGCAAGCTTGCCAAGTACTAACATTTCAGCACATGAAGCCATGGTCACTTCAAGTAGACGAGGGTTACGGTATTCACCTGTTAAGAAACGAACCGCTTCACGAACTTCTACTGCGTTACCCGCTGAAGACGCCAATACTTGGTTCATGTCCGTAAGAATTGCCGTAGTCTTAGTGCCAGCACCGTTTGCTACCGCAACGATTGATTTTGCTAGCTCTTCAGACGCTTCGTAAGTTGGCATAAATGCACCTGAACCCACTTTTACGTCCATCACTAGCGATTCCAGACCCGCCGCCAGTTTCTTAGAAAGGATCGACGCCGTGATCAGGGAGATATTGTCTACCGTTGCGGTAATATCACGAGTCGCGTAAACACGCTTATCCGCAGGAGCAAGGTCACCAGTTTGACCGATGATCGCCACACCAGCGTCTTTGGTTACTTGACCAAAAACATCGTTGCTCGGTGTAATGTTGTAACCAGGGATAGATTCAAGTTTATCCAGCGTACCGCCTGTATGACCAAGACCGCGGCCAGAGATCATAGGTACGAAACCGCCACACGCTGCCACCATTGGGCCAAGCATTAAAGAAGTTACGTCACCCACACCACCGGTTGAGTGTTTGTCGACAATTGGACCACCGAAGTTCATGTGGCTCCAGTCGATAACCATGCCCGAATCACGCATTGCACACGTTAAGGCGATGCGCTCATCCATGGTCATTTCATTAAAGAAAATCGTCATAGCAAACGCCGCAATCTGACCTTCAGATACCGTGTTGTTCGCTACGCCTTGAATAAAGAAGTTGATTTCGTCGGCGGTTAGGACTTCGCCGTCACGTTTTTTACGAATGATTTCTTGTGGTAAATACATTAGTGCCTCCCAAGCTCTTTTGAGCCATGGTTGTAGTAGGATAGAAGAGGTTTGGTAGCACCCGTTTAGGTGCTACCGTTCAGACGCATTATTGGAATTAGTACGCTGTTGGATCAGCGACGTCGTCCGATACTTCTAATGTATTTAGTAGGTTGGTTAGCAGGCTAGACGCACCAAAACGGTAGTGACGAGCATCAACCCAGTTGTCACCTAGGATTTCGTCAGCCATTGCTAGGTATGCTGCTGCGTCTTCAGCAGTGCGCACACCACCTGCTGGTTTGAAACCAACAGTTTCTGCAACACCCATGTCGCGAATAACTTCAAGCATCATGCGAGCGTATTCTGGTGTTGCGTTTACTGGCACTTTACCAGTTGAAGTTTTAATGAAGTCAGCACCTGCTTCAATACAGATTTGAGATGCTTTCTTGATTAGTGCTTCTTCTTTTAGTTCACCTGTTTCGATGATCACTTTAAGAAGAATGTCACCACAAGCTTCTTTACATTGCTTAACTAGTTCGAAGCCTACTTTCTCATCACCCGCCATTAGCGCGCGGTAAGGAAAAACTACGTCAACTTCGTCTGCACCGTAAGCAACCGCCGCTTTTGTTTCGGCAACTGCGATTTCAATGTCGTCGTTACCATGTGGGAAGTTCGTTACTGTTGCAATACGAACCTCTGGCGTACCTTGCTCACGAAGTGTCTTCTTAGCAATAGGAATAAAGCGAGGGTAAATACAAATTGCAGCTGTGTTGCCTACTGCTGTTTTCGCATCATGACATAGTGAGATCACTTTTGCATCAGTGTCATCGTCATTCAACGTAGTTAGGTCCATAAGTTTAAGTGCACGTAGCGCTGCTGCTTTTAAATCGCTCATTTCTATCTCCGATCAATATTCAAAAAATTCACTACTCAGCCTTACATCACGTCTTTAACTATAATCAACAAGTCGAGACAATGTGAGTAAATGGCTAAACAGTCTATTAATGAACGGACTTGGTTCCCTGAAGACTCGGCATATACAGCGAAAATTTATCATATGCCAATTGCTATCCTTGTCACCGCACAGTACCAGTTTGGCCTATGGCACAACAATCTATGATTGCGGTGTCTTTAATATCACATCACAAAGCAAAACGCCTATTAGATCTGATATTGCAGGGCAATTCATTTGCCCATCGATTATGTAATATTCATTACGTGATTAAGAATCAAGCTTAACCACTATCCTGTGATTAATACATTATAGAGTTTCACCGCAAAACTGTAGCACCAAATAGAGCGCAAACGGTTTGTATCTCAAAATTTCCTAGCCCCTATTCCATTGACTGCGTAATACCTCGACTAAGGCAAACACCCGATGAAATTTTGGAGCCCGAAAAACGAAAAATGCCCCGCAGCAATCTCTTGCTACAGGGCATGATGTAAAACGGCGTCTATATATTAAGAACCGATTCTAATTATAGTGCTGCAAGGCTTAAGCAGAAGCCTGCAATTGTCGCTGCCATAAGGTTAGACAACGTACCTGCAAGAACTGCTTTAACACCCATGCGAGCGATGTCACTACGACGGTTTGGTGCAAGGCTACCTAGACCACCAAGTAGAATCGCGATAGAAGAAAGGTTCGCGAAACCACATAGTGCGAATGAGATGATAGCTGTTGTCTTCTCAGACATTACTTCACCAGTTGCCGCGATTACTTGAGCGTTTTCACCTAGGTATGGTGTGAAGTTCAAGTAAGCAACGAATTCGTTCACTACGATTTTCTGACCGATGAATGAACCAGCTGTTACAGCTTCTGCCCATGGAACACCGATTAGGAATGCTAGTGGAGAGAACGCGTAACCTAGAATTAGCTCTAGTGTTAGTTCTGGCATGCCGAACCAACCACCGATGCCACCTAGCATACCGTTGATTAGCGCGATTAGACCAACGAATGCGATTAGCATTGCACCTACGTTAAGCGCAAGTTGTAGACCAGAAGCCGCACCGCCCGCAGCTGCGTCGATTACGTTAACTGGTTTGTCGTCACCGCCGTCCATCGCTTCTTCGATACTTTCGTGAGGCTGGTCAGTCTCAGGGTGAAGGATTTTAGCGAACAGTAGACCACCTGGTGCTGCCATGAATGATGCCGCAACTAGGTACTCTAGTGGAACACCCATAGATGCGTAACCAGCTAGCACACCACCAGCAACAGAAGCTAGACCACCACACATTACCGCGAATAGCTCTGATTGAGTCATTTTTGGAACGAATGGACGAACAACTAGAGGTGCCTCAGTTTGACCTACGAAAATGTTAGCTGCTGCTGACATTGATTCCGCACGCGAAGTGCCTAGCGCTTTTTGTAGTGCGCCACCAAGAATCTTGATAACCCATTGCATAACGCCAATGTAGTAAAGAACTGAAATCAGTGCAGAGAAGAAGATCAGTGTAGGAAGAACACGGAATGCGAAGATGAAACCGCCGCCGCCGAATACTTCGAACATCTTGTCAGAAACAAGACCACCGAACAGGAATGATGAACCATCGTTACCGTAGTTGATAACGTTAGAAACACCTGAAGAGAAACCGTTTAGTAGATCACGGCCCCAAGGTACATACAGAACAAATGCACCTAATGCGAATTGGATAGCGAATGCGCCACCCACAGTTCTAAAGTTGATAGCTTTTCGGTTGTTAGAAAATGCCACTGCAATCGCAAGAAGCACTACCATACCGATTAGGCTCATAAACAGGCTCATAGTTTATGACTTCCTTATAAGTTATTTATTGGCGTGTTACAAAATGGAGCTATAAAGCGGGGGCAATTATACTCATGCAGAATCAATTAAAGTAATGCCAGCCTCACACTTTCCTATAAGATTCATGATTGATTCAACCAGCTTTGTGAGTTAATTCACAATAAGCAGGAAAACGTTTTCGATTTCAAACCACATCTTTAGATTTTATTCACATATCGAGAAAGCAAAATTGCTATTTTTCCACAGTTGAGAGGCAATCGATTGCTTTCGGCCGTTATGCAACTCTACGAGCTCATTAAAGACGTGAATGAGTTTGGCTGGGTGATTTGACTCCCCTTGATATCCAAGTATAGGCATATCTGGTGCGTCTGTTTCGATTACTAGGTTTTCGAGTGGTAATTTTTGAATTGCGTCGCGTGTTTTCTTGGCTCTTGGGTAGGTAATCGTTCCTCCTACACCGATAAAAAAACCTAATTTGACCCACTCCATGGCTTGCTGATAACTCCCAGAAAAAGCGTGTAGCACACCACCTCTAGGGAGATTCGCCGCTTTCACCATTTGAATGAGGCGATTGTGCGCTTTTCGGCTATGTAAAATAACTGGGAGTTCGAAGCGTCTAGCCAGCTCAAATTGAACTTCAAGTATCTTTTCTTGCAACTGTGGATCAACATCAATGGCAAAATCTAAACCACACTCTCCTATTGCCACGCACTGCTGCCCTTTTTGATTTAGATAGCCTTCTAGCTCTTTAAGGTGCTGCTCAACGTTATCTTCAAGAAAATACGGATGAAAGCCGAGCGCATAATACAAATTGGCATGTTGCTCTGCCAAAGTTTGAATACGAGCCCAGTTTTGCGGACCGACGGAAGGAATCAAAATTCTTGCGACGCCTTGCGTTTGAGCAAGCTCAAGTTGATGTGCAAAGTCATCTTGAAACACATCAAAATCAAAGTGGCAGTGCGTATCAAAGAGCTTCATCTTGACGCTTTTTATCTGTATCTGCGGGCAGAAAATCAGAGGATGGTTGGGCTTCACTCTTCTCTTCAGTTTGATGGGCTGGGTCTTTTCGATATGGGACACAACTGCGTTTCTGATCGGGAGTTAACCCCATCTCTTTACACCAGTTGTCGTAACGCTTTAGCCCACGTTTAAACCAATTCATATCTTATCCTTATATAAAAACGCCCTTGGCTAAGTTTATAGCCAAGGGCGTTTTAAAATCTAGTTTGCGTTAAGGCTTACCCTAACCGCGCAAATTAGTGCTCACGCGTCGCACGGAAATCAACGTCAGGGAAACGCTCTTTCGCCAAGTTTAAGTTAACCATTGTTGGAGCGATATACGTTAGGTTATCACCACCATCCAATGCTAAGTTCGCTTGATTCTTGCGTTGGAACTCATCCAGTTTCTTCGCATCACCACACTCAACCCAACGAGCAGTTGCAACGTTAATGCCTTCATAAATCGCTTCAACGTTATACTCAGATTTCAAACGAGCCACAACAACATCAAACTGAAGTACACCAACGGCACCAACGATCAGATCGTTGTTCTGTAGAGGACGGAATACCTGTACCGCACCTTCTTCTGATAGCTGAACCAAACCTTTGAGAAGCTGCTTCTGCTTTAATGGATCTTTCAGGCGAATACGACGGAATAGTTCCGGAGCGAAGTTCGGAATACCAGAGAACTTCAGTGATTCACCTTGCGTAAAGGTATCACCAATCTGAATAGTGCCGTGGTTGTGTAGACCAATGATGTCACCGGCGTAAGCGTGTTCTGCACGTGCACGGTCACCAGCCATAAAGGTTACTGCATCAGAGATACTCACTTGCTTGCCAAGACGAACGTGGTTCATCTTCATACCTTGCGTGTAAGTGCCCGATACAATACGCATGAATGCGATACGGTCGCGGTGTTTTGGGTCCATGTTCGCTTGGATCTTAAATACGAAACCAGAGAACTTCTCTTCAGTCGCTTCAACTTCACGTTCAACCGCTTGACGAGTTTTCGGCGCTGGAGCCCATTCAGTTAGACCGTCTAGCATATGATCCACACCAAAGTTACCTAATGCAGTACCGAAGTAAACTGGCGTCAGGTCACCTGTTAGGAACATTTCCAAATCAAACTCAGGGCAAGCACCCATAACAAGCTCAAGCTCTTCTCGAACACTTTCCGCAAGGCCTGCACCAACTTTTTCATCAAGCTCTGGGTTATCGAGACCTTTGATGATTCGAACTTCTTGAATCTCATGACCGTGACCTGATTCGTATAAAATCGTTTCATCACGGTGAATGTGGTACACACCTTTAAATTCTTTACCACAGCCGATTGGCCATGTAATTGGCGCACACATCATGCCCAACTCGTTTTCTACCTCGTCCAATACTTCCATTGGATCACGAACGTCACGGTCAAGTTTGTTCATGAAGGTTACGATTGGCGTGTCACGCAGACGCGTTACTTCCATCAGCTTACGTGTACGATCCTCGACACCTTTCGCCGCATCGATAACCATCAAACACGAGTCTACTGCCGTTAACGTACGGTATGTATCTTCCGAGAAGTCTTCGTGTCCAGGCGTATCAAGTAGGTTTACCAGACAGTCATTGTAAGGGAACTGCATTACAGAAGTGGTTACCGAGATACCACGTTCTTTTTCCATTTCCATCCAGTCTGATTTTGCGTGCTGTGCGTTACCACGACCTTTAACCGTACCTGCTTTTTGGATCGCGTTTCCGAATAAAAGGACTTTTTCAGTAATGGTGGTTTTACCCGCATCCGGGTGAGAAATAATAGCGAACGTTCTGCGCTTAGACACTTCGCCTAAAAAAAGGGGATTTGACATTAGTTAATCTTCTAAATTACTTTCATGCTCACAAAATAGGCAAGCATATCTACTATTCGATATTGTGCGGTATTCTCGCTTATTATCGCTGTGCTAGCAAACTGGAAAGACATGAACTGAATTTACTCGGCTCACCAGCCTTTACCTGCAACTAACAAGGGAAAGCCAGCTCCACACAAAGAGATGTAAAAATTCAAAAAATTATTATTACATATTCAAAAGCCTCGAATCCGGATACGCATTTAAAGCATAAGTGTTGATGAGGTAATTAGTAACGGCCTAAAACTAACTCAAAAATAAGTAACTCATGATAATGGCGTCTTCCTTACCATTTCCCGATTTAGCTGGGTAATAGTTGTAACGACGGTCCACTTCATTAAAACCTGCTTGCTCATAAATATGGATAGCTGGGTGATTACTTTCACGCACTTCTAACCAAGCACTCTCTGCTTTGGCTTGTTCACAGTATTCAATAAACGCGTCCAGCAATTTTTGCCCTAGCCCTCTGCCCTGTTGAGAAGGCGCTACTGCAATATTTAATAGTGTCACTTCTCCAACAATATTCTGTCCATAGAAGTAACCAACCACTTGAGAGCCTTCCAGCATCACATGATGGCAAGCACCGCGACTGGATAAGTCACGAACCAAAGATTCGGCCCAAGGGTGAGAATGTGCTTGCTGCTCGATTTGCAAAACTTGGTCGAGGTGCTCTGCACGCATCGGCGTAATTTCAATTGTCACGCATTAGCTCCGTTAAGAGTACGAACAGATTTGTTGCCACAATGCGCGGCGCTGTTCGTTATTACCATCAATATCTTGTAATAGTGGCGAGGTCAGGTGCTTTGCCTTGATGCTTTTATCAGCCTCACAGCCTGCAAACCACACCCACTCTAGCTGATGTTCACCCAGCATGGATAAGCGCTCAGGCTCTAGGTGTAGCGCATCATCAAGCGTGAGCTTAATGCTTTTTAATACGCGCTCAAACATCAATGCCGTCTCGTTTTCTGGACATATTGGCGATACCAATAGGAGTTTACATGAACTTTGCAAATCCAATAATGGCGATTGATAGCCTTCCAGTCTTTCAGGGTGTACCAGCTCCCATGTGCTGATCCCCATTTCACGTAAATACTGTTTCTCGTTAATTGACATTTTCCGTCACCTATTTGAACGAGGGCAATCCTATCAAATTATCGCGATTATACCTAAAGGACTTCAAGGAACACCTGAACACAATGAGATGATTTGGATATTCCTGAACATAGCGTTTTGCCAACGGCCACACATTGGGTATGACATATGAGGTACATTATGAAATTCTTAAATACGCTACTACTTTGCACACTGGTAGCCGCCACCAGTATGAGTGTTTTTGCTAATAACAGCGATGAGTGGGAGCTGATTGCAACGAAAACCGTTAACTTTCATACAGAAACAGATACCGTGACACCAAATAGCCTATTCCGAAACCGAAGCTTCAGTAAAATAAAACTAAAATGTGTGCAAGGAACGGTAGACATTAATGGTTTAAAAGTCGTCATGACAGATGGTAGTGAGAAAAAGCTTTCCTCTATGGGCGTACTAACAAGCGGATTGTCGACTCGTGCCTGGAGCCTTCCAGGTACAAAAGAAGCCAAGCTAAAACAGATTGAAATGACTTACAGTAGCTGGGGAAGCACAAAACTCAGCCTGCTAGGGGTAAGTAAAAAAGCGAAAATAGAGGTCTGGGGCAAAAAGAAAAGTAACCAGTCATCCTAACCTCCCTATCTCAGTTTTCAGTGAATAAGAAAGAAGCCCACTTAGTCGTGGGCTTCTTTCATTTACAGTTCAGAGAACTCTGGCGCATAGTCTATGCGTCCGGAGCGTCCAGCACATTGACCTTCGACCAACTCTGCGACTCGAAATGCACCTTTAGGGACATCCCAAGCACATTCAAAGCCCATCTCGTCGCATGATTGAAAACCCTGGCGCGCGTAATAATCAGGATCGCCCAACACCACACACACTGGGTAGCCAAAATCACGCAGTGAATCAAAACCTTCTTTGATCAACTCTGCAGCGATGCCTTGGCGACGGTAATCTTCATGAACAGCTAATGGCGCTAGCCCTTGCCATGACAAATCTTCACCATTTAAGGTCACAGGGCTAAATAAAGCATGGCCTATCACCTCTCCCTCATCTGTACACGCGACTAAGGAAAGCGTGAATTTGCTGTTTTCGCGCAAACGCATCACAAGCTCAGCTTCAGCTTCCGTCGGGAAGGCGTGTTTCAATAAGCGGTCAATGGTAAGAATGTCCGCTGGGGCTTCAGTTCGAATAAGCATTCGCTACTCCGGTTGGTTGTGCAGGCGCTTGAACTCCTTTCTGAACAAAATCAGCCAATTGATTCAAAGCGACTTGCATTGCTTTCGGTAACTGCTCTAAGTCGACACTGTCCATTAAGTTTTTCACTTCTAAGCCAAGCTCAGTATCACCTTCAATTGAAAGGCGACGTTGGAAGAACAGTGTGTCAGGGTCTTCTTTACGACCAGCAATCAGTACTAGGTCGTTTAGATTACCACTAAAACTCACATCTTCCTGAACTGGTTTTTCAGCTACCACCAATTTTTCGTCTTGATAGCTGATGTACCATGCTAAGTTCAAGTCTTTAATCGCAACTTTTAACCACTTGTCTTCAAGGAACTCAAAGTCACCATCTTCCAAGGCTTCTTTAAACACCATTTTTAGCCCTTCCAGCAACGCTTTTTGCTGAATTGGCTGTGGTAATAACTGGACTGGAGAACGCAAAATATTAGCTGCGTTCTTTACTAGTTGACTGCGAATCTTGTTTAACACGTTCATTATCCGTTACTTTGTCATTAGGTTGCTTATATTAAGCAATCGTGGCGATGAGATTACTGTTATGTATCAATAAAGTGCTTATTTTAGATTGGTGGTTTATTGCTCACTAACGCTTCTTTTTTTGAACTTACGTGTATTATTGATGCGAACAGGTGGATAAACACTTTTACAACCGTATTTTCAAAGTTATAGTTATCTGAGCGTATCCATGTGATTGTCGACTGCACAGCTAAAACCGCGAGCCCTTTAATGGCAGGTAACACTTTAGCTTGGTGGTAGACCGCCGCAGGCTTATCAGGGTGTCGCTTTTTATACACGGACGAATAATCTGGCTCATTGGAGATCGGTAATACCCTAATGCCTTCCCAGCAATTAAAACATTGGTTTGCCACGCTAACCTCAAATAGCCCTTTCTTCTTTGCCATTCTTGATAAAAAACACAATTATCGAATGGTAAGTGACCGTTACTGCGATATCGCAGGTTTAAGTCATGAGGAAATCGTCGGCTTAAACGATTGCCAAGTGCTGGGTGAACAGTTTTATAAGAAGCTTGCACCATACTATCAGCGCGCGTTCAAAGGGGCACATGTCGAAGCCGAAATCACGCTCGATGAAACCGACCTTGAAACCAGTCTTCACTTTAGTCTTTCGCCAGTTTTTGAAGGTAACGACATTCGCTTTGTTGTTTTTCACGCTGTCGATACTTCAGAAAAGCAGATACTCGTTCGCTCCTTAGAAGAGTCCGAAAGTAAGTTTGCGAAGTTAACACAACTGCTACCAGACGGCTTACTGCTTATCGAAGATGATATTGTCATCTCTGCGAACCCCGCATCAGCGCGCCTTCTCGGACTTAACTCTCCTCATGAATTGTTGGGCGAAGAGCTAAGTCGTTTATTCATCGATGAAAACAGTAAAAAGGTATTTAGTCATCGATTGAGTACATTAATTTCTGACAAACCTTTTGTCTGCTTAACCAGTGCAAGATGCGGCTTTGAACGGAAAGTTCAGCTACACGCGGATTCCACGGCGATATTAGGTAGCGAATCTCAAATTATCCTAATCCAAGATGCTGATGATGCGCCCAAAAACCTGTCTTCTGCATCGAATGAAGACATACACATTGACTCGCTCACCAAACTCTACAACCGCTTTGGCTTCACCAAACGTTTGGAACAGCTGATCAAAAAGCAAACACCGCTTCTGGTGTTCTATTTGGATATCGATAACTTCAAAAACATTAATGACTCACTTGGTCACCATATTGGCGATAAAGTGATTCAAGAGGTATCGGCCCGTCTTAAACGGTTACTACCAAACCAAGCGATTATTGGTCATTTGGGTGGCGATGAGTTTGGCGTCATTCTGCCGGAGCCAGAAAATACCCGCATGGCTGAAATTTTGTCCGATCGCATTATCTCGTTGATCAACCAACCTTTCGACTTGCACCACTTCAGCAAACGCCTTGCCTGTTCAATTGGTAGCGTTCGATACCCTGAAGACGGACAAGATGCACGAATCCTACTACAAAATGCCGATACTGCGATGTATGAAGCCAAAGATCGTGGTAGAAATCGTCTGATCAAATTTAACGATCAAATGAACAAAGAAGCGCGTATGCGTTTGTGGCTTGAAATCGAACTGCAAAAAGCATTGCAGCAGAACGGTTTGGAAGTGTGGTATCAACCTAAGGTTAACGCGCGAGACTTCAGTATCAACGGCGCAGAAGCGCTCGTTCGTTGGAAGCATCCAGTCGAAGGGTACATTAGTCCTGGCTCATTCATTCCTGTCGCCGAGCGAGCTGGGTTAATCGAACACCTTGGACGTGTCGTGATGCGTGATGTTTTCAATACGGTAAAACGTTGGAAACAACAGGGCATACTGCCAGGCCGTGTCGCCATCAACCTCTCTCCCGAGCAATTTGGCAACCCACAGCTGATCGACTTTATGGAAAAGTTGCTTCGCACTACCGAGCTTGATCCAAGCTGCATTACCTTCGAGCTAACCGAAAGTGCCGTGATGAGTGATAGCGAACATACACTGCAAATGTTGAATGCGATTAAAAAGCTTGGCTTCGCTCTCTCTATCGATGACTTTGGTACCGGCTACTCTTCTCTTTCCTACTTAGCGCGTTTCCCTATTGACGAGCTAAAAATCGACCGCGCTTTTATTAATGATATCGACACACTACCGAAACAAGTCACTGTGATTGAAAACATCATTAATCTGGGTAAGTCGCTCGACTTAACTGTCGTTGCCGAGGGGGTGGAAACCCACCAGCAAGCTACTTTGCTCTCTAACCTTCAATGTAATGCGATTCAAGGATTCCATTTTTATCGCCCACAGCCAAAACATGAAATTGAAGAGCTGTTTGTACAGAATCGTCGTCACAAGAACTAACCCAGACCCGATACCCTTACTCGCAAGAGGTAAATATCGACTTTATTGAGCTAAACCTAACTTAGGTCAATTTCGCTATTCATAATTCTTCATAAAATGCGGACACCTTTTTATTCTCAATGATTGTGAGCATATGGAACTCTTGTGTCCCGCGGGTAACCTGCCTGCGTTAAAAACTGCGATTGATTGCGGTGCCGATGCCGTCTACATTGGTTTCAAAGATGATACCAACGCCCGTCACTTTGCTGGCCTCAACTTTAACGGCAAGAAATTAGAAAAAGCGGTGCAATACGTTCATGACCGCAATAAAAAAATTCATGTCGCGTTGAATACCTTCGCTCATCCCAATGGCTTCGAGCGCTGGACGAACGCAGTAGACAATGCAGCAGCACTGGGTGTAGACGCGCTGATTGTTGCAGACATTGCTGTGCTGGAGTACGCGGCTCGCAAATATCCCGATCTGGAACTACACCTTTCAGTGCAAGCATCAGCGACCAACGTCGCAGCCATTGATTTTTACAAACAAAACTTCAACGTAAAACGGGTAGTATTACCTCGCGTTTTATCGATTCATCAGGTCAAACAGCTTTCACGCAACATCACTAGCGATGTCGAGTTAGAAGTCTTTGCTTTTGGTAGCCTTTGCATCATGTCTGAAGGTCGCTGCTACCTATCGTCATACATGACAGGCGAGTCTCCAAACACTGTGGGAGCATGCTCTCCAGCTAAGTACGTTCGCTGGCAAGAAACAGAAAATGGTCTGGAATCCCGCCTTAACGACATTTTGATCGATCGCTACAGCGCCGGTGAAAATGCGGGCTACCCTACCTTGTGTAAAGGTCGTTTCGAAGCAGAAATCGAAGGCGAGAAAAAACGCTACCACGCACTGGAAGAACCAACCAGTTTGAACACCCTCTCTATGCTGCCAGAACTATTTGCTGCAAATGTGGCGTCTGTAAAAATTGAAGGTCGCCAACGTAGCCCTGCTTACGTAGAACAAGTCACTCGAACATGGCGAGCCGCGATTGACCGTTACCAAGCAAACCCAGAAGCTTACCAAGTCGAAGCGGCTTGGGATGCCGCATTGGCAAACGTGTCTGAAGGTACGCAGACCACACTTGGTGCTTATCACCGCAAATGGCAATAGAGGTTAAGATGGATAATTCAATGAAATACGCGCTTGGCCCGCTGTTGTACTTCTGGCCAAAACAAGACATCGAAGCGTTTTATGAACAAGCGAAATCAAGCTCCGCGGACATCATCTATCTTGGGGAAACCGTATGCTCAAAACGTCGAGAAATGAAGCCTTCGCATTGGCTTGAAATCGCAAAAGAGCTGTCTGCATCTGGCAAGCAAGTGGTGCTATCAACGATGGCACTACTAGAAGCTCCGAGTGAAGTAAACATAATGAAGAAGTACATCGACAACGGTGACTTCGCGATTGAAGCAAATGACGTATCTGCTGTTCAATTGGCATCAGAGCATAAAGTGCCTTTCGTCGTTGGCCCTGCAATCAATACTTATAACGCACACACGCTCAACTTATTTTTGAAGCAAGGTATGATGCGTTGGTGCATGCCTGTCGAACTCTCTCGCGAATGGTTAAACGATACTTTAGTTCAGTGTGACGAGCTTGGTATTCGTAACAAGTTTGAAGTTGAGGTATTTAGCCACGGTTATTTGCCTTTAGCGTATTCCGCTCGCTGTTTCACAGCCCGAGCTGAAAACCGAGCGAAAGACGATTGCGAAACCTGCTGTATCAAATACCCTACGGGTATCCAGGTCAGCAGCCAAGAAGGGCAAGAAGTCTTTAACCTTAACGGCATTCAAACACAGTCAGGGTATTGCTACAACCTCATCAATGACTTACCAAGTATGAAAGGGCTGGTTGATGTGGTCCGGTTAAGCCCTCTTGGTATCGACACTTTTTCAGAGTTAGAGCGTTTTCGCTCAAACGAATACGGCGATAATCCTGAAAAGCTCGAAAGCCGCCAATGCAATGGCTATTGGCATCAACTAGCGGGCTTAGAAGTAAAAACCATTTAATCCTTAAAGATAAAAGCGAGGCCTAGCCTCGCTTTTATCTGTTAGCTTTTGTTAGCAGGCTTGCACCCTTGGTTCGACAGAACTCTCATTAAGCAGCTTTTTCACATCTCGCCACAACATACTGATCACGACCAAACTCAATGCAATGTTAGACAATGGGAAAGCTAACCAAATACCTGTCACGCCGAAAAGTTTCGGCATAATGAATAAGAATGGCAACTGGACCAGCATGTTGCCTAGTGTTACAAACATAGCTTTGCTGCCTTTGTTTACTGATTGATAGTACGCGGCCGCCACAACTAAAAAACCATCTAAGAACAACGCAAACATGTGTAAACGAATCCCGATCACGGTGCTATCAATCAACTGTTGGTCAGCATTATTAAACACCGCAACCAGTTCGTACGGGAAAAGGTTCATCAAAACAACGAACGCCACCCCACCAAGCACAGATGTCCCCATCGCGACCTTTAATAACTTTCTGATGTTCTCCTGATTACGTGCACCGTGGTTGAAGCTCACTAAAGGCTGCATACCATTCGCAATTCCTTCGGCTATCAGATAGTAAACCGTCACGATGTACCCCAAAATGGCGTACGCTCCGATCAACATTGCACTTCCGTATTGAGCAAATAACGCGTTGTGCAGTGCCACCATCACAGAGCCGTAGGCGTACATAAAGAAACTTGATGTACCTATCATGATAATCTTTGGTGCAGCATCAACCTGAACTTTGAAGTCGCGGATACGAAGGCGTAATGTTGCTTTTGAAGTAAAGAAGTAACCAATACCGAGCACAGTGACCACTAATTGTGCAAGTGCAGTGGCAATAGCGGCTCCGGTTAACTCCCACTCCAACCAAGCAATAAATACGTAGTCTAATACGATGTTAATAACGGCACCGATGACCATCAAAATCGTTGCTAAGTTCGGGCTGTCGTCATTGCGTAACAGAAACGGAACCGCGATAGAACCCAACGTGAATACGCACGCGACAATCAGAATATGCAAATATTGCAGCGCAAGTTCAAACACTCGCCCTTCCGCTCCTTGCCAGCGAATAAATTCATCCGAAAACAAGAACAATATTGTAGCAACGACCGGCATCAATGCCGCTAACACCGTCAATCCGGTCGTTAGGATTCGCTTAGCGCCTTCATGCTCGTTCTCTCCTTGCTTGATCGAAGTCAGCGCGCCAGTCCCCACCCCAATCATCATTCCTATACCTAGGATCGAGCCGATAATAGGCCACGCAACATTGATCCCAGCTAATCCGTCAGCGCCAACATAACGGCCAATAAAAATGCCATCAACTATTTGATACAAACCGTTTACGAGCATTGCTGCGACGGTTGGAATCGTATATTTCCAAAACTGTCTATAAATTGAGTTTTGCATGACTGTCACCAGTAGTTAGCAAAGCTAACCATTTAATTAGCAAGACTAACTAAATGGTTAAATTAAATAAAAGAAAAATGAAACACCAAAGGCTAATGCGTACAGCGGAGGCCTTTGGTTTAGTTTAAAATGACTTATTACTCAATGCTTTATTCAGTAAAGCTTGTAACTGCTCAGCTTCTTGCTGATTTAATTGTTGCATCATTTGGTCAGAGATATCTTTGTACACTACCTGCTCCAAAGACATTTTTTCTGCGACTTCTTCCGTAAGCAACACACGCTTAGCACGAGCATCCTCATTACATGCGATGCGTTTCACCAAACCCTTTTTTTCCAAACGCACAACCATTGTCGATGCGGAAGGCTTAGTCACTTGCAGCTCTTCTGCAAGATCGGTTATTCGCACACCCTCAGGGTAAACCTGAATCACACGTAAATAATCGAACTCATTAAAGCTTAGATGTGATAATGGATCTTCTTTGGCATAGACACGCCAAGCTTTGGCGCAAAAACGCTCTAAATCAATCAAGCTTTCTTCTAATGCCATAAAAGCCACCACCACTTAGTTAGCAAGACTAACTATTTTAAATGAGTCACTCATCAAGTTCAATCATAAAAAAAGCCGCTCTCATCGAGCGGCTCTAAATCATTCAATTTCCAGCTTCTTGGCAGCCTTTAACTTGGCCAATCTATCTTGCTGTAATTGATCGTAAATTTGCGCCAGCTCCAAGAAAGAATAGCGATGCTCAACATAATCGTAAACGTTGAACGAAATCGCGAGCTTATAAAGTGAGATGGCACTTGCGATATCACCTTCAAGCTGATTACGCTTTCCAAGGTAGAAATACGTTTCCGTCAATCGTTCAGCTAGGCGATAATTCTCTCTTGTTCCATCCATAATTGCTTTAAGCGCGTCTTCGTCCGAGACATCTCGCAGCATGATAGCAACAAGAACCCACCCCCACTCTTCACTGCGATCACGTAAATAACGCTGTTGAAGATTGGCTTTTGCTTGCTCTGGATTTTGCTCAGCTTCGATGATGTACAGCCATAATGAACGAAAAGGATCCGTTGGCATTTCTTGATAATGCTTGGTCATATCTTCTAAAGCGAGATCGATTCGGCCACCATAATACAGTGCAATCGCACGGTTGCGCTCAGCATAGGTATTATCAGGAGCCAACTCTATGGTCGAGTCAAACGCTTCATATGCCGCATCAAACTCTCCTACTTGGGTAAAGTATACTCCCAAAAGATTGAAGATGTCCGGCTGAGCAGGATTCAACTGCAAAGACTGGTTAAAGTCCAAACGGGCAAGATCACGTAAACCAACGCTGTCGTAGTAGCTACCGCGCTCATAATGCATTTTAGCGCGCACTTCATCACTAAGGTCGGGACGTTGTAGCAACTGCGAGAGACGCGCGATTTGTACTTCTTGTTGAACACTAGGCTGAAGTGGCACCGCCATCGGTGGATATAACCACTTTTGTGCTGATTGTTGAGAAGTATTTGCACAACCGGTCAGCGCGATAGCAACACATAAAATTGCGGTTTGAAACCATTTCACTAATTGATACTCCTGTTTGGACCGCTCAAGATTTGTTTCTCTTAATGCAATATAGGCGATAACCTCGTTTGAGGTTAATACATCGAAACAAACCAAAAAAGGGGAGCGAAAATGCTCCCCTTTTATAACATGCTTTCAGGCCCTTAATCTAATAAAAGGCTGAAAGTCTCATTTTGTCTTACTCGTCTTTAGCAGCCGGTGCTTCAGCAGCAGCTTCTTCAGCTGGCTTTTCTACCGCTTCTTTCATGCTTAGACGTACACGGCCTTGGCGGTCGATTTCAAGAACTTTAACTTGAACTTCTTGACCTTCAGCTAGGTAGTCAGACACTTTCTCTACGCGTTTTTCTGCGATTTGAGAAATGTGTACAAGACCATCTTTGCCTGGAAGAACCGTTACGAATGCACCGAAGTCTGCTAGACGTGCAACTTTACCTGTGTAGATACGGCCCACTTCAACTTCAGCAGTGATCTCTTCGATACGGCGGATAGCTTCTTTCGCAGCAGTGCCTTCAGTTGCCGCAATCTTGATAGTACCGTCGTCTTCGATTTCGATAGTTGTACCAGTCTCTTCAGTTAGAGCACGGATAACTGCACCACCTTTACCGATAACGTCTTTGATCTTCTCAGCGCTGATCTTCATCGTGTGAATACGCGGAGCAAATTCAGAGATGTCTTCACGAGCACCAGAGATTGCTTCATCCATTACAGATAGGATGTGCTTACGTGCGCCTTGAGCTTGGTTAAGCGCAATTTGCATGATTTCTTTAGTGATGCCTTCGATCTTGATGTCCATTTGAAGTGCAGTGATACCAGTGTTAGTACCTGCTACTTTAAAGTCCATGTCACCTAGATGGTCTTCATCGCCAAGGATGTCAGAAAGTACAACGAAATCGTCACCTTCTTTAACAAGACCCATTGCGATACCAGCAACAGATGCTTTGATTGGTACACCTGCGTCCATAAGCGCAAGAGAAGTACCACATACTGAAGCCATTGAAGATGAACCGTTAGATTCAGTGATTTCCGATACAACACGTACTGTGTATGGGAACTCATCAACAGAAGGCATTACTGCAGCAATACCACGCTTCGCCAGTTTACCGTGGCCGATTTCACGACGCTTAGGAGAACCTACAAAACCAGTTTCACCTACACAGTATGGAGGGAAGTTGTAGTGCAGTAGGAAGTGATCTTTACGCTCACCAGTTAGCTCATCGATGATTTGAGCATCACGCTGAGTACCTAGCGTTGCCGTAACGATCGCCTGAGTTTCACCACGAGTGAATAGCGCGCTACCGTGAGTACGAGGAAGAACACCAGTACGTACATCTAGTGCACGAACCATGTCTTTTTCACGGCCATCGATACGAGGGTTACCCGCAATAATACGGCTACGTACTACTGTCTTCTCTAGATCATGGAAGATAGTGTGGATTTCTTTTGTGTCTGCTTCAGGATCTTCAGCAAGAAGAACTTCATTTACTTCCGCAGCGATCTCGTGGATGCGGTCGTAACGAGCCATTTTCTCAGTAATTTGGTAAGCCTCAACAAGTTTAGCTTCTGCTAGATCAGCAATCTTATTTTTAAGCGCTGTGTTCTCTTCAGGAGCAACCCAATCCCAAGCAGGAGTTGCAACTTCTGCTTTGAATTCGTTGATAGCTTGAATAGCAACTTGTTGTTGGTCATGACCATAAACAACCGCCGCTAGCATTTCTTCTTCAGTTAGGTTGTCCGCTTCTGACTCAACCATCAGCACTGCTGACTCTGTACCTGCAACAACAAGGTCAAGCTTAGAAGTTTCTAGTTCAGTTTGGCTAGGATTAAGTACAAGCTGACCATCGATATGACCAACACGCGCCGCACCGATAGGGCCGTTGAATGGAATGCCAGAGATAGCAAGAGCAGCAGAAGTACCGATCATTGTAACGATATCTGGCTGAACATCTGGGTTTACAGACATTACTGTCGCGATAACCTGAACTTCGTTTTTAAACGCGTCTGGGAATAGCGGACGGATTGGACGGTCGATTAGACGAGCTGTTAGCGTTTCGCCTTCAGAAGGACGACCTTCACGTTTGAAGAAGCCGCCTGGGATTTTACCCGCAGCGTAAGTACGCTCTTGGTAGTTAACCGTTAGTGGGAAGAAGTCTTGACCTGCAACGGCTTCTTTTTTACCTACAACAGATACGAATACAGACGTATCATCCATTGTGACCATAACTGCTGCTGTAGCTTGACGTGCAATAACGCCAGTTTCTAAAGTAACTGTGTGGTTACCGTACTGGAACGTTTTAACAACTGGTTTTTCGAACATTGTTATTCCTTGTTTCTAATCTTCCTTTAGTGCTTAAAGAAATCTTAGATGTGTTAATTGACACTCAAGGCATTACGAATCGCGACTAGTAAAAAGAAACTCGGAAATTCCTTTTGAATAGTCGCGACCTTTTGGTCGACGTGGTTGACTGTAATGCTATGAGCTTTTGAGAAAACCTCTTACAAGGTTTAGCCGCCAGTATTATAACGGCATAAGTCTAATTTGGCTAAATTTAGGCAACAAAAAAGGGGCATAAAGCCCCTTTTTAGACAAACTGCTATGCAGTCGCTGATTAGCGACGTAGGCCTAGACGTTTGATTAGGTCTTGGTAGCGAGCTAGGTTTTTACCTTTTAGGTAATCTAGAAGCTTACGACGACGAGAAACCATGCGTAGAAGACCACGACGGCTGTGGTGATCGCCTTTGTGCGCTTTGAAGTGACCTTGTAGGTGGTTGATAGAAGCTGTAAGTAGAGCTACTTGAACTTCTGGTGAACCAGTGTCGCCTTCGCCTTGTGCGTATTCTGCAACGATTGCTGCTTTAGTTTCTGCATTCAGAGACATAATTCTCTCCTAATAAGAGTAGGTTTAAAGTTGTAGCAGCCAATCTCTGATTCAGCCGCTACGCGAAGCGCGGATTATAGGGAAATTTCCTATCTCGTGCAATATAAAAATACCGACACTCAGGTCGGTATTTTCAATCATTTACTTGGATGCAACGTCATCTCGGAACACGACCAATCGCTTAGGAGCGATTTTGCCATCTTCGTTCATTTCGCCAACGCCAATAAACAAGCGTTCTTCACCCATAGTAAGGCGAAGTGAGCCCTCAGTCGGAGCACCAAATACTTGAACGGGCTGCCCATGTTGGACCATATCCGCCAGTTCAGGTACCAAGTTGACTTCTGGTAAGTCTTCTACCGCTGTATCCATTGGCAAAAGTAGCGGGTCCAGTAGTTCTCGAGGCGCTCGTTCCTCGCGGTGAGCTTGCTCTAGCAACTCATTTAGTTGCTCAAGTGTTACCATATTCTCGTAAGGGTATTTAGCAACACCAGTACGACGAAGCATAGTTACGTGCGCACCACAACCTAACATTTCGCCCAGATCATCAACGATAGTACGAATATAGGTACCTTTAGAGCAGTGCACTTCCATCTCTACTTCATCGCCTTCAAAACGGTGAAGAACAATCTCATATACCGTGATCTTACGAGATTCGCGCGGAACTTCGATGCCTTTACGAGCGTATTCATACAAGGGTTTCCCTTGATATTTCAACGCTGAAAACATGGAAGGTACTTGATCAGATTCGCCACGGAACTGATCGATGCACGCTTTTAGTTTGTCTAACGTAACATCGACTGGACGCGTCTCTACAACTTCACCATCCGAGTCAGACGTATTAGTACGTTCACCCAGCTTTGCGATCACGCGGTAGCGTTTATCAGAATCAAGAAGAAACTGAGAAAATTTTGTCGCTTCACCCAAGCAAATTGGCAGCATGCCTGTCGCTAATGGGTCCAAGGCTCCAGTGTGGCCTGCTTTCTCGGCAAAGTAGATTCGCTTTACTTTTTGCAGTGCATCATTGGAAGAGATACCTGTTGGTTTGTCCAACAGTATAACGCCATTAATTGGACGACCTTTACGACGACGAGCCATTATTCTTCGTCCTCACGACCAGAATCTTTTTGCTTTTGTTTGTCTGAACTAACGACTTCAGACACTAGGTTAGACATACGCATACCTTCAACAAGCGTATTGTCATAGTGGAAGCGGATTTCTGGCGTTAAACGTAGACGAATACGCTTACCTAACATCATGCGAATGTGCACTTCGTGCTCACGTAGCGCTGCTAGACATGATTCAGGTGTTTGCTCACCCACACATAGGAAGGTCACAAATACTTTTGCGTAAGCTAGGTCACGAGAGACTTCTACGTCTGAGATCGTCACCATGCCAAGGCGAGAGTCACGAACTTCACGTTGAAGGATCATCGCTAGTTCTTTTTGCAGCTGCTGTGCAACGCGCTGCGTGCGGCTAAATTCTTTTGACATATCTTTACTCTTATATAGAAAGAATGGGGGGTTGGTCAAAGCCAGCCCCCCATGGTGTATTCAACAACCAATTACTACTTATCTTTCAAAGACAATATTAGTAATTTTAGTCAATTAGTCTAGAGTACGTTTAATTTCAACGATTTCGAAGACTTCGATTTGGTCACCAACGCGAACATCATTGTAGTTCTTAACGCCGATACCACATTCGTAGCCATTCTTAACTTCTTGAACGTCATCTTTGAAACGACGCAGTGACTCTAGTTCACCTTCGTAAATAACAACGTTATCACGTAGTACACGGATTGGGTTGTTACGCTTGATCACACCTTCTGTAACCATACAACCAGCGATAGCGCCCAGTTTCGGTGACTTAAACACGTCACGAACTTCAGCAAGACCAATGATCTCTTGCTTGAATTCTGGAGCAAGCATACCGCCCATTGCTTGTTTCACTTCGTCAATCAATTGGTAAATGATTGAGTAGTAACGTAAGTCAACAGCTGCGGCTTCAACAGCACGGCGAGCAGAAGCATCTGCACGAACGTTAAAGCCAAGGATGATTGCGTTTGAAGCTTCCGCTAGTACTACGTCAGTTTCCGTAATACCACCAACACCAGAACCAACGATGTTCACTTTAACTTCGTCAGTAGATAGCTTAACTAGTGAGTCTGCGATTGCTTCTACAGAACCTTGAACGTCTGCTTTAAGTACAACGTTAAGTTCAGCAACTTCACCAGCAGTCATGTTAGAGAACATGTTCTCTAGTTTAGATTTCTGCTGACGAGCAAGTTTCACTTCACGGAACTTACCAGCACGGTAGTTAGCTACTTCACGCGCTTTACGCTCGTCACGAACTACTGTTGCTTCATCACCTGAAGATGGTACACCTGAAAGACCTAGGATCTCTACAGGGATAGATGGGCCAGCCGAAGTAATTTCTTTACCTAGCTCATCACGCATTGCACGAACGCGTCCGTATTCTTGACCACAAAGAACGATGTCGCCTTTGTTTAGTGTACCTGATTGAACAAGTACTGTTGCAACTGGACCACGACCTTTATCTAGGCGAGATTCAACAACAACACCAGATGCCATGCCTTCAGCTACAGCTGTAAGTTCAAGAACCTCAGACTGAAGAAGGATTGCTTCTAGAAGACCATCGATGTTTGTACCCTGTTTAGCAGAGATGTGAACGAACATGTTCTCACCGCCCCACTCTTCAGGAATAACGTCGTATTGAGCAAGCTCGTTCTTAACGTTATCTGGGTTCGCGTCTTCTTTATCGATCTTGTTCACAGCAACAATTAGAGGAACGCCTGCCGCTTTCGCGTGCTGAATCGCTTCTACTGTTTGTGGCATTACGCCATCGTCTGCTGCAACTACAAGAACAACGATATCTGTCGCTTGAGCACCACGAGCACGCATTGCAGTAAACGCTGCGTGTCCAGGAGTATCAAGGAACGTGATCATGCCGTTGTCTGTTTCAACGTGGTACGCACCAATGTGCTGAGTAATACCACCCGCTTCGCCAGAAGCAACGTGTGTGCGACGGATGTAGTCAAGTGTTGACGTTTTACCGTGGTCAACGTGACCCATGATAGTAACAACTGGAGCACGTGGAACTGCTTCCGCGTTAGTGTCACGGTCAGATAGTACCGCTTCTTCCAGTTCGTTCTCTTTACGAAGAACTACTTTATGGCCCATTTCTTCAGCAACAAGTTGTGCTGTTTCTTGGTCGATCACTTGGTTGATAGTCGCCATAGCGCCCATCTTCATCATTACTTTGATAACTTCTGTCGCTTTAACCGACATCTTGTTAGCAAGTTCTGATAGAACGATCGTTTCGCCAATTACAACGTCTTGCTTAGCAACCGTTGCTGACTTATCAAACCCGTGCTGCATTGAAGTCGGCTTAGCAAGTTTGCCCTTACGACCTCTACCGCCACGTTGGTTGTTACGGCCACCGCGAGCTTGGTCGTCTTTACCCGAAGCTGCTTTTTTCTTCTTACGACGACCGCCTTCTACTTTGCGATCTGCTTCATCTTCGGCTTCACGTGCGTATTGTGAAGTCGTTACATGGTAATCTGTATCTTCCATATCACCCTTTTTCTCTTCTGCAGCAGACCAACGCTCTTTATTCTTTTCAGCCAATTCGCGAGCTTCTTCAAGCTTGCGCTGACTTTCCTCTTCAGCCTTACGCTTAGCTTCTTCTTCCTGACGACGTTTAAGCTCGTCGGCCTCTTTTCGCGCTGCTTCTTGCTTAATTTTCTCTTCAGCATCACGCTTTGCTTTTTCTTCAGCATTACGTTGTGCATTCGTATCTACGTCTCGCTTCGCTTTTTCTTCAGCTTCACGTTTCGCTTTTTCTTCCGCTTCACGTTTTGCAGCTTCTTCAGCTTCACGTTTCGCAGCTTCTTCAGCTTCACGTTTTGCAGCTTCTTCTGCTGCACGTTTTGCTGCTTCTTCTGCTTCACGTTGTGCTGCTTCTTCAGCTTCACGTTTCGCTTCATCTTCAATTGTGCTGCGCTTCACGTATGTACGTTTTTTGCGCACCTCAACCTGAACATTCTTACTCTTACCACCACCCGCGTTCACACTAAGTGTACTACGAGTTTTACGCTGAAGCGTAAGGCGAGTCGGCTCTGAATCACCTGATTTATCACCGTGTTCTTTCTTTAAATGAGAGAGAAGCTTCTGCTTCTCTTCATCAGTAACATTGTCAGAGCTCGCCTTTTTAATGCCAGCGTCAGCAAGTTGTTCAATCAAGCGGTCGACTGGCGTACCAATCTCATCACTCAGTGCTTTAACTGTTAATTGTGTCATGCCGCTTCCTCCTTGCCGAAAATTATGCTTCTTCGCCGAACCAACAGATGTTACGTGCGGCCATAATTAGCTCACCTGCACGTTCTTCGGTCAGGCCTTCGATACCTTCTAAATCGTCAATACCTTGGTCAGCAAGATCTTCCAGTGTCGCTACACCTTTCGCTGCCAATTTAAATGCCATCTCACGCTCAAGACCTTCAAGTGCAAGTAGGTCCTCAGCTGGTTCTAGACCTTCAAAAGACTCTTCTTGTGCTAGTGCGATCGTCGTTAGTGCATCTTTTGCACGTCCACGAAGCTCTTCGATTAGTTCTTCATTCAAACCATCGATTTCTAGTAGCTCGTTAACTGGCACGTATGCGATTTCTTCTAGCGTTGAGAAACCTTCTTCAACAAGAAGTTGAGCGAAGTCTTCTTCAATATCTAGGTACTTCATGAAGTTTTCAATAGATGCTTGTGATTCTTCAGCGTGTTTCTTCTGAAGATCAGCAACTGTCATAACATTCAGTTCCCAACCGGTTAGTTGAGATGCTAGACGCACGTTTTGACCGTTACGACCAATAGCTTGCGCTAGGTTGTCAGCTTCAACTGCGATGTCCATTGAGTGTGCATCCTCATCAACGATGATAGAAGCAACATCAGCTGGCGCCATTGCGTTGATAACGAATTGAGCTGGGTTATCATCCCAAAGCACAATATCGATACGCTCACCACCAAGTTCGCCAGAAACAGCTTGTACACGTGCACCACGCATACCAACACACGCACCTACAGGGTCGATACGTTTGTCATTTGTTTTGACAGCGATCTTAGCGCGAGAACCAGGATCACGTGCCGCGCCTTTCAGCTCGATAATATCTTCTGCGATTTCAGGCACTTCAACACGGAACAGTTCTGCCAACATTTCTGGCTTAGAACGAGTGATGAACAATTGGAAACCACGTGCTTCAGGCGCGACTTTGTAAAGAAGGCCACGTACGCGGTCGCCTGGACGGAAGTTTTCACGAGGAAGTTGGTCATCACGCAGGATTACCGCTTCAGCGTTATTACCAAGATCAAGCACGATTGTGTCACGGTTTACTTTTTTCACGACACCAGTGATTAGATCACCTTCATTGTCGATGAACTGTTCAACGATTTGTGCGCGCTCAGCTTCACGAACTTTTTGAACGATAACTTGCTTAGCAGTTTGAGTCGTAATACGGTCAAACGTTACTGATTCGATTTCGTCTTCTACGTAGTCGCCAAGCTCGATTGAGTCATCTTCGTATTGCGCTGCTTCTAGTGAGATCTCTTTTGTAGGGTTCTCAACGTCATCAACAACTAACCAACGGCGGTAAGTTACAAACTCACCGGTTTTACGGTCAATGGCAACACGTACGTCGATTTCGATTTCGTATTTTTTCTTTGTAGAAGTTGCTAGAGCAATCTCAAGAGCCTCAAAGATACGCTCACGAGGTACCGCTTTTTCGTTCGATACCGCTTCTGCTACCGCTAAAATTTCTTTACTCATTGTATTTAGCCTCTAAGCTTAAACTTTTTTAGGGAACTAAAATTTAGGGATCAGGTTAGCTTTGGAAATGTTACTTAGAGCAAACTCTTCTTGCTGACCGTCTACAGTAATTGTCACTGTTTCGCCATCAACACCGTGGATAATACCTTTCCACTTACGACGGTTTGCTACAGCCATTTTCAATACGATGCTGACCTCGTGACCAATAAATTGCTCGTAATGTGCTGCTTTAAAAAGTGGTCTTTCTAAACCTGGAGAAGACACTTCTAGGCTGTAAGCAACAGAAATTGGATCTTCAACGTCTAAAACTGCACTAACTTGGTGGCTAACTTCTGCACAGTCGTCTACGTTAATACCATTTTCATGGTCAATGTAGATACGTAACGTTGAGTGCGCGCCTGCACGAATGAATTCTAATCCAACTAACTCATAACCTGATGCCGCTACTGGCGCGTCAAGCATTTCAGTAAGTTGTCTTTCTAAACCAGTCATTTAACCACTCCAGAAACAAAAAAAGGGCTCAGAGCCCAATCAAAAAACCAAGCAGTATCTGAGCTATTTCAAAAAGCTCAGATAACAAAAAACCCCGATAGTCGGGGTTTTATGCTGCTGGACCCTGATACGTTAAGAATAGCCAACAATTGCTTTTCTTAACTCGTAGTGTGGTTAGCACTACGCAAACTTGCCAATCTACGATTTCCTTTTAAAGAAAGAGATTGGTTGCGGGGGCCGGATTTGAACCGACGACCTTCGGGTTATGAGCCCGACGAGCTACCAAGCTGCTCCACCCCGCGTCCGACTTGCTGAGCATTATACTCGCAAACAAGTGATTTACAAGTTTGTAAATACATGGTGCCGAGAGAGGGACTCGAACCCTCACACCTAAGGCACTAGCACCTCATGCTAGCGTGTCTACCAATTTCACCATCTCGGCATCAAAACCTTACAGCTTATTGAGGAATTTCATCACCCGCAGGGGCAGGAACTTCACTCGCTGCATCCTTAACTTGTTCGACAACTGGTTGACCTAACGTTGGGTCTACCCATTGTGATTCAGTCTGGTGCGTAGACATACGACCAAGTAACAAGCTAACGATAAAGAATACGGTTGCTAAAATAGCAGTTGTTCGGGTTAAGAAATTACCTGAGCCGCCAGCACCAAACACTGTGTTTGAAGCACCAGCACCGAACGAGGCTCCCATATCTGCGCCTTTACCTTGTTGAATCAACACAAGGCCAATCACACCAAGCGCTGCCAACAGGTAAATCACAAGTAGAACTGAAAACATTTTTTCCACCTATGTTCCAAATTGTTGAGCCAGCGCCGTTCAAAAGAACAAATCATAATGAACAAGGCTAGCGACCTCCTAACGGGAGGCGGAGCAATACTAGCGAAAGCCAGTAACGCTGACAAGGGAAAATTAGTAAAAAATCAATGCCAATGCGTTAAGCGCTCAAAAAAAGGGCAAAAGATGCCCTTTTCATTCAAGACATGCTTTAACGCAATGATTAACAACTTGCTTTAACAGCCTCAGCGATTTTCAATGCTGAGTGTTGAACTAGTTCACCATCTTCGCCTTCCACCATAACGCGGATCAAAGGCTCAGTGCCAGACTTACGCAGCAGTACACGCCCTTTATCACCAAGTGTCGCCTCTACTTCAGCGACAGCGTTTAATACAGCTGTAGCTTCAAGAGGGTTACTTTCTCCTGAGAAACGGACATTTTCTAAAACCTGAGGATATAATGTCATTCCTTGCGATAGTTCATATAAAGACATATCGCTGCCAATTACAGAAGCAAGTACTTGAAGTGCAGCAACAATCGCATCGCCGGTTGTGACTTTATCTAATAAGATCACATGGCCTGAGTTTTCAGCACCAATTTTCCAACCTTTTTCTAGCAGTTGCTCCATGACATAACGGTCACCAACAGCAGCACGTACAAACGGAATGCCTAGCTGCTTTAAACCATTTTCCATACCCAAGTTAGTCATTAGTGTACCAACAACACCACCCTTTAGCTCACCACGACGAAGTGCATCACGAGCGATGATATAAGCAATTTGGTCACCATCAACTTTGTTACCTAGGTGGTCGACCATAATGATGCGGTCACCATCACCATCAAATGCGAGACCAAGATGCGCTTGCTCTTCAACAACACGCTGTTGAAGAGCTCGTACGTCTGTTGCGCCCACTTTTTCATTAATGTTGATGCCGTTAGGCTCTACGCCCATAGCGATAACTTCTGCCCCAAGTTCTTTGAAAACATTTGGAGCGATGTGGTACGTTGCACCGTGCGCACAGTCTACTACGATCTTAAAGTTCGCAAGGCTCAACTCAGATGGGAAAGTACTCTTACAGAATTCGATGTAACGACCAGCTGCATCATTTAGGCGGGTTGCTTTACCAAGCTCAGCAGACTCCACACATTCAATTTCTTTATCTAACTCAGCTTCGATCGCCAATTCGATATCGTCAGGTAGCTTAGTACCCTCAGAAGAAAAGAATTTAATGCCGTTGTCGTAATATGGGTTATGTGATGCAGAAATCACAATACCAGCCTCGGCACGGAAAGTCTGAGTTAAATATGCCACAGCTGGAGTTGGCATGGGACCAGTAAATGTTGCTTTAAGTCCCGCAGCTGCAAGGCCAGCCTCTAGTGCAGATTCAAGCATATAACCTGAAATACGTGTATCTTTACCTATGATAACTTTCTTTGTGCCTTGTTTCGCTAGTACACGACCAGCAGCCCAGCCAAGCTTAAGTACGAAGTCTGGAGTGATTGGGTATTGTCCTACTTTACCGCGCACACCGTCAGTACCAAAGTAACGTCTTTCATTCGACATAAACTTTCCTTTATTATTTTTAAATATTGTTTTTCGTCATCTCAACAACTTTCATTGCTTCGATTGTCTCTTCAAAGTCATGCACGCGAATGATCTGCGCGCCTTTCATCGCGGCAATCGTAGCACAAACGACACTTGCGTTCGTACACTCTGCTGCTGGCTTGTCTAACAGTTTGAAGATCATGGATTTACGAGACATGCCAGCCAAAATAGGCAGGCCGAATTCATGAAACTTTTCAAGATGAGCAAGCATATGATAATTGTGTTCGATTGTTTTGCCAAAGCCAAACCCAGGATCGAGAATCAGTTGAGATTTATCAATCCCTGCAGCTTCACACGCCGCGATACGTTCTTCTAGAAAAGCCGACACGTCCCCCATTAAATCATCATAATGAGGGTCAACTTGCATGGTCCTAGGTTGACCTTTCATATGCATCAGACAAATTGGAAGGTTTGCTTCTGCTGCGACTTCCAGAGCGCCTGGCTCTTGCAGCGAACGGATGTCATTGATCAAATCAGCCCCAGCATCAATTGCTTGACGCATCACTTCTGCTTTACTGGTGTCAACGGAAATCCACACATCATACTTTTCACGAATGGCTTTGATTACTGGGACAACACGCCTAAGCTCTTCTTCCAAAGACACATCCGGTGCACCAGGCCTTGTCGATTCACCACCAACATCAACAATACTTACACCAGCCTTTATCATTTTATCAACTTGAGCAAGAGCAAGTTCAATTGAGTTGTATTTACCGCCATCCGAAAAGGAATCCGGTGTCACATTTAGAATGGCCATGACATGTGGACGCGAAAGGTCCAAAGATTTGTTATTTGCTGTAATCATCATCATAAACACAAAAACCCCGAGATAACTCGGGGTTTAATATTATCGATACTCTTTATTCAGAGTCTTTCTTTTCAGGCGCTTCGTTAGAAGTTGTTTCAGAAGAGCTAGGCTGTTCTACATCTTTCGCAGTCTCCGTTGCTTCTTCTTTAACTTCTTGCTTTGCTTGAGGCTTGTCGCTGTCTTCTGGTTTGCTTGCTGAGTTATCACTCCAGCCCGCAGGCTCACGAATTTCAGCTTTGCGCTCCATTAAGTCATCAATCTGGCGAGCATCAATGGTTTCATACTTCATCAGCGCATCTTTCATCGCATGCATGATATCCATGTTCTCTTGAAGAATCTTCTTCGCACGATCGTAGTTGCGGTCAATGATCTGACGAACTTCGTCATCAATCAACTTCGCTGTATCGTCAGACACATGTTTAGTCTGAGTTACACTACGCCCTAAGAACACTTCGCCTTCATCTTCTGCATACAGCAGAGGGCCAAGCTTTTCAGAGAAACCCCATTGAGTAACCATCTTACGAGCAATATCTGTTGCGCGCTCGATATCATTAGAAGCACCGGTTGATACTTTGTCAGCACCGTAGATAAGTTCTTCTGCTAAACGACCACCGTACAAGCTAGAAATCATTGACTCTAGGTGTTGGCGAGACATACTCACGCGGTCCTGCTCTGGAAGGTACATTGTTACACCCAACGCACGACCACGTGGAATGATAGACACTTTGTACACTGGATCGTGTTCAGGAACCAAGCGACCAACAATCGCGTGACCCGCTTCGTGGTATGCTGTTGACTCTTTCACTTCCTCAGACATCACCATTGAACGGCGCTCAGCACCCATCATGATTTTGTCTTTCGCCAGTTCAAACTCAACCATAGAAACGTTGCGCTTGTTACCGCGCGCAGCAAACAGTGCAGCTTCGTTAACTAAGTTTGCTAGGTCAGCACCAGAGAAGCCTGGAGTACCACGTGCGATGAGAGAAGGCTCTACATCACCCGCTAGAGGGACCTTACGCATGTGAACTTTTAGGATCTGTTCACGGCCACGTACATCTGGAAGACCAACTACCACTTGACGGTCAAAACGACCAGGACGCAGTAGCGCAGGGTCTAGCACGTCCGGACGGTTAGTCGCAGCGATAACGATAATACCTTCGTTACCTTCGAAACCATCCATCTCAACGAGCATTTGGTTTAGTGTTTGTTCACGTTCATCATGACCACCACCAACACCTGCGCCACGTTGACGACCTACCGCATCGATCTCATCGATAAAGATGATACAAGGTGCAGCTTTCTTTGCTTGTTCAAACATGTCACGCACACGAGATGCACCAACACCAACGAACATTTCTACGAAATCAGAACCAGAGATAGTAAAGAATGGTACTTTCGCCTCACCGGCAATGGCTTTCGCTAGAAGCGTTTTACCCGTACCAGGAGGACCAACCATTAGAACACCCGTTGGAATCTTACCGCCCAGTTTTTGGAAGCGGCTTGGATCGCGTAGGTAGTCCACCAGTTCTTTCACGTCTTCTTTTGCTTCGTCACAACCAGCAACGTCAGCAAAAGTTGTCTTGATTTGTTCTTCGCTCATCATTCGAGCTTTACTCTTACCAAAAGACATGGCGCCTTTACCACCGCCGCCTTGCATTTGACGCATGAAGAAAATCCATACACCAATTAGTAAGATCATTGGGAACCAAGAGATGAAGATAGTACCAAGCAAGCTTTGCTCTTCTGGAGGCGTGCCTTGTACTTTCACGTTTTGGTTAATTAGGTCATCTAGAAGCTTTTGGTCATACACTGGCATGTAAGTGACCATTTTGGCACCTCCGCCACGACGAACAAAGCTAATTTCACCGTCTTTAAAAGTTGCTTCTTGAATCTGGCCTTGGCCAACTTCCTGTACAAACGTGGTGTAATCCACGGTTCTGCCATTGCTTTCTCCAGGGCCAAAGCTCTGGAATACCGACATCAATACGACGGCGATAACAAGCCACAGAATTAAATTTTTTGCCATGTCACTCAAGGTGTAAGCCTCTCGATAACTAATTGTAATTAAAGGTAGGGTACTACAGTTCATTAACTGTAGCTATAGTGTTAACACGCTCTCAAGAGAGCAAAATGGTTAACCTTTGTAACCAGTGGCTACGACGAAGACCTCTCGAGAGCGAGCTCGCGATGAGTCTGGTTTTCTAATTTTTACGGCTTTAAACATGTCTCGGACTTCTTTCACATACTGATCGAAGCCTTCCCCTTGGAAAACCTTTACGACAAAGCTACCATTAGGCGCTAGAACTTGTCGACACATATCTAAAGCTAATTCAACTAAATACATAGCGCGAGGTTGATCAACAGAATTGTTTCCCGCGATGTTAGGCGCCATATCAGACATTACTACGTCTACCATGGAAGGTTGGATCCTTTCTAGCAAAGCTTCCAATACCGCATCATCACGAAAGTCGCCTTGTAAAAAGCTAACGCCAGCAATCGGGTCCATAGGAAGCAAGTCACACGCGATGATCTGACCACTGTCCCCTACTATCTTAGCAGCATATTGAGACCATCCGCCCGGCGCAGCCCCCAAGTCGACGACTGTCATTCCAGGCTTTAACAATTTATCTTTCGTTTGAATCTCATCGATCTTGAAATAAGCACGTGAGCGGTAGCCTTTTTTTCGGGCTTCATTCGCGTATTTATCATCAAAGTGTTCTTTCAACCAACGACCAGAACTAGCCGAATGTTTTTGTTTACTCATTTTAATCCCAACAAGGCACAAATTGGAGCTATTGTTTTAATAGGCGCTACCTATTACTCAATAAATTATAGTCTTCAGCAATAGATGGCGTTAAAATAGCTTTTTTCAACCCTTATTTTAAAGAAAATTGGCCGCGTAATGAACCTAAGCACCAAACAAAAGCAGCACCTTAAAGGCCTAGCTCACAGTTTAAAACCTGTTGTGCTAATGGGCGCAAATGGACTTACAGAAGCCGTGCTAGCAGAAATTGAAATCGCTCTTAACCATCACGAACTTATCAAAGTAAAAGTTGCTTCGGAAGATCGTGAAACAAAACAGCTAATCATCGACGCTATCGTACGTGAGACGGGCGCTGAAAAAGTTCAGACTATTGGTAAAGTGCTTGTGCTATATCGCCAGTCTGAAGAGCGTAAAATCGAAATCCCTCGTAAGTAACTCTACTTACGTTGCTGAAGAAAAAAGGTCGCCTGAGGCGACCTTTTTGCGTTTTATCAGAGTAGTAATGCTACTCCAAACGACTTAGATATATTCTACTCGGTCAATTTCGAAGTCTTTCGCGCCACCCGGAGTTTGAATAGCAACTTCATCGCCTTCCATCTTACCAATCAGGCCACGAGCAATAGGTGAGCTCACTGAAATGCGACCTGCTTTGATATCGGCTTCGTCATCACCAACGATTTGGTACGTTTTTTCTTCTTCGGTGTCAATATCAATCAAGGTTACGGTTGAACCAAAAATAACTTTACCCGTGTTCTCCATCTTCGTTACATCAATAACTTGAGCAACTGACAGTTTGTATTCAATATCACGGATTTGTGCTTCACAAATGCCCTGCTCTTCACGAGCGGCGTGATATTCAGCATTCTCTTTTAAATCACCTAGCTCACGAGCTTCAGCAATTGCCTCTGAGATCTGAGGACGTAGTTTAAGTAGACGATCGAGTTCTGCACGTAGCTTTTGCTCGCCACGTAGTGTCATTGGAACTTTTTCCATTTTATAACCTCAAGCCCAAATGGGTCTTTGGACAAAAAAAGCCCACCCTGTCATAGGACTGGGTAGTGCGCTTAAAGATGTATTTCGTTTAGTGTAAACAAACTCCCGGACGAAATCATCTTAATTCGAAAGACAGCAAGACTATGCCTTTTCGGCATAATGATATAACTCACTTTTAGAGCGGTTCTAGGGCGAATCACCTTCTCAATTTATTGAAAAACAACACTGTTCATTACACCAAAAACCTCAAAAAAGATAAAAACTAATCAATGTCAGGCCAATGTCATTGCCAATAATTTCAATCAAAAACAGTAAGTTAAATAAAAACAACGCACAATTGAACAGTGTTCATCAGTGGGATTTATATCATTTTACTAACTCATACGGAAACTTTAGCAGTAAAACATGTCCAGCGAGTTGTTAGATCAATGGCTTACAAGTGCGAACTATATCGCTCAATTAGCCAATTTTGGACCAACAACTTGTGAGAGATCACCTCTCCCCCATACAACAATGATTATGGACAGCTAACTAGGACAAATAAGATGAAAAAGACTCTAATTGCTCTTTCTGTATCTGCAGCAGCTATGGCAACTGGCGTAAACGCAGCTGAACTTTACAACCAAGACGGTACTTCTCTAGAAATGGGCGGCCGTGCTGAAGCACGTCTATCTATGAAAGATGGCGACGCTCAAGACAAATCTCGCATCCGTCTAAACTTCCTTGGTAAACAAGAAATCAATGACAACCTATACGGTGTTGGTTTCTGGGAAGGTGAATTTGAGACTGCTCAAAACGGCACTGTAGACGGCGACGACAAGAGCGATCTAGAAACTCGTCTTGCTTACGCTGGTCTTGGCGGTGCTTACGGTGAGTTCGCATACGGTAAAACTGAAGGTGCACTAGGCGTTATCACTGACTTCACAGATATCATGGCTTACCACGGTAACTCTGCAGCAGACAAACTAGCTGTATCAGACCGTACAGACAACATGATGGCTTACAAAGGCCAGTTTGAAAACCTAAGCGTAAAAGCAAGCTACCGCTTCGCTGATCGTATGGAAAACAAAAACACTGGTGAGTACTACGACAACAAACAAGACGGTTACTCTCTATCTGCAATCTACGCTCTAGCTGACACTGGTCTTGAGCTAGGTGCTGGTTACGCAGATCAAGACAAAGCTAACGAGTACATGCTAGCTGCATCTTACACAATGTCTGATCTTTACTTCGCTGGTGTATTCACTGACGGCGAGAAAATGGAAGATTCAAACAACAGTAACACAGTTGATTACACTGGTTACGAGCTAGCGGGTGCTTACACTCTAGGCCAAACAGTATTTACAACATCATACAACAATGCAGAAACTAACAACGAAACTTCTGCAAACAACTTCGCTGTTGATGCTTCTTACTATTTCAAGCCTAACTTCCGTGGTTACATTTCTTACAACTTCAACCTGATTGATGCAGGTGACAAGTTTGGTTCAACTGACACGAGCAAAACAGTTGCAACTAAGATCGATGCTGAAGACGAGCTAGCTCTAGGTCTACGTTACGACTTCTAGTTCCGGTCTTTGACTAGAATATCGAATGCCCGCTTTAAGCGGGCATTTTTTATTTTCAGCCCTAAACCACCTACTTCAGTAGGTGGTTATCATCCGTTTCGGCTTTGCCTGTAAAACTACTC
>NZ_JAWOUT010000016.1:0-103466 GCF_033339515.1 Vibrio sp. 2130-1
ATTGGCGCTGGACTAAACAAAGGCCCCCTTTTAGGGGGCTCACACAAAGCCACCTTCTTTAGAAGGTGGTAATTTACATGTTTCGTTAATGCTTGTGACGTGCTTTTTCCAATAGAGCATCAAAGTAATGTCGTAGCGAGTACAACATAATCAAGCTTGGCACGACCATGACAGCGGTAAGCACGAAGAATGTGCTCCAATCATTAAGATAATCCACTAGCTCGCCACTGAAAGAAGCAAGAGTCGTCCGTCCGAAGTTTCCTAGAGAGGCAAGCAACGCATACTGAGTTGCCGAAAATGCTTGCCCGGTTAGAATCGTCAAAAATGAAACAAAAGCGACAGTTGAGAAAGCAGTCGTAAAGTTATCGACAATAATCGTGGCTAAGTACAAGTGCTCGTTTGGGCCTACCGAAGCAATCCAAGCAAACATCAAGTTACTGGCAGACATCGCAATACCGCCGATCATTAATCCACGTACAATACCAAACCTAACGTTGAACATGCTTCCGACAAAAGTAAAGAAGATGGTGGCTCCCCAACCGATCAGTTTGGAGTAATAGCCAATTTGTTCATTGCTAAAACCAATATCTTTATAGAACGCGATCGACATCCTGCCCAAAAACGCTTCGCCAATTTTAAATAGGAAAACGAACAGCAACAGAGTAATCGCGACACGGACGCCATTGCGATTAAAGAAATCAAGGAAAGGTTCTACAACAGTCACGGTAAACCAAGCTACGACTTTTGAACCAACCACTTCTTTGTGGCGTTGTTCAGCGGCAGACTGAAGTTGTTCGCGTTGAGTCTTCGGTTCACCGACTAAAATCGTAAAGACCATTAGAATGCCGACTATCACCGCCATCCCGTAGTACACACCATTCCAACCGACACTGTCAGCATTAACAAACGCTAAATAACCCGGTAGTGAATAACCTGTCCACCAGCCAATGACCGCCATTGCAGAAGCTTGAGGCAGTTTAGACTCTTCTGACTTTGGGAAAGTATCAATACGAAAAGCATCAATTGCGATGTCTTGTGTCGCTGAAGCCGTTGCAATGCACAAGGCGAGTAGTGACGCAAATACCAAGTTTTCCGCTGGATTAACGCCGGCAATAAATAGGGTAGCGACGAGTACGATACTTTGGCAAAAGAAAATCCAGCTACGTCTTTGCCCCAGCAGTCTAAAGAGGACTGGCAGCTTCACGCGGTCAACCAGAGGTGCCCACAGAAAGTTGATCGCATAGACCGCAAAAACGCTACCAAAATAGCCAATTGCGGAGAGGGTCAAGCCGGCATCTTTTAGCCAACCTGACATGTTTGAACCGATAAGAACCCACGGAAAGCCGCTAGAGCAGCCCAGCATGAAAACCCACATGAGTCGTTTATCGAGGTAACTTTTTACCGTTTCCAACCAAGTGATGGAAGGTAATGAAGACATAAATCAATCCAATAAAATGAAGCCGTTGAAAGAGAAAGCCCTTCGATTATTCAAAGGGCTTATCGTTTTGGCTATTTAAGTAGTGTAGCTTTGGTGATGACGATTTGCGTCTCTGGTACATCACGCATTCGGCCTACCGTCGTGGTCGGCTGCTGAGCCATTTTCTGGATAACGTCGAACCCCTCAGTAACCTCACCAAATACAGCATAACCTGGTGGTCGAGCGCCATAGTTGAGAAAGTCATTGTCGACTAAGTTGACGAAAAACTGACGAGTTGCAGAGTTTGGTGCATTGGTTCGTGCCATGGCGATGGTAGCACGGTCATTGTTTAGACCATTATTTCCTTCGTTTTTGATTGGCGCGTATGTTTTCACCATCTGCATATCTTGGTTAAAGCCGCCACCTTGTGCCATGAAGCCTGGGATAATACGATGAAAAATAGTACCCTCGTAGCTCCCATCTTCTACATATTTTAGAAAATTAGCGACAGTGATAGGTGCTTTCTCTTCGTTTAACTCAACCGTAAATGAACCAAGTGTCGTTTCAAACGCTACTTTTGGTCCAGCCCAAACGCTGCAGCTGAGTAGTGCTAAAGACAGAATCGCTTTGCGTAACATTAGAAACGCTCCTGCATGTATTGACGAAGCTCAGGGTCATTGGCAATCTCTTTAAGCGTCAATGTCACCACATCATTCAATGTCTCTTCAATATCGGCATCAGAAGCACTCAATGTGCCAGATCGCTTTGCTGTACCTGTATAAGTTTTGACTAGCTTGCCCTCAGGTGTCTCTGCTGTGATTTCCAGCACAACTTTAGCATCCATCTCATTTTCCATCACCGAATGCTTCACGTTGACCAACGCTTCTTGAACGCTCAATTCAATCGCGTTGTTGCTGTTTAGATCCGCATGGAAACCTTGAGATGAGAATTGCTTCTCTAATGCTTCTTCTAACGCAATACGTAAATTCTGTTTAGCATGAAGAGGAAGAATGTTCGAACGGCCGTTATCCACCAACGCCACGTACTGCGCTGCACGTACATCTTTGCTGGTCAAACTGTAAGTCTTGCCTTGAACAATTGGATTGGTGCTCAATGTGCTTTCTGGCATCAGGTTCAGCTGAGGTTGTTGAGGGGCTGAACACGCAGCAAGCAACGCAACCGAAGCCGCAAGTACCAATTTTCTCATTTTATTATTCCTTTTAACTATTTTGCTAAAGCTTATTTTGCGCTTAATTTAGCAGGATTTTTTGTAGCCTGTAAAATCACAAACTTATTGTTGGAAGCGATAAGTTTCACATTTTTATCGCCAAACAGACGTTTGAGTTTTGCGTCGTACCCGAGGTGACGATTTCCGATAACCAGTAAACGGCCATTTTCACTTAATACTTGTTTAGCATCGCAGAACATTTGCCAAGCAATATGATCGGTGATTGCCTGTTGTTGATGAAACGGTGGATTACACATAACCATAGAGCTGCTGCTGTGTTTAAAACCGTCCAAGCAATTGTTCGCTATGCACTGTATGTCTCTATTTTCACCAAGGTTGTCGCGTAGGTTCTGTTTTGCTGATTCAAGCGCCATAAAACTTTCATCAACACATGTTAGCCGAGCATTTGGATTCAACTGACCAAATTTAACAGACAGAACACCATTGCCGCAGCCGAGGTCGATGACATTGTCTATCGAAGGGTCTTGAGGCAGGTGCTGCAGCATAAAGCGTGCACCTAAATCTAAACTTTCTCCTGAATAGACATTTGGCATGTTCTTGAGTTCGATATCTTCGCCATCAACGCGCCAAGTCGTGAAAGGCATTACTTCAATCGGAGGCTCAACTGTTGCTTGAGAAAACACCAATCTGTGCTTTTTCCAGGCCAAAGATGTTTTTGTTTCGCCTAAGTATTTTTCAAACAGTTTTAGCGTCGAAGTATGAATGTCTTTCGCTTTATTGACTGCAATGACGGGGCAGGAAGCCGGTAGCGCCTTTCTTAATTGGCTTAGTATCCACACTAGATGGCGGTTACTTTTGGGCAGTTGCAGCAAGACGAGATCAATATTGGCAGGAACGAGGTCCATCGTGGTGGCAAACGCTACTTTATTGCACTGGTTTTGCTCGAGATTTTGCTGTGCACCTTTATGTGAGATGAATGAATCACTCATTAGCGTTACATGGTGCTTTTCCGAAAACCAGCAGGAGAGGGCACCAAAGCTGTCATTAATCACGAGGATGTTTTGATTGTCTGGCAAAGCAAGCTCTTCAACATGATTAATAAGATACTCATCACCGGCATCCCACGCTTGTAGCGTTTCGTTACTTCGTTTTGGGAAACGATGAAGTGTTAAGCTTCGCTCGTGAAGGTTCAGTTCGGTTTTCATAGCTAAATGTAAGTTGATTTAGAAATTAAGTGTTATTGTCGCAAATGATGACGTGTCGAGATACAAAAAGCTGTCAAATTTTACGAGTTCAGTGATGGCTGCTCTCTAGGCATGTTCATGGAGTCGAGCGCCTTGAGACAATATGTCTACAAAGTGCGTCAATAATGAGAGTGACGTTTGAGTGATGCATGTCTGCTTTACTTAGGTATATACTTATGGAATTCGCATCAATGAGGAACGAATATGATCCAAGAAATCATAGAGAAGAAACTACACAGTGAGCTGCAACCCAGCTATCTCAAAGTCATTAATGAGAGCTACATGCATAATGTGCCACCAGGCTCAGAGAGTCATTTCAAAGTGATTGTTGTGAGTGATTCGTTCGCGGGACAGCGTTTGATTGGGCGCCATCGTCAAGTTCATCAAATTTTGGCAGATGAACTGGATAACCACATTCATGCATTAGCTATTCATACATACACTGATGAAGAGTGGAAGCGTGAACAAGATGGCGCCCCTGATAGCCCGATGTGTATGGGTGGCGGTCACTAAAAACGCAAGATATAAAGGTGCAGAGAAAGGTGGCTTAAGGCCATCTTTTTTCGTTTTACATTCTTTAGGGACGTTAACGTGGCACAAATTTTGGTTAAAAAATGTGTTAACAGTGTTTCAACAAATGAATGGAAATTGCAGAATATTTCAGGCGATGAATATCACTTTTCCATAAGATATGTATGGAATATGGCATTTGTGCGATGGGTCAAAGTTATGACTATTCTTTGACCTTTTAGACCTGATTCTACCGAAATAACCCCTCTATTCTAATGATTGATCATGGCATCAAGTTCCTAAAAAATGCTAGACTACGGCACCTGATAAATCTCGCGTATTCCTTGTGACGAGATTTTTAATAGGATGTTGCGATTTTGATGTTTAAAACAACATCAAAACCGGACACTGATGTCGTGTCTAAAAGTTACGCAATCAAAAGAATCTTTTTCCCGATAAAAGTAGTGCAAGTGCGTATGATTACAATAAAGAAGGGCTTGGATCTTCCTATCGCAGGAACTCCATCCCAGGTGATTAATGATGGTAAGACCATCAAAAAAGTCGCCTTGCTTGGCGAAGAGTACGTTGGCATGCGACCTACCATGCATGTCCGCGTTGGTGATGAAGTGAAAAAAGCGCAAGTTCTTTTTGAAGATAAAAAGAACCCAGGCGTGAAATTTACTGCACCAGCAGCCGGTAAAGTGATCGAAGTTAACCGTGGCGCTAAACGTGTCCTTCAATCTGTAGTGATTGAAGTGGCAGGTGAAGAGCAGGTGACATTTGATAAGTTCGAAGCCGCTCAACTTTCAGGTCTAGATCGTGAAGTGATCAAGACTCAGTTGGTTGACTCTGGCTTATGGACCGCTTTACGTACTCGTCCGTTTAGCAAGGTTCCTGCAATCGAGTCTTCTACTAAGGCTATTTTCGTAACTGCAATGGATACTAATCCACTAGCAGCTAAGCCTGAGTTGATCATTAATGAGCAACAAGAAGCATTCATTGCTGGTCTAGACATTCTTTCAGCCCTGACAGAAGGCAAGGTTTACGTATGTAAATCTGGCACTAGCTTGCCACGCTCTTCACAGTCTAACGTAGAAGAACACGTCTTCGATGGCCCTCACCCAGCAGGTCTTGCTGGCACCCACATGCATTTCCTATACCCAGTAAATGCAGAGAATGTGGCATGGAGCATCAACTACCAAGACGTTATCGCGTTCGGTAAGCTGTTCCTAACTGGTGAGCTATGCACAGATCGTGTTGTGTCTCTAGCTGGCCCAGTTGTGAATAACCCTCGTCTAGTTCGTACCGTAATGGGTGCAAGCTTAGATGACCTAACAGATAACGAGCTGATGCCTGGCGAAGTTCGTGTGATCTCTGGTTCAGTACTAACAGGTACACATGCAACTGGTCCACACGCATACCTTGGCCGTTACCATCAACAGGTTTCTGTATTACGTGAAGGCCGTGAAAAAGAACTATTTGGCTGGGCAATGCCTGGTAAGAATAAGTTCTCGGTAACTCGCTCTTTCCTTGGTCACGTATTCAAAGGTCAGTTGTTCAATATGACAACGACGACCAATGGTAGTGATCGTTCAATGGTTCCAATTGGCAACTACGAACGCGTAATGCCTCTAGATATGGAGCCTACTTTGCTGCTTCGTGATCTATGTGCCGGCGACACAGACAGTGCTCAAGCACTGGGTGCGCTTGAACTGGATGAAGAAGATCTAGCATTGTGTACCTTTGTATGTCCAGGTAAGTACGAGTACGGTACGTTACTTCGTGAATGCCTAGATACTATCGAGAAGGAAGGGTAATTTTCATGGCTCTTAAAAAGTTTCTTGAAGACATCGAGCATCATTTTGAGCCTGGTGGCAAACACGAAAAATGGTTTGCCCTGTACGAAGCTGTAGCAACAGTTTTTTACACGCCAGGTATCGTAACAAATAAAAGCTCGCACGTTCGTGATAGCGTTGACCTAAAACGTATCATGATCATGGTTTGGTTTGCGGTATTCCCAGCAATGTTCTGGGGTATGTACAACGCAGGTGGCCAAGCTATTGCAGCACTTAACCACATGTACGCTGGTGACCAACTAGCGACAGTTATCGCAGGTAACTGGCACTACTGGCTAACAGAAATGCTTGGCGGCACTATCGGTGCGGAAGCGGGTGTTGGCAGTAAGATGCTACTAGGTGCGACTTACTTCCTGCCAATCTACGCAACAGTATTTATTGTTGGTGGTTTCTGGGAAGTGTTGTTCTGTATGGTGCGTAAGCACGAAGTTAACGAAGGTTTCTTTGTAACTTCTATCTTATTCGCACTTATCGTTCCACCAACGCTACCTCTATGGCAAGCGGCGCTAGGTATCACATTTGGTGTTGTTGTAGCAAAAGAGATCTTCGGTGGTACAGGTCGTAACTTCCTTAACCCTGCACTTGCAGGTCGTGCATTTCTATTCTTCGCTTACCCAGCACAAATTTCGGGTGACGTAGTATGGACTGCAGCTGACGGCTTCTCTGGTGCAACTGCTCTTAGCCAATGGGCTCAAGGTGGTAACGGTGCTCTAGTTAACACAGTAACTGGCGCTCCTATCACTTGGATGGATGCGTTCATCGGTAACATCCCTGGTTCAATTGGTGAAGTATCGACTCTAGCTCTAATGATCGGTGCAGCGATGATCGTTTACATGCGAATCGCTTCATGGCGCATCATTGCGGGTGTAATGATCGGTATGATCGCAGTATCGACTCTGTTTAACGTGATCGGTTCTGACACTAATCCAATGTTTAATATGCCATGGCACTGGCACCTAGTTCTAGGTGGTTTTGCATTCGGTATGTTCTTCATGGCAACGGACCCAGTATCAGCGTCATTTACTAGCAAAGGTAAATGGTGGTACGGCATCCTGATTGGTGCAATGTGTGTGATGATCCGTGTAGTTAACCCAGCGTACCCAGAAGGTATGATGCTGGCGATTCTATTCGCGAACCTATTCGCACCTCTGTTCGACCATGTAGTGATTGAGAAGAACATCAAGCGGAGACTAGCACGCTATGGCAAGTAATAACGACAGCATTAAAAAGACGCTGGGTGTTGTTATCGGGTTGAGCCTTGTTTGTTCAATCATCGTATCAACAGCAGCAGTAGGTCTGCGTGATAAGCAAAAAGCTAACGCTGTCCTAGATAAGCAATCAAAGATCGTTGAAGTTGCAGGCATTGACGCAAACGGTAAGAAAGTACCAGAGCTATTTGCTGAGTACATTGAACCTCGTCTAGTAGACCTTGAAACAGGTAACTTTACTGAGGGTAATGCATCTACGTACGATCAACGTGAAGCATCAAAAGATGCAGAACGTTCAATCGCATTGACACCAGAAGAAGACGTAGCTGATATCCGTCGTCGCGCGAATACAGCAGTGGTGTACCTTGTAAAAGATCAAGATGAAGTCCAAAAAGTTATCCTGCCTATGCACGGTAAAGGACTATGGTCGATGATGTATGCCTTTGTAGCCGTTGAAACTGATGGTAACACTGTGTCTGCTATTACTTACTACGAGCAAGGTGAAACTCCTGGACTTGGTGGTGAAGTAGAGAATCCTTCATGGCGCGATCAATTCATTGGCAAGAAATTGTACAATGAAGATCACCAGCCAGCGATTAAGGTCGTGAAAGGCGGCGCACCGCAAGGTTCTGAGCACGGTGTTGATGGCTTATCAGGAGCAACGCTCACTAGTAATGGTGTTCAACACACATTTGACTTCTGGTTAGGTGATATGGGCTTTGGTCCTTTCCTAGCAAAAGTTCGTGACGGAGAACTTAACTAATGTCTAGTGCACAAAACGTTAAAAAGAGCATTCTAGCGCCAGTATTGGATAACAACCCAATCGCGCTACAAGTTCTTGGTGTATGTTCTGCTCTTGCAGTAACAACTAAACTAGAAACAGCTTTTGTAATGACACTAGCGGTAACATTTGTAACTGCGTTGTCTAACTTCTCTGTTTCATTGATCCGTAACCACATTCCTAACAGTGTGCGTATCATCGTTCAGATGGCAATCATCGCATCGTTAGTAATCGTGGTAGACCAAGTGCTAAAAGCTTACCTATACGATATCTCTAAACAGTTATCTGTATTCGTTGGTCTGATTATCACTAACTGTATCGTAATGGGTCGTGCTGAAGCATTCGCAATGAAGTCTGCGCCAGTACCATCTCTTATTGACGGTATTGGTAACGGTCTAGGTTACGGCTTCGTTCTTATCACTGTAGGTTTCTTCCGTGAGCTATTTGGCTCAGGCAAACTATTTGGTCTAGAAGTTCTACCTCTAGTGAGCAACGGTGGTTGGTACCAGCCTAACGGCCTAATGCTACTAGCACCATCAGCATTCTTCCTAATCGGCTTCCTTATCTGGGTAATCCGTATTCTGAAACCAGAACAAGTAGAAGCGAAGGAGTAAGGACGTCATGGAACATTACATTAGTCTGTTAGTTAAATCGATTTTCATCGAAAACATGGCTCTGTCTTTCTTCCTAGGTATGTGTACTTTTCTTGCCGTATCTAAGAAGGTTAAGACCTCTTTCGGCCTAGGTGTTGCAGTTGTGGTAGTTCTGACTATCGCTGTTCCTGTGAATAACCTGGTATACAACCTAGTTCTGAGAGAGAACGCGTTAGTTGAGGGCGTGGACCTTAGCTTCCTAAACTTCATCACCTTTATCGGTGTAATTGCAGCACTTGTACAGATTCTAGAGATGGTCCTAGACCGTTTCTTCCCACCTTTGTACAACGCGCTAGGCATCTTCCTACCGCTGATCACAGTAAACTGTGCAATCTTCGGTGGTGTATCTTTCATGGTACAACGTGACTACAACTTTGCTGAATCGATCGTTTACGGTTTCGGCTCTGGTGTGGGCTGGATGCTAGCAATCGTTGCTCTTGCAGGTATCCGTGAGAAGATGAAGTACTCTGACGTACCTCCAGGTCTACGTGGTCTTGGTATCACATTTATCACTGTAGGTCTTATGGCGTTAGGCTTTATGTCTTTCTCTGGTGTTCAACTGTAAGTCGGGTAAACCGCAACAATTAAGGAATAGTCAATGGACATTATTCTTGGTGTAGTGATGTTTACTCTGATCGTACTTGCACTAGTACTAGTGATTCTTTTCGCTAAGTCTAAGCTTGTACCAACAGGTGACATTACAATTTCTGTGAACGATGACCCTTCTCTGGCGATCGTTACACAACCAGGTGGTAAGCTACTGAGTGCTCTAGCAGGTGCTGGCGTATTCGTATCTTCTGCTTGTGGTGGCGGTGGCTCATGTGGTCAGTGTCGCGTAAAAGTTAAATCAGGTGGTGGCGACATCCTACCAACCGAGCTTGACCATATTACTAAAGGTGAAGCGCGTGAAGGTGAGCGTCTAGCGTGTCAGGTTGCAATGAAAACTGACATGGATATCGAGCTTCCTGAAGAAATCTTCGGCGTTAAGAAGTGGGAATGTACTGTTATCTCTAACGATAACAAAGCGACATTCATCAAAGAGCTTAAGCTACAAATTCCAGATGGCGAATCAGTACCTTTCCGTGCTGGTGGTTACATCCAGATTGAAGCTCCTGCTCACCACGTGAAATACGCAGACTACGATATTCCTGAGGAATACCGTGAAGACTGGGAGAAGTTCAACCTTTTCCGTTACGAGTCTAAAGTTAATGAAGAGACCATTCGTGCATACTCTATGGCTAACTACCCAGAAGAGCACGGTATCATCATGCTTAACGTTCGTATCGCAACTCCGCCGCCGAACAACCCAGACGTACCACCAGGCATCATGTCTTCGTACATCTGGTCTCTAAAAGAAGGCGACAAGTGTACTATTTCTGGTCCATTTGGTGAGTTCTTTGCGAAAGATACAGATGCAGAAATGGTATTCGTTGGTGGTGGTGCTGGTATGGCTCCAATGCGCTCACACATCTTCGACCAACTTAAGCGTCTGCACTCTAAGCGTAAGATGTCTTTCTGGTACGGCGCACGTTCTAAGCGTGAAATGTTCTACGTAGAAGATTTCGATATGCTACAAGCTGAGAATGACAACTTCGTATGGCACTGTGCACTGTCTGATCCACTTCCAGAAGATAACTGGGATGGTTACACTGGCTTTATTCACAACGTTCTTTACGAGAACTACCTACGTGATCACGAAGCGCCAGAAGACTGTGAATACTACATGTGTGGTCCACCTATGATGAACGCTGCTGTAATCGGCATGCTGAAAGATCTAGGTGTAGAGGATGAAAACATCCTACTAGATGACTTCGGTGGTTAATTCCTCCAAGTGATTGAATCTATGGCTAGCTCTCCAAGAGCTAGCCATTATTTTTTATAGACATAAAACTGATATTCAACAGTTGATATAGGTAATCGGATTGAAATGATTGGTCCTATTTCCCATATCAATTCAACAACATTGGGAGTTAACAAGTGAAAAAGTGGCTTGTTGCATTCGCTTCTCTATTGATTTTGGCTGGCTGTGAGCAGCCTGCAGATCAAATTCATTTAAGTGGCCCTACCATGGGGACTTCTTACAACATCAAGTATATCGAGCAAGATGGTATTCCAACGCCAAAAGCGATGCAGACAGAAATTGATCGCTTATTGGAAGAGGTTAATGACCAAATGTCGACCTATCGTGACGACTCAGAGTTAAGTCGTTTTAATCAGCATCAAACGAGCGAGCCATTTACAGTTTCGACACAAACTGCGACGGTAGTGAAAGAAGCAATTCGCCTTAACGGTCTTACTTTAGGTGCATTGGATGTGACGGTCGGCCCTCTAGTTAACCTGTGGGGGTTTGGTCCAGAAGCTCGTCCAGATGTAGTTCCAACCGATGAAGAACTCGCTGCTCGCAAAGCAAATACCGGTATTCACCACCTATCTGTTGATGGTAATACACTGTCCAAAGATCTTCCTAACTTGTACGTCGACCTATCGACGATTGCGAAAGGTTGGGGGGTTGACGTGGTTGCTGACTACCTTCAATCTGAAGGGGTACAGAACTTTATGGTCGAAGTTGGCGGTGAAATGCGTCTCAAAGGTGTCAATCGTGAAGGTGTGCCTTGGCGTATCGCAATTGAAAAACCGACCGTTGATGAACGTTCAATTCAAGAAATTATTGAACCAGGCGACATGGCAATTGCAACAAGTGGTGACTATCGTAATTACTTTGAGAGTAATGGTGTGAGATACTCTCATATTATTAATCCACGAACAGGCAAACCAATTCATCATAAAGTGGTGTCTGTAACGGTATTAGATAAATCGTCGATGACTGCTGATGGTCTTGCAACTGGTCTTATGGTGCTAGGTGAAGACAAAGGCATGGCAATTGCGAACGAAAATAATATTCCTGTTTTCATGATTGTGAAAACGGAAGATGGTTTTAAAGAGTTGGCTTCGGAAGCATACAAGCCATTCATGAAGAAATAACAACAGAAGTGAGCATGTTTTTATGAATACATTTCTAATTACCTTTGCTGTGTTTGTCGCGGTAATCACTGCAATGGCTGTCGGATACATTTTCCAAAAGAAAGTCGTGAAAGGTAGCTGCGGTGGCCTAGGGGCAGTTGGCATCGAAAAAGTGTGTAATTGTCCAGAACCCTGCGATGCGCGTAAAAAACGTGAAGCGCGCGAGGCTGCGCGTGCTGAGAAATTGGCGGCGTGGGAAAAAGATAGAATTGCTTAGTATTGGTTAATCGTACTAAGAAAGTGATAAAGCTCAGCGTTCTGCTGAGCTTTATTTTTAGGCAGCTAACCAAAACTCAGATATCCGAGAAAGAGCCTAATACCGTGTTTTGTTGTTTCTTTCTCTCATGTTAAAGAGCAAGACTACATCGATAATCATTAGGACGAAGCAATGATTTGGTTACGTCCGTTCTCTTTGGCCATGTAAAGTCGCTCATCCGCCGCTTTTATTTGTTGTTCTAGCTCCCCCACGATGTTGCTTACACCAATACTCGCGGTCACAAGAATGTTTTTGTCCAAATAAGTTATTGGCGTTTTTTCTATGCGCTGTCGCATTTGTTCTAAGCGTGTTAGAAAGCCGTCATAGTCGCCACTGGCTTGAATACAAAACTCCTCGCCACCAAGCCTAGCGACAATATCATTTGGAAAATAGATTTTTAGAATATTCGCTATCATGACTAGCACTGCATCGCCGCCCTCATGTCCGTGTGTATCATTTACTTGCTTAAAGAAATCGATATCAAGCATCGCGATGTTTCTTTGAGCGTTTTCTACATGGGGCTGCTCAAACAGAAAGCGGCGGTTCCATAAGCCCGTTAGCGCATCTTGATTTGCCATTTTAAACAGTTCAGATGTTGCGTCTTTGATATCTAACAGTTGGTGAATACGGCAAAAAAATTCTTCTTGATTAAATGGCTTGTATAAAAAGTCATTGGCCCCTGCTTTTAGAAACCTAGCCGTCATGGTCTTAGAGTTACTACCCGACAAGCCGAGAATGGCTAATTGATTTTTATCCCACTTCCGACGTAATTCACGCACCATAGTAATGCCATCTTTAACGGGCATGTCATGGTCGGTTAAAACGAGAGTGATATCTGGATTTTGCTCGACAAGCTCTAGGGCTTTTTGCCCATTGTCAGCTTCCAACGTTTGAATATATTGATGTTCCAAAAGTTGGGCGATGTGTCTTCTTACGGTGTGAGAATCATCAACGACTAAGCATTTGTGTTGTTGATTGTTGGTTAGTCGCTTGAGGAGTGGTAATAGATAGGAAACGGACGCCATGTTGTCTTTCAAAATATAGTCGAGGACACCTTTTGCAAGCATCTTTTCGCGAGTGTCTTCTTGAAATCGAGCCGTTAAAACAATGACACGATGACCATGTTCCAAAACGAGATCAATAATCTCGCCATCTTGAGCATCCGGTAAACAATAGTCTAAAACCGCACAGAAGAGGTCCTGTGCTGAAGATAACAAGTTCTTTGCCTCCGCGTAGCTTTCCGCTGCGATGACCTCATAACCAGCTTGGCTTATTGTTTGGCAAAGAAAGTTTTTAAATGCACGACTATCTTCAACAACCAGAATCTTATTACTCAAGCGCAGTCCCCAAAATTAATTGTTTAAAATCAATGATAACTAAAATTAAACTTATCGCCATCAAAAAACACATGTCAACCAAAAGTAGAACAACTACTCAAATGTTTGACACGCATCCGTTAACATCACATCATTATTCCTGTCTTAGTTATATAATTATGTTTAGCTAACGTAGGGAGAAAGTAGTATGGAAATGCATCAACATGGTATGGCTGAGCTATTTCAACAACTGGGCCTCGGTAGCTCTCCTCAAGAAATGAAAGATTTTATTAATCAACATCGACACAAAAGAGATTCTGCGCCTTTACATGAAGCTAGCTTTTGGACGATGTCACAGGCGAACTTTCTAAAACAAGCCATCGAAGAAGATGCAGATTGGGCCGAATTGGTCGATCAATTGGACGTAATGCTTCGAGATTGACGTTCGTTTAAACACGCCCATTTCTCTTCAGGTAGATTTGATTTATACTGTTTTTTTGAACAGTGCTTTGATGGCTATGTCAGATCGAATTAGAAAAATTATTCATGTCGATATGGATTGTTTTTATGCTGCCGTAGAGATGAGAGATAACCCCAGTTACCGTGGCATTGCACTCGCTGTTGGCGGACATGAAAAGCAGCGTGGAGTGATTAGCACCTGTAATTATGATGCGCGTAAATATGGTGTTCGCAGTGCAATGTCAACGGCGCGCGCGCTGCAACTCTGTCCTCATTTGTTGGTTGTGCCCGGTAGAATGCATGTATATAAGCAAGTCTCTCAGCAGATTCGTGCTATTTTTGAGCGTTATACGCCTATCATTGAACCTCTCTCATTGGATGAAGCATACCTCGATGTCACGGACTCGACAGCTTGCCGTGGCTCCGCAACGTTGATCGCAGAGTCAATTCGCCGTGATATCTGGAGTGAACTTGGGTTGACGGCATCGGCGGGCATTGCTCCGATTAAGTTTCTTGCCAAGGTCGCGTCAGACATGAACAAGCCCAACGGTCAGTTTGTGATTCCGCCAGAGAAAGTCCAAGAGGTTATCGATAGTCTTCCGTTAGAGAATATTCCTGGCGTGGGGAAGGTGAGTCTTGAGAAGCTCCACCAAGCCGGTTTTTATCGATGTGAGGACATTAAAAACAGTGACTATCGAGAGTTGTTGAGGCAGTTTGGTCGTCAGGGTGCCTCCTTATGGCAGCGAAGCCATGGAATTGATAATCGAGAAGTCGTTGTTGAGCGCGAGAGAAAGTCCGTCGGTGTGGAAAGGACATTCAGCCAGAACATCGCAACCTATGGTGAATGTTGGCAAGTGATTGAGGAGAAACTTTATCCTGAACTCGAGAAACGTTTAGAGCGTGCAAGCCCAGATAAGTCGATTATTAAACAAGGTATTAAAGTCAAATTTGCCGATTTTCAACTGACAACAATTGAGCACATCCATCCGCAATTAGAGCTTGAGGACTTCAAGATCTTGCTAAGAGATATTCTTAAACGCCAAAATGGACGGGAAATTCGCCTTTTAGGCTTAAACGTGATGCTCAAGCCCGAAGACCAAGCGCGTCAATTGAGCTTTTTTTAGGCCCTTACCGTTTCTACCTGCGTTAATACCTGCTCAAAACTTACGTTTGCCATTGCACCATAACCTGCTAGCTTTGAGGCTTTTAGCTGGCTAATCAAAGGAGTGCTGATTCCGCACAAGAAGCGAGCAACGGCATCATTACTGATGGCCGATGGGGAAAGCTGAATAAACTCCTGCGCCCATATCGATACTTGAGATTGTTCAATATCTTCAGGTTCTGGTGCTGTGAATGTGGCGACGTGACCACGACACACGGAGCAGTGACCACATTGCTTTGGTGCATCGTGATCCGCAAAGTAGTTCGCCAATTGTGAGCTCAAACAGTGCTCGGACTGGAACAAGTGCAGCATGGTGTGGATTCTTTCGATATCTTTGCTTTCTTTGGATTGGAACAGTTCAGACAGTTGTTGGATTAAAACATCCGAGCTCTGTTTGGTTGGCATAACTGAGTACACGTCCGTCAGTTGTTTGCTCTCTAGTTCTATCCAGCCGTTCTGGTGAAAATAGTCGAGCGCTGCGACAACTCGGCTGCGTTCCGATTGATAGTTCATCCATAGCGCTTCTAGATCAACTTGGCACCACACTTTGGCTTTTTGTGAGCAGGAAAAAATAGCCTCCACAAATTGACGTCGCTCGCCTTGAAATTGATTCACAATAAATTGCTGATCGTGCAAAAACTTAAACCGATATTCTGCAAAGTAACTGTACTTTGCTTCAATGACGTTATGTAGCTCCAAATAAACCAACAAGGTTTTGAGTGGCAATTGGCGGATATTACTTTCACGCGACAAACGCAGTGGCACTACCTCCCATTGTGGAGCATGTTCTTTCGCTTGCTCGACTACATAGTTAATTGACGCAAATTCTGGTGTGTCACCATAGACAAAATTCTCCAACACCGTTAAGCCGGACGTATTGCCTAGCAGAATGCACTCAGAGCGTTGCCCGTCCCTGCCTGCACGTCCAATCTCTTGTGCGTAGTTCTCGATTGATTTGGGTAAGTCGAAGTGAATGACGCGTCGAATATCAGATTTATCGACCCCCATACCAAATGCAATCGTTGCAACAATACAGTCAATTTGGCCATCCATGAACTGCTGTTGGATTTGTGCACGAACGTCGCTTTTCATGCCAGCGTGGTATGCGTGAGCGTTAATGCCAATATGGATTAATGACTTTGCTACTCGTTCTGCTGTTTGCTGTTGCGTCACGTATATGATGGTCGGAAGCTTAGGTGAAGAGGCGATGATCTCACTGAGCTGTTCTTGTTTCTTTGTTTCCTCACACGGGATCACCGATATATCCAGATTGGGGCGGTAGAAGCCTGTAACGGTAATATGTTCACTGGCAATATCGAACTTTTTTTGCATGTCTTCAATAACTGCAGGCGTTGCCGTTGCGGTGAGAAGTAAAGACTGTGGGATGTTCAGTTCACGTTGATATTGCGGTAGTTTGAGATAATCTGGACGAAAGTTATGCCCCCATTCGGAAATACAGTGCGCTTCATCAATGACCATCAAAGAAATCGGTACTTGGCGAATGAATTCACGAAAACGCTCGTTTTTTAGCCGCTCAACAGAAATCATCAAGATTTTGATTTGTCCATTCTTCACGCCAGCCATGACCTTTTGTGCTTCTTCTCTACTTTGACTGCTATCGATAGAAGCGGCCGCGATTCCTTTACTTTGTAAAAAGCTCAGTTGATCCTTCATTAACGCCAACAACGGAGAGATCACCAACGTAAGGTTGGGTAATATGGTTGCAGGTAGTTGATAACAGAGTGACTTCCCCGAGCCTGTAGGAAAGATTGCCGCAGCAGAGTAACCATTCATAACGGCTTCAATAACGGGTTGCTGACCTTGGCGTAATGAGTCAAAACCAAATACAGATTGAAGTGTTTGATGCAGCGAGTCACTTTGCATAATAGGGAAACCTTTCTTTGATGGTAAACTTGGCTACATTAACACACCCCGAATACTAAACGCGCGTCCTAAAAGTATGAACAAAGCTGACTTAGTCCCAATTATCATCCAACATCTGGAAGAAAAACTTCAAGTTGCCCATGCATCGGCTCAGCGAGCTATCGATGCCGCGACAGATGAAGAAACTGTTCCCGAGCACAAGTACGATACATTGGCACTTGAAGCCGCGTATCTTGCTCATGGACAAGCCATGCGAATTCAAGATAGTGAAGAGGAATTGCGTCAATATCGTTCTTTAGTGACTCGCAACTTTAAGAATGCGCCTGTTGGTGTTGGTGCTTACGTTGTTCTCGCAGATGAGAATTTGCTTGAAAAGCACTTCTTTGTAGGCCCTTGCTCTGGTGGTCTGACTGTTAAATATCAGGCTCAGGAAGTCTTTGTCTTAACAGCAAAATCTCCTCTTGGTCGAGCGTTATTCGGGAAAGAAGAAGGCGATGAGATTGATGTGAAAATAGGAGAAAAAACAACTTGTTACGAAGTCGTGACGGTTTGCTGACATCTCATGTATCACTCAGTGTTATGTTTAACACGAGTAATGTTAAATAAAAGAGAATGACATGAAAAAGCTTTTTACACTCTCATTGCTGATGGTCAGTGCTACTGGTTATGCAGCGCAGTGTCGTGTGGACATCAATAATGAAGTCCGTATGGATGGGCAAAGCTTGGAAATTCGCCAAACGACAGGTGATAAAGCTGTCGTGGATGAGGATAACAACCTTTTCATCAAAGGTGAGCTAATTGAACTCAATTCTGACCAGAAAGCGGCAATTGAAGACTATCGCGAAAAAATGAACGCGTATATTCCACAAGCAAAGCAATTGGCGAGTGATGGTTTAGCGCTTGCGAATGATATTATTGATGATGTTGCGGAAAGCCTCGATGCACCTGGTGCGTTTGATAATGTAAAAGTCGCAGTAAAGGACTTTTTCGCTGATGTTGAATCACGTTACTACAAAGATGGTGATTTCATCCTGCCGGCGGAGAGTTTTGAGTCTATGACACAAGGGTGGACTGAAGACTTTGCAAAAGCACAAGAGATCTTCAATAAAGAGTTTTTAGCCAGTTCGTTGGATGCTTTATCGAAAAAAATGAAGGAAGAGGGAGGAATAAACCTCACTGCATTATCAGAGAGTATGGCTGAGCTCAGCGCGAAAGTAGAAGAGCGTTTAGCCGAGCATTCGAAAGAGGTAGAACAACAAGCAGAAGACTTGTGCGATTCGCTGGATGACATGGCAGGGCAAGAAGACGACCTGTTGAAGAAAATCCCTGAGCTAAAAGATTACCGAGTATTTACGATTTAATTACTCATTAAAAAGTAAAAAACTCAATGAGATAAAGAAAGAGAGCACGATTGTGCTCTCTTTTCGTTTTTACATACTTGAATAAGTAATGGAAACAAGACGATATTTGCGTTTTACTCGCTTGTTCTTTGATAGCTTATTGCGTATTCATCTCGGTGAGTTTATCGCCGACAGGTTTTGAGAAGTTAAAGCCATCATGCTGATCCCAGTTGATAGACCATGTCATTACCCCTGCATAATTCGGGTAATGGTACGCTGGTTTAACGGTGCCACATGAAGTGCCTTTGGTTAAACAATCTAGTGCGTTGATAATATTCTGTGTTGGAGCCTGCCCTGAATTTGCCGAGCTAGGACCTGAAGGTAAACCGATTGCGACTTGATCATCGCGCAATGGTGCAAATTGAGTGCCGTCGGCCAACTCAAAACCTTCGATAAGCATTTTAGATTGCGCTACCATCATATCCACAGAGCCTTCTGGTGCACTGCCTGGCAGGTATGGGTTTGGCAAACCGCCGTTGTTATATAACTGGACGTGAAGCAAGTCGAGCGTGCTGCGTGTCTCGTTTATCACAGGAATGTAAGCTCCCCAAATACCGCTGTAAGCCACATAGCCGCCTTGAACATAAGGGTGCTCAGGCGCCATGGTTAGGTACATATCGCCACCCATGTTTTGCTCTATTTGAAGCAAAGCACGACCAAGGCGAGCTTGAATTTGCGAGCCATGAACTAAGTTAGAACCACTCTCTAAATCCACATCTAGACCATCAAAGCCCCACTCAGCGATAAGACCTGTTAGGCTAGAGACAAAGTTGGCTTCATCTTGGTCGGTATTCAGCGTAATCGTGCCTTCTGCGCCGCCAAGAGAGAGAACAAACTTCTTACCTTTAGCTTGAAGCGCTGCCATGTCCTGCTTGAATTGTGTTGGATCGAGTGCTGGACAATCGCTGTAAATATCGCCTGAATATAGATTAAAGTGCACGGTGCCATCACTGTTGCGATCATTTTCAGCAAAGGCAATATCAATCACATCCCAAGCATCTGCCATATCCGCTAGACGAATTGGACAGCCCGCTCCATTTACAAAATTGTGCCAGTAACCGATGAGTTTATGGCGTTTATCTATTTGCTCAACCACCGTTATTGCTGCGGCGTCAGACAATGCATTGCTTCCTGACAAATCCACAGCTTGGGCGCTAACTGTAAAATTACCAAGTGCAGTTGGTGTCCAGTTGGCTGTGTAAGGTGCCGTGGTATCGGTTGCAACAATAGAGCCGTTGATCATGAAATCAACGTGTTTAATGCCTGAAGTTAAAGACGTTGCATCGGCGCTTAATGCGAGGCTTTTGCCTAATCCGGCGGTCTGACCGCTGCTTGGTGAAGTCAGAGAGACGACCAAATCTTTATCGCTGACTTCCACACCAACCAGGGACTCTGACGTGTTGTTATCATTATCGGTTGCGACAGCTTTAAGCTGGTTAGCGCCAATAAGTGTGGCGTTCCAAGTAACGGAATATGGCGCTTGAGTGGTGACCCCTAAGCTGGTGTTGTTCGCAAAAAACTCAACTTGTGTGACTGTGCCATCAGCATCGCTTGCGTTTGCCGTGATTTCGTTATTGCTGCCAGCGAGCACGACTTGTCCATCCGTTGGTGCCGTAATGGTAACTTGCGGTGGTGTCGAACAAGCACCTAGGCCACTCCAAGCATCTTGCCAGTATAGCCCTTCACCAGGCTCGTAAGCCCATGTCGCATCCGAGGAGCACCAACCAGCAACATCACAACGATATTTTTGGTTGAAGTGAGAAACCAGGTCGCCAGCTTGATAACTTGTGCCTGCCACATAAGGTACTGCATCTGCACATCCGCCCGTTCCGGTTTCTGAATTACTAATAACCAGCGCTACTTCTTGGCTCATCGTTGCGAGGTTTGTATCATCAGTCGCTTGTGCTTTGAACGAGTATGTACCTGAACTCGCGGTCCATTGATATTCGTAAGGTGCACTAGTATCAATGGCGACAGATTGATTGTTTACGAAGAACTCAACTTGTGTGACCACACCATCAATATCGTCAGCTTGAGCGGCTACGGTTAGGCTATCACCTGCATTAAGCACTTCTGTGCCTACTGGGCTGGTCAATGAAATGCTTGGTGGTGGTAATTCGACTTGTGGTTGAACTTGGATAGAAATCGTCGTGGTGCTAACAGCTCCCTCATTATCGGTCGCAATTGCGGTCAATTGCGAGATCCCTTCAATAGCTGTCCAAGAAGCTTCGAATGGTGCTTGAGTTACCACAGCAACCGTTTGGTTGCTTGCGACAAACTCAACTTGTGTGATTTGGCCATCTTCGTCTGCCGCGTTGGCTAACAAAGTGATCGCACTGCCTTCGGGAATTTGTGCGTTGTTTATTGGAGAGGAGAACGACACCGTTGGTGATAAATTGTTGCTTCCACCATCACATTGCCCTAACGCTTTCCATGCTTCCCAAGATCCTGAGTTGGTCACGGGATCATTGCCTTGCGTCCAATATGCAGCCTCATAAGCGGCTCCTTGCGTTTTTACTAAAGCGCCCGATGTATAAGTCGCAGTGCTGTCCCAGTCGGGTAGACTTTGACAGTTATAGGCTTGAGCTTGGTAGCTGGCGCTGAGTGCTACAACCATCGCTCCGTGAAGTAGGGTGACCTTCATTTTCCTCTCCTTGAATCATGGGTATAAATGAGAACAGAGTAATAACTAGCTGATAAATAGACATTAGGGGGAAAAAGCGAAGCACAATATTCTGCTTTTCGACACAGTATCACGAGGAACAGTTCGTCCCTTACACCAGAGCTCATTATTTTTCGGCTCACTTCACGGCAGAAGGATTGGTAAAATTCAGCCACGTAAAACGAGCAACAGTCACGAGGCTTTTGAGCGATGAATATGAGATGTACGTTAAAATTTACAAGCTGAATGACTATAAATTATTTCAACTGTCGAGGATTTAACCGAGGTACTCTTGTTGAATAGTGAATATTGCTATAGTGTACTAGTTAGCTAGTTCAATGATATTTTTGTGTGAGTAGTATGACACAGCAAACCTCTTCTCAGCCTCGCGAGCATTTTGGCTCTCGTCTCGGGTTCATCTTAGCTGCCGCAGGTGCCGCAGTTGGCCTTGGCAATATTTGGGGCTTCCCAACTCAAGCAGCCAGTAATGGTGGCGGTGCTTTCCTATTAGTTTATTTGGTGATGATTCTTATCGTCGCATTTCCGATGCTGGTGGTTGAAATGGCGATTGGTCGCCATGGTCAAGCCAACCCTGTAGACAGTATGCGTGCAATCACAGATAACCCTACCGGTAAAAAACTCGGCGGCATTGTGGGTTGGATTGGTTTAAGCGTACCAAGCGCTGTCTTAGCGTTTTATTCAATTGTTGGTGGTTGGTTGATCTGCTTTTTACTGGGTGCAATCACAGATCTAATGGGGTTAGAAGCTGCAACTCAATGGCTAAAGGGCTTTAGTGTTGAACGTAACTTGTTCGGAACCATTACTTTTTATGTACTGACGATTCTCATCGTACAAGGTGGCGTAAAACAAGGTATTGAAAAGTGGTCCACACGTTTGATGCCAGCATTGTTTGTTCTGTTTGCTCTACTATTTGCTTACATCATGACGCAAAACGGTGCGATGGAAGGTCTGAAACATTACCTAGTGCCGGATTTTGAAAAGGTATGGGACCGCAAGTTGATTCTTGCTGCAATGGGACAGGGCTTCTTCTCGCTTACGATCGGTGGCTGTTCAATGCTGATTTATGGCTCTTACTTGAGTAAGAAAGAGAACCTACCAAAGATGGCGATGAACGTGACCATGGTAGATACTGCCGTTGCTTTCATTGCAGGATTAGTGGTGATGCCAGCGATGTTTGTGGCTATGCAAAAGGGCGTTCAGATCTATGCAGAAGATGGCTCTCTATTAAGCTCTGATACGTTAGTGTTTACGGTATTGCCATTGATGTTTGATAGCTTAGGTTTGCTTGGTCAATTGTTCTCTATTGTGTTCTTCTTATTGCTGACGATTGCGGCGCTAACGTCCTCCATTTCAATGTTAGAGTGTCCAGTGGCTTTAGTGAGTGAGCGTTTCAACACCAAGCGTAGCGCAACGAGCTGGGTTTTAGGTGGTCTCATTGCCTTGTTCAGTGTGATGATTGTTTATAACTTTGGCGCTCTGTTTGGTATGGTCGCGACGGTTGCTACTCAGTATCTACAACCAACCGCTGCGCTCTTATTCTGCTTATTTGGTGGTTGGGTATGGAATCGCAACTCAAAAATCAAAGAGCTTGAGCAAGGTTGCCCGGAGTTTACGCAAGGTTGGTTTGGTAAGTTATGGCCTGCGTATGTGAAGTTTGTATGCCCAATTCTTGTGGCGACAGTCATCTGGGCTTCATTTGGCTAACCGAGACGCCTATCGAATAAAAGAAAAGGGCTTGATGGTAACTCATCAAGCCCTTTTTCATATTGGTTATTCTCGTTTCGGTTATCCGCCAAGAATGGTGTTGATTAACGGAATTGTCCTGCTTCTGGAAGAAAGTCAAAACCAGCAGAAGCCAGTTTTGTCTCCAGTGCTGTGCGTTCGATATCGAAGAAAGCTACCAGTTTATCTAAGTCACCACCGAAGTCGTCGCGTAGCTTCATATTCACAATGCTCATCAGCATGACAGGATCCATGGATTCAAAGTTCGTTAGATTCATGACTTATCCTCAAAATCTGAAATCAGTAGGTTTGCCGCAGCAAATGCCGCTTTTTCACGCACTTCTTTAGGCAGGGACTCATCCGCTGCAACATCGTTCAGTGCTTTAACTGCACATGAAATTGCTTGGGGAATATAAGCTTGATCGCCACTACCAATCTGAGCATAAAGCTCACGAACCAGTTCACAACAGCCGTATACTTGCATGTTTTCTTTCCACTAAATGATAACTTATCTCAATATACACACAGCGGATTTGAAACTCAAAGTACAGAGTTGTTTTGGCTCAAGTTGAAGGTTTGCTTGAGCGAGATTTAATCACTGCATTTGTGCTTCTAACTGCTGGGTGACTTCTGGTGAAAGTTGAAGTTGTTTTGCTAGTTCTTGCAGATACGCTTTTTCCATAAAGTTTTGTTCATCAGCGACGATCAAAGACGCCAGGTAAATTTCTGACGCTTGTTGAGGAGAGGTCGCCTGATTAGCAATTTCAGCAGGATCAAGCGGTTTGTTTAACTCTTGCTGAACGAGGTGACGAACGTGCTCATCTGCGCCCATATCCGCGAGAGCTTGTTCAATGCGAGCCATTTCCTCTTCATCAACGTGACCATCAGCTTTTGCAGCTCCAATCATTGCTTTTAAAATTAAGACACTGTGTTTACTGTCATCGGGGTCAAAGGTTTCTTGAACACCTTGACCGGATTGCTTGGCTTGCCAGTCGTTATACACTTTGTAGGCCAAGGCTCCAAGCGCAGCTGCGCCACCGACTTTTAATGCGCTTGACCCTACTTTTTTAGTCATTTTTTTACTTTTCTTTGAGCCCATCAGCATACCGATGAGGCCTCCGCCTACAGCACCTGCTCCTAGCGTTTTTAGGCTACTTGAATTTGATGAGGATTTGATGTTGTTGGTTTGTTTGCCCAATGCATCTGCACCTTGCTTAAGTAAGTCTGATTTGAGTGCTTGGTTTAGAAGACTTTTTAAATCCATAACTGACCTCCTTTAGATGATGAAATCAGTTTAATAGCAAGAAGCTGAACCAAAGATTAACAAAGTGAATAGTTCGAAAAAGGTCGAGGGAGGGCGTTGAGCTGTAATAAAAAGGGCTGACCGAAGCCAACCCTTTTTAACTATTTGAAACTACTTCAAATGCGAACTCGTCGAGTGCTTACTTTAGTTGAGCTTTTACGTGCTCAACAATGTCAGTCATTGCGACTGCTGTTTTCTCACCAGTAGCACGGTTCTTGTATTCGAAGTTGCCTTCTTTCATTGAGCGGTCACCGATAATAATGGTATGCGGTACACCAATAAGCTCCATGTCAGAGAACATTACGCCTGGGCGTTCTTTTCGGTCGTCAAATAGCACTTCGATGCCCATTGCCGTTAGCTCAGCGTACAATTTCTCAGCGGCTTCTTTCACTTCTTCTGACTTGTGCATGTTCATTGGAACGATCGCTACCTGGAATGGTGCGATTGCATCTGGCCAGATGATGCCGTATTTGTCGTGGTTTTGTTCAATAGCAGCCGCTACTACGCGAGTGATACCGATACCGTAACAACCCATTTCTAGGATGACGTTCTTACCATCAGGACCCAGTACACCACAGTTCATCGCTGCGGAGTAAGCGTTACCTAGTTGGAAGATATGGCCAACTTCGATACCACGCTTAAGCTGGATAATGCCCTTGCCACATGGGCTTGGGTCACCTTCCACAACGTTACGTAGGTCTTCAACTTGGCCAAGCTCTACATCACGACTCCAGTTAATACCGAAGTAGTGTTTACCATCGATGTTCGCGCCCGCACCGAAGTCGCTCATTACCGCAACGCTGCGGTCAACAATGAACGGCAGTTTAAGGCCAACAGGGCCAAGTGAACCTGGGCCTGCACCGATAAGCGCACGAATTTCTTCTTCAGATGCCATTTCCAGTGGAGCTGCAACCTGAGGAAGGTTTTCTGCTTTCACTTCGTTCAGTTCATGATCACCACGAATAATAAGCGCGATGATTGGCGCATCAACTTCGTCAGATGCTTTCACAAACAGTGTTTTCACTGTTTTTTCAATTGGTAGTTCGAACTGCTCAACCAATTCAGCGATTGTTTTCGCGTTTGGCGTATCAACCAACGTCATTTCTTGTGTTGGTGCCGCAGCCTCAGAGGCTGGAGCTAGTGCTTCTGCTTTTTCAATGTTTGCCGCGTAATCTGACTCGCTAGAAAATGCGATGATATCCTCGCCGCTTTCAGCCAGTACGTGGAACTCTTGAGAGCCGCTACCACCGATAGCACCGCTATCTGCAAGTACAGGACGGTAATCCAGACCCATGCGATCGAATGCTTTACAGTAAGCATCGTGCATTGCGTCGTATGACTTTTGTAGGCCGTCTTTATCAATGTCAAAGCTGTACGCATCCATCATTGAGAATTCACGTGAACGCATTACACCGAAGCGTGGACGACGTTCGTCACGGAATTTGGTTTGGATTTGGTACAGGTTTAGCGGAAGCTGTTTGTAAGAGCTCACTTCATTGCGAACAAGGCTAGTGATCACTTCTTCAGCGGTTGGGCTAAGTACAAACGGACGAACATGACGGTCAGTAAAGCGAAGTAGCTCAGGGCCCATCTTTTCGCTGCGGCCTGTCTCTTCCCATAGTTCAAACGGCTGAACAACGGGCATCAAAGTTTCGACTGCGCCTGCATTGTCGATTTCTTGACGAACGATGTTTTCGACTTTACGCAGTACACGTAGACCAGTAGGTAGCCAGGTGTATAAACCTGAAGCCAGCTTACGGATCATACCTGCACGTAGCATGAGCTGGTGGCTCACTACTTCTGCGTCGTTTGGAGTCTCCTTCAGAGTAGAAAGAAGATAATTACTGGTACGCATTAAATTTATCCGTTTATTTAAGTTAGATACTCAAGCTTGAATAAGCAGGAGTATGGGAGTTCCCTAAAGGGAAATTTGTTAGCCGTCTATAATATCAGCCAATTGCGTTTGTCAAAAGCTTTCAATAGCGGTAACCGTTATTAAGTTGCTTGTTGCTGTGAACTTTACGTTCAAGTCGAACAAATTTACCGCATATTCTTTGTCGTCCGGCTTGTTTTTCTTATATGCAGGGCGAGGATCTTGTGCCAGAACTTGTTCAATGACTGATCTTACATAGTCAGTATCGGATCGATTTTCTATCGTTGCTAATGCTTGAGCAGAAAAGGTGACTTGTGACTTTTCTGGTTCTTGGTCTGCGTATCCGCCTTGTGCTTCCGAAATAGAATCCGAATAGGGAATATAAGGCTTAATATCCACAATCGGTGTCCCATCCACGAGATCTACACTGCCTAAATCAAGATAGATTTGATCGCCTTGCTTAGTGACTCCTTTCACTTCAACGGCTGACATTCCGATTCCGTTTGGACGGAAAGTCGAGCGCGAGGCAAAGACACCAATTCGTTCATTGCCGCCTAATCGTGGCGGACGTACAGTTGGTTTCCAACCAGCTTCCAGATTCTGATCAAATAGAAACAACAACCAAACGTGAGAGAACTGTTCTAGCCCACGCACTGCTTCAGGGCTATTTGCTGCACCTAACAGTTTTACGCGTGCTTTAGCCTCTGGTACTAAGCGTGGTTGGCGCGGAACTGCAAACTTTTCTTTGTACGGTGTCTCAATGACGCCGATGGGTTCGATGGAATACATGGTGGACATCTTTAAGAATTCATTGAGATGAAAAGTATCACAAATTTCTCTTGCTTTTCTTGTTGATAATGATTATTAATTAAAATGTTATAACATAACAATTTAATTAAAAGGAAAAGTATTATGAAACCAGGAATCCACCCTGAATATCGTCCTGTGGTGTTCCACGACACCAGTGTAGATAAGTACTTTGTCGTTGGTTCTACGTTGAAAACGGAGAGAACCATCGAATGGAAAGATGGCAAAACTTACCCTTACTTTACGTTAGATGTGTCGTCAGCTTCTCACCCGTACTACACCGGTAAACAGCGCGTTGTACAAACCGAAGGTCGCATTGCGAACTTCAACCGTCGTTTTGGTCAATTTAAGAGCGAAAAGGAATAAATCATGAAGGTAGTAAAATCATTAAAAAGTGCAAAAAGTCGTCATCCGGATTGTCAGATTGTAAAACGGAGAGGGCGTCTTTATGTCATTTGTAAAACGAACCCGAGATTCAAAGCTGTGCAAAAGTAATCAGCCTGCATATATCTAACTTATGGTTTTGTTTAATTGATAATGTTGAGTTAATTATCTTACATGGATGAAATATCTACATTTTTATTCAATGTTGGTTATAAATGCCTCTGTTCGTCACAGTTTGTAACATTTAGGGCTTTTATTTGACCTTCTACTCAAGTACCCTTCGCACGCTTTTTGACATTTTTGTCACATTTGCATAGGAATAAAAACAAGGAGGGAACAGATGAGTTCATCTGATTCAATTAAACAAAACTCGCCTAAGAAGCCGCTGTTTACGCGCTTTTTGGATACTGTCGAATATTTGGGGAACTTATTACCCCACCCGATCACACTATTTGCCATTTTCTGTTTAGCCATTCTGGTGATGTCGGGTATTGCAGGATACTTCGAAGTTTCCGTAGTTGATCCTCGTCCTGAGGGTGCAAAAGGTCGTGCCGCGGATGGCATGATTCATGTCGTTAGCTTGCTTAACGCTGATGGCCTTGAACTAATCGTTACCAATCTAGTGAAAAACTTTGTCGGCTTTGCACCTTTGGGTACGGTATTGGTTGCGATGTTGGGTGTTGCTATTGCTGAATACTCAGGCTTGCTATCTGCAGCAATGCGTGGCTTAGTCATGGGTGCATCTCAACGCATGGTAACAGTGACGGTCGTTTTCGCGGGTATCATTTCAAATACGGCATCAGAGCTTGGCTATGTGGTACTTATTCCACTGGCTGCAATGCTGTTCCATTCTTTAGGTCGTCATCCACTTGCCGGTCTTGCTGCGGCGTTCGCTGGTGTATCTGGTGGTTACTCAGCAAACCTACTTATTGGTACGGTTGACCCGCTGTTGTCAGGCATTACTGAAACGGCGGCGCAAATGATTGACCCAACTTACACTGTTGGTCCAGAAGTTAACTGGTACTTCATGTTTGTGTCGACATTCTTCATTGCAATCACAGGTGCGTTTGTTACTGAAAAAATTGTTGAGCCAAAGCTTGGCAAATACAGTGAAGAAGAAGCCTCAGAAGATTTGTCGAACGACAAAATGGGTGGCTTAACAGACATTGAGAAGAAAGGCCTAAAACTAGCAGGTGTTGCTGTACTGGTTGTTTCAGCGCTGCTTGCTTGGACGGTTGTTCCAGAAGACGGCATTCTACGTTCTGATGCAGGTACAATTGCAGGTTCACCATTCCTGAAAAGTATCGTGGCATTCATCTTTGTGTTCTTTGCTATTCCAGGCTTTGTGTTTGGTAAAGTTGTTGGCACGATGAAGACGGATCGCGATGTAATTGATGCAATGGCGAAATCTATGTCTTCTATGGGCATGTACATTGTATTAGTTTTCTTTGCGGCTCAGTTCGTTGCTTTCTTTAAATGGACTAACTTCGGTCAGGTATTCGCGGTTGCTGGCGCTAGCTTCCTGCAAGAAATTGGCTTAACTGGTCCAATGTTGTTCTTTGCCTTCATCCTGATGTGTGGCTTTATCAACCTAATGATTGGTTCGGCATCGGCACAGTGGGCAGTAACGGCTCCGATTTTTGTTCCTATGTTGATGCTTGTTGGTTATGCACCGGAAACGATTCAGGCTGCTTACCGAATTGGTGACTCGACGACAAACATCATTACTCCAATGATGAGCTACTTTGGTTTGATTCTTGCCGTAGCGACTCGTTACATGAAGAACTTAGGTATCGGTACGCTGATCGCGACCATGCTACCTTACTCAATCTGCTTCATTGTAGGTTGGAGTGTGCTCTTCTACCTATGGGTATTCGTATTTGGTTTACCAGTAGGCCCTGGCGCAGCAACATACTACACACCGTAGAAAACGGTTACCTCACACAGCTCCATTATAAAAAGCCTGCGAACGTCGCAGGCTTTTTTATCGATTGAGACTGTGTACGCAGGCTTACCTGATTATAGATGTCGGTTTATAGCTGAAAACGTATCAACAAAGGGCGATAAAAATGCTGAGTGAGCCAGCACAAGCTTTTCCAAATTATGCGTTTGTACCAAGGTAAGTGCGCAATATACACATAGCTAAATTCAATTTCTGGCCGGGCTTTTCTGTTGCGTTTAAAAGCCGGAGCGCCTGAGCTCATATTAAAGCGACGCTGGTATATCATGGCATGGTGGATGGTATAGGCTGATATTCGACGATACAATGCGAGGCGTTGTGGCTTATTGGTATCGTAGCCAAAAATTGGGCAAGTCATATCATTATCAATTTCTACAATGCCTAACGTAGCCAGCATCTCTTCTTGATAAAACAGTCCCACTAAATGTACTAATTTGTTCTGGCTCGCCTGTTTTAAATATTGGCTTGAAAACTGGATGTTATTGATGCTGTATTTATCAAGGTAAAGCATGTCATATAACTCTTTGGCACGCTGAAATTCTTCATCAGTGGTCAGTGGCCTAAACTGCCAATCTTTATCATTAAGCAGTTTGAAGTCTTTCGTTAAATCTCGGTTGAAGCTGAACGCTTGCCAATCATCAAGTAAATACACTTGTCGTGTTACCAAGCTTTGCCATTTTGGCTGCTTCAATCGCTGAATTAAGTGTAAATGCTGACGCTGGTTGAGGGAGCGAAGCACCAAGGGAAAGGTGGGGTATTGATCGAGTGCGACGCGACGCAGTTCATCGAGATTTAAGGCTGCCCATTGTTCGCTATACATATTGGTGGACAAGCACTGATTGTTGAGCGTTTGGACTTGATCCAATCCAGCCAGTGATAAGATTGGTTTAGTCATATTAATAAGTAACTTACATACCCATCGAACAGCCACATTTTTGACTTTGTGAAGCTCTTCTTCGGCGTAGCCACTAAGCAGTGTCATAGGGGAGACTGCATAACAGTTGTTTGGTATTTTTGGTGTTACGGAGTAGGGAATGGCAACATCATCGATATAGTAGCAACCAAAGCTTGCTGTGCATTCATCAATGGGATTCGACTGCATAAGAGTGAAAAAAGTTTTATGCCATTCTTGAGAGGAAAGCGTCATTAGTTCAATGCCTCTCCATTCCACTCAATATCAACGGTAGAAGCGTCGCTCCACTTCGTCTTGTTCTGCCTAGCTAACCGGAGTAATTCAAACATACTCCGGATTTGGCTCCCGGCCGGTAAGTTATGCTGTTGCATCACATTCACTCCAGACCACCAATCTTGCCAAGTTCGAGCCTTGAACAGGGATAATCCACCTTCCGCGATGAGTGTTATTGGACCTAAATGATGCAATCGCTGCTTGGAAGGACTGGTAAACTCCATATTAGGAAGCAGTTGGTTGCATCGAGACGAGAGTAGGTGCAAACCACTGGTGGCTCTTGGGTTACATTCAATCACGTAGAGTTCATCTTGTGATTTGATGAAGTCAAACGACACTTGCCCATGATAAGTATGACGTTTACCAAAAGCTGCGATAAATCTATCTAGTCGTTCGCACGAGATCGGCTGAAAAGCACTGGCGGCCGAGCCGTTTACACAGTATTTCGGCACATAAGCTTGGTGTGCTTTAAGGTCACCATGTTCAAAAATGGCATAGTTACACACTGGAGTCCCATGGATTTTTTGTTGCTGAACCCAAGGGAAAAGGGGCGATATCGTGGCGGCAGAAATAGACTGAGTCGTCACATCTCTTATGACTTGCCCGCCAAACCGAGAGTAAACGGGCTTTAGAACGGTTCTCTTATTAATTTCAATCTCACTTTTATCAGCGACCAAACGAGTTTTTGGAAGTGTGATTTCTGGCAAACCTTGAAGCTGTTCAAAGACGGTCAACTTGTTGTGCAGGGCATTGAGTAGTCCCACATTGGGCAGAAAAAAATCTACTTCTGGGCATTGTTTGGCAACATGAGCCAAGTAATACACTTCTTCACAAGTGGGTATCACTATATCAATACGCATCTGAGTAATGATTTTTAGGATCTGCTGTTGATAGGTGGGAAACGTAAATCGAGGTGAAGCGGTGGGTATATAAGACTCGATACCTCGCAAAAACGATCCCAGAGGCTTTTTTAGCGAATCGGTGAGAATTACTTCATGCCCATGATGCATACACATGGTTGCCCACTCTAGTGCAACTGGTGCTCGGGCTCCGGTGATTAAGACCCGCATATGTTCACCACACGTCGTTGTTTATTCATTGGCGTCCAAATAGGCGCAGGGCGGTAACTAAATCTGACAGGATCAAGCCGCAATTGGTCAAACAACTTTATCAAGGCTTGGTGTATAACCCGATGGTGGTGAACATCCGCTTCAATTTGAATGGCTTGTGACCCTGTTTGGGTGATTCGGTAATCCACGCGACCTTTGGCAGATAGTGTTATAGCGCGGTAGATGAGATCTGGTAACACCGTCACTGGGACGTGGTTTGCGTTTAGCGTGAGGCGATCACCACATCGTCCGGCAATCGCGCCAAGAGGTTCAAATACGCCATTATCCTGTTTATTCTCAATAATATCGTCGAGCTGATAACGAATAATGGGCTGAGTTTTACGACGAAAATCGGTGATAATTGGGCTGTAATGAGTACGTTCGGTATTCAGCCAATGTTTTTCGATGTAAATAACATCCTGATTCCAGCGCATTTGTCCATGCTGATCAGTACATGCAAGAAAACCTTCAGTACATTGATAGACTTCATGGAGTTCGCTGTCGAACCGTTGAGAAATAAAGTGACGGTCACTCTCGGTTAGAACCTCTGCCCCAGAAATGATCCGCTGTGGTTGAATTGCGGGTTGACCAAATTGACCGCTGAACTGGGCGCAGAGCTGAAGAGCTTGCGCACTACCAACCAAAAGCGTGGGTTGGAACTCATCTAGCTCTTTTATCCATTCTTGGTAAGGTTTGGTTAAATCGGCATAAAAAAATGTTACAGGCCCTTTCGCGACGGATTTATACAGTGGGCTGTTGGCGCGCAAGGCTAGCGCAATTCGGTGCTTTTGCCATAGGTTGGGCAACAGGCGAGCCAATATATTGCCAGCCCACAGTCGCGTTTCCTGTTTGTCAGCAAGAAACAACCCGCGCATGCCTGATGTGCCCGAAGAAAGCCCAACAGTAACATCGCCAACTTTCGAAGCGGCGAAGTTGCGTGACTGTTCTGCTTCGAGTGCTTGTTGCATTAGCTGTTCAGCATCTAAGCCTTTCGTATTCAACTCCGAGAGGTTCTCCATCATGGTTTGCTTATTCATGATAGGGAAATCACTGAGTGCTGCACCTTGAAGTGAGCGGTAATACGGTGAATGACAGCATACCCAATCCAGGTGCTGCGTTAAATGTTGTTGCTGCCACGCTTCGACTTGTTCCCTTGAACCGAAAGGGCGGTAGCGGGTTCGCCAGAATTCTGAGATAAGCGTTATCACTTCATCCACCCTTCTTTGATTAGCTGCCGGATAGTTTCCTGACAATGTGAAGGCACGAAGCGAACAAAGTGGTGGGTTTGTTGGTAGCAACTTCTCAATTCGGAGAGGGTGTTTTTATAGGCATTTGTGTCATCGCAAAGCATGTTCGCCAGCCAATGCTGATCGATATTTTCACTCAAGCTCTCGATTAACCAGCATGCATCGGCGAGTAAGAATAGCCAACCTTGGTCTCTTTTAACCAGCAAGCCCACTTGGCCAGCTGCATGGCCTGGCAAGCTAACCATATAAATGAATCCGTCGTCGAACATGTCTTTACAGAGCAAATTAACACCTTGGCACTGAGGAAGAATTTGGCTGATTGGTACAGAAAAATCACTATGAATGAATAAGTTAGGTTCAAGCTGTGGAGGAAGTAGAGCTTTTAGGTATCCTTTTCTTACGCCTCCAATTCGACCACTTTTAGTAATTGCATCTACCCCTTTTTGTTGGCAATGCAATTGAGAGTGGGAAAACTCAGACACGGCAGCAATGTGATCAGCATGGAAGTGGGAGAGCACTAAGTGTTCAATATCATGAGGTTTGAGACTTTCTTTTGCTAACTGCGCAACAATTCCGTGTTCTTTTTTATAGCGACAAGGTGTTGTCCAAGCATAAAAACGTTCAGGGAAGGGACGAGTCGCGCTAAAAAAATGCTCGTGATATCCCGTGTCGAACAGGATGTTGCCTTGCGTTGGGTGCTGAATTAACGCAACGGCTGCCGGAAATGCTCTAGGCTTGATACCAGAACCTGGTTTGACAACAAAGCCTGGGTGTACGCAGTGTCCAGCCTCAAAGATTTTTATTTTTAGACCAGTTTGCATACTGCTGTATTCCTTCTTGAATTGAAAAAAGCGGTTGGTAATTCAGTGTTTGTTTCGCCTTGCTGATATCCAGAGTTTGATGATAGTTAAACAATCCTGCGCTGTATGAGGTGAGCCTTGGTTCTGGCTGATGTGGTAAGTGCCTTCGTATTTGCTCACTGAGCTTTAATAATGGTGATACCACACCGTATGGTAATGATTGTAACGTTACTTTTAGGTTTAACCCCTCACATAAAGCTTGCAGAACAGTCTCAATTGGCATTGGTTCGTTGTTGGAAATGTTGAACACATCACCATGCTGAAGTCGGTCTGCCTGAGTGCAAGCGAGCATCGCTGCATGGGCAACGTTGTCGACATAGGTCAGATCAACCACAGGATTTCTACCCGATGGCAGAAGCAGAGTGTTGTTTTTTATCGCCTTAAGCACTCTTGGGATAATCGCGCGATCATTGGGTCCAAAAATGCCACGCGGTCTTAAAATGATCGCTTTACTTCGACCTTTTACGGCTTCAATTTCTGATAGATATTTTGTGTGTGCGTAATCATTACACCAGTATGAAGCTATGGCGTCGGTTTCTCGAATATTCCAACGGTCTTGATGGTCAAAGTAGACGCTGGTGGACGAAATATGGATAAAACGCGAGATTTGATGCGTATTAGCCGCATTGACGAGGTTTTTGGTGGCATCTACATTGGCTTGATAAAACGCCTGCCACTTTCCCCATGGGCTTGAGAGAGCGGCACAATGGATGACTGCATCCATACCTTGGCATACCGCATGAACTGCTGAGTGGTCTCTTAAATCGACTATATGGGGGATAACATCGAATTGCTCGGCGAGTTGTTTAGCGATGACTGTATTTCGTGCTATAAAATGCAGTTCATGCTGCTGGTGAAACATTCTCAGAATTGCGCTACCCAACATCCCGCTGCCACCAGTGACCAATATCTTCATAGTTTTAGCACTCCCATCCCTAGCGACAACCCTGCGGCGGTGCCAGCTAATAACACATGTTTTCCTGCGGTTTCTGGCTGATTACGCAGCCAGTGTAAGTTAATTGGGAGTGAGGCGGCGACTTGGTTTCCCAAAGTCGAAAAGTGATTAACGGTTTTCTCTGTTGGTAGCCCGGTGAGTGAAGGCAGTTTTTTTAATCCATGCGCGCTGGCTTGATGAGGAAGAAAATAATCAATATCGCCGAGTGTTACCGGAGAGGCGTCAAACCCTTTTTTTAGAAACGCTGGTAAGGCTTTACGCACATGTTTAAAGAGTGCTTTGCCCTCCATTTCAAACTGGCAACTTTTTAAATAGGCTTGATGCTCGGAGGTATGCGGGTTGATATGACTACCTCCGCCCTTAATTTGACAAAATGAATACCCGGTATGATGCGTTTCAAAGTGACTGGTGAGCAATCCATCATCGTCGTGTTCTTCGAGCAAAAATGCGGCGGCACCGTCCGCGAATAAGGTTGCAACTTCTGGTTTGAGCGTAAAATTTCGATTCAGTGTGATGCCAGTGGCGAGTTCGCTGGTGACAATAAGAATCCGACGGTACCGTTTTGCTAAGAATAGACTCTGAGCAAGATCAAGCGCAGAGAGAAAGGATAAACAGGTGCTGTTCAAATCAAAGCTTTCTAGCCATGTTGGAGCGTCTAACGCGGCGAGAACCGCTGAGGCGTCGTAGGGTAGAGACTGGTGGTGTGTGCCGCTAGCGTAGATAAGAAGATCAACGGAGCTTAAGGTATGTGTGTTTCCTAAGCACTGCTCTATTGCCTGCATTGCCATGTAAATAGCGGTCTCTTTTGTATTGGCTACATGACGATATTCAACGTCGAATTTATTTCGGCAGGTCCCTGGCGCTAATTTTAGGAAGCGATCCATCTCTCGATCAGACCATTGATTCGTTGGCAGGTAGCTTCCACTGGAAACGATGTTAAAGCCCATTATTCTCTATACACTTATTAAAAACGTCGTTCAAAATAAACCACGTTGCATATTGAAGCTATGGCGAGCGAGATGAAAAACAAACAGAACAAAACAAATGGGAGTAAGAGCACGCTTTGGGTGCAATGCTGAGAATGAATTTTCAGGAATGAGCCAGGCTTTGATTTGCTGGCTCAATTTGAATAGAGTGAGGGTTACTTCTTAAATTTCGCCAAAATACGATCCAAATGGTTTGCAAATTCGCGTCGATCGGTTTGAGAAAGCGCGGCGGGCCCACCAGTCTGAATTCCGCTTGAACGCATGGTTTCCATAAAGTCGCGGATATTTAGGCGAGCTTTGATGGTGTCTTTTGTATAGAGCTCGCCACGAGAACTGAGGGCTTGAGCGCCTTTAGAGATAACCTCATCTGCAAGCGGAATATCTGACGTGATCACCAAATCGTTGGCTTCCACACGCTTGACGATTTCGTTGTCTGCGATGTCAAATCCCGCAGGGACTTGCAGCGAGTGGATGTTGTCTCTTTTCGGCACAGGGACAACGTGGTTAGCGACAAACGTACATTCAATCCCTGTACGCTCGGCGGCACGCACAATGGTTTCGCGAATAACTTTCGGACACGCGTCTGCATCTACCCATAACTTCATGATGATTTCTCACTGAGTTTCGCTTCTAACTCTTCAATACGAATGGCTAGCATTTTTACGGTGCGCTCTAGGGCTTCAAGACGATCATTATCGGTGTGGTGTTGTGCTGCGATTTCAACCTTGGGTACGCGTTGAGCACTCTTCCAACTTTTTATTGCGGTGATTAATGCTGGCATTGGAACTGGCGTTTTCAAGCGTGCTTTCACTAACGCTACGGTTGGCTCTTTTCCTTGTTGTTGCAACTGTTCCATTGCCGCTTCTAATTCTTTAGTAACGTCTTGAGTTAACATTTTTAATCCTTAACAACGATATATCTATCATCATACGTTGAGTGCGCTAATTTGGCGAATGGCATTTTGGAGAGTGTAGTGTGAGAGATCTCTTACATAGGTTGTGAGAGAAAACGATTTCGTAAGCGGAAAAAGAGAAGCTGAAGAGCTTAAGTTTCTGATAAATAATGATTTAACAACTTGTTAACCAATGTGAGAGCCAAATATTTATCTTAGATAGATTGTCTATTTTTGGAAAAGGCGTAAATTGAGAGTTGTCAGCAGGAAGCAGACATGGAACAGGAAAGCACCAAGGATTTGGTTATCGTCAGGAAGACGATTTGGTTGGTCAGGATGATTAATCAAGCATGGAGCGTAGGACATTGTAAGGATACGATCATCAATAGGATGTTGATGACTAAGGATAGACAATGGACCCCTCTAGGATTGAGGCTATGGACAGCATCAGGAAGATGCAAGGGACACCGCTCAAGGAACAAGTGACGTGTGCTAACGAGGAATGTTAGCAGTCAGGATGATAAGGACACCGCTAGGACGGCGACGTAAGGAATAAGCTGACGGAATCAGCCACTATTATGGATGATGCATGGAGCACTTTTAGTAGCCGGACTGCTGCGAGTAAGACCATGACCCCGATACTTATGTGTCGGGGTCTTTCTTATATAAAAACGATATCCAGTGTTCTCATTGAATTAAGCATCTCGATGTTACTTGGGGATATCAATATCACAAAATATATAAATTCCTAATAACACTTAATAAAAAACAACTCAGATCAATATCCTTTCCAACCAGTTGGTTTAACTTTCGGCTTCTCTACAAGGTGTTATGCCCGCAATCATTGAGCATGTTCAGCTCATCGAGTTTGTGATCTGCGGATAGATTAAGTTTGTTGTAATCAAGGAACAGATGTGGCCATAGTAACCAGAAGAATGCTTCTTCTACCCTACAATGAGTCGTTGCAACTAGAATTCGTCATGCTGAATTGCTGTGCGAAAAACCGTGCTGAATTGAATGGTCCGTATACAGTTGCGTCTGCCAAACAGATGTTTGAGAAAATACTGGATGATGAGAACATTTATAGTATGGCAGTGCTAGAGAGCACCAGTCGTGACTATATGGGGCACGTGTTCATTGCTAATCTCGATTCCGAACCTGAATTAGGGTTTATTTTTGATAAATCATATTGGGGTAAAGGGTTAGCAACAGAAGCACTAAAAGCATTTTTCCCCAAAGCGTGCCGTGAATTGGGCTTGAATAAGGTGAAAGCTAACGTGAATAGCAATCATCAAGCTTCTATGGCAGTACTGAAAAAGCTGGGATTTGTTGAAACAAAAGAAAGTAAGGATATATATGGTCCTTACTTTGAAATGGAATTTACAAGCGATGCGGTGGTAGGTGAAAGTTCTGCGGCCTGAAACCGACCATGGTTAACTCTCCTTGGTAGCAATCGTCACCAAGAGATGAAAACTCAAATTGATACACCGTATGCCAACGCCAGACTCCGTCTGGCGTTTTTAGTTTATGGGCACCAAAGGCGATGCTGATTAATTGGAGATCCAATTGCTCACATTTACGCGTGATGGCCGCTTTTGCGAGTTCGGCTTGGCGACGCTGTTGCCAAAACAGGTAACAGAAAAAGCAGAGCCCTAAAATTGCTAAAAGATCACCAATCATTCCTGAACCTTTCTTAGCTTTTTGTTGTTTGTTGTAAGCTTACTAGCGCATTTGCTAGTTCCTCTGATGGATTTGAATGCAGTAAAGGCAATAACACCATCCTTAACTCTGGCAGCATCACTAAATCGGCAAATAACTGATTAAATAGGGCTTGATTACCGGTTTGAGCTAAACGCAGCAAAAACTGTTCTGCTACCTTTTCATTGACGAGTAAGTGCCAAGCGCGACCCGCCACACCAATCAATACCTCCTGATGGCTTAAACGAGGGCTATGCAATATCGCATCTAATACTGGAGAGGCGACTTCTGTTGGTGCACCGGCAAGGGCTCGGATAAGTGCTGAAAGTAGGAAGAGATCAGGTTCGCTACTTGCGATTTCTTGCTGTGCCTTTTCCGCGATACGTTCTGCTAAACGCTCTTGAAGCTCTACATGCTCAAGCGCACCTAATAGTGCATAAAGTGGCTCATTTGGTAGATGGTTCAACGCTTTGCGTATCATTACTCCGTTTTGTTCTTTGTTCAGGCGAGCGGCTATGTCTGTGATACCTTGCAGACCTACAGTTTGCCAATTATCCCAGCCTAAACCTCCAGAGAAGTAATGCTGGGTATGCTCGTAATATTGGCTGGTAGGAAGATTGAGGTTTGCGCGGACCTGGCTATGAAACACGGCCATTTTATCTTCGGAAGGTTTGAAAGTGTATGGGTTGTTAGACAGCTTTTGCTGTTGCTCTTCAGTGATATCATCATTGAGGCGTGTTCCCATAGCCTCCACTACGTATTTAATGAAATTGCCGATATCCGCTTGCTTTAACAAACCGCGCTCGTCCAATTCAAACTTAAGAAACCAAATCCAAGGTTGCTTTTGTTCATTCCAATAAGCGATGGCAAGGTGTGCTCTACGCTGCATTGGGAATGGGTACGGTGCTTGACCTTTTTCTACATCGGCAAACTCTTTCTTAGCGATGGTTTTGATACGACGACCAAGATCGAAGATTTGATAATCACAGTGGCTGTTGTTCAACAGTTGAGTGAGGGTTTGAATGTTTTCCATTAAATACGACGTCCTAACGTTCTTTTCACAAGAAATGGTATCATTCTCGGCTAATTCAAGGTTCGAGATAGAATTAATGGTAACAAATACTCAATTGGTCGACTTACTTCACCAACTTGAAACGCAGCTTAAAGAACATAAGTTGTGGCAACACACTATGCCTTCAGAGCAAGCCTTACAAAGTGCGGAGCCATTTGCGATTGATACGTTGCACCCTCATGAGTGGTTGCAGTGGATTTTTATAGCCAGAATGCACGCACTAGTGAAAAATAACCAACCACTGCCAAGAGGGTTTTCTCTCGAGCCCTATTTTTCAGAAGCGTGGAAGCAGGAACCGCAGTTCGCCGAGCTGCTCGTTACAATCCGAACCATTGACGAACTGTGTAAGTAAACGAATGCTAGAACAAGAACTAACGCGATCTTCAGAACCAGTTGAGCTGGAGATCGTTTATCAGGATGAATATTTTGTAGCGGTCAACAAGCCTGCAGGCATGTTAGTGCATCGCAGTTGGTTAGATAAACACGAAACTCAGTTTGTCATGCAAACTTTGCGCGACCAAATTGGTCAGCATGTGTTCCCATTGCATCGTCTGGATCGTCCAACATCTGGTGTGCTCGTGTTTGCGTTGTCGAGTGAAGTCGCATCACAAGTCATGCCGATGTTTGCTGAACATAAAATGGAAAAGACATACCACGCGATAGTACGCGGTTGGATTGAGGAAGAGGGCGTTTTGGATTACGCACTCAAAGTGGAGTTAGACAAGATTGCTGATAAGTTCGCTTCACAAGAAAAAGAAGCGCAAGAAGCGGTGACGGAATATAAGCCGTTGGCTAAAGTGGAGGTTCCCTATTCGACGGGTAAATTTCCTACAACGCGTTATTGCTTAGTTGAGATGAAACCTAAAACGGGGCGTAAGCACCAACTTCGTCGTCATATGGCACATCTACGCCATCCGATCGTGGGTGATACAACGCACGGGGATGGAAAGCACAACAAGCTGTATCGCACAGAGTTTGATTCTCATCGTTTGCTACTGCATGCTTCAGAGTTACGGTTTGTCCATCCATTTACCGATCAAGAGATTGTCATGACGGCCAATCTTGATGAAACTTGGCAGCAATTGTTTACTCGATTTGAGTGGGATGAACCGATAATCGGCGCAGTTAGATCTAGATAATGATTGAGTACAAATAAAAAGGGTTAGCATCAATGCTAACCCTTTTTAATATTTAAGACTTAACGTTTTACTTTAGTTTTTCAAGATCCGCTTCGATCTCTGCGATCTTGCTCGAAACGACTTTTTCTAAATGACGAAGGTCTGAAAGAATTTTCTCTTTTACATCAACCTCAGGTTGTTTCGTTGGCTTAGTGATTTTATTCAGTTCATCAATGACTAATGTGAGGTTACGGTTGATTTCCGTTACTTCTTTATATTTGTGACTGCCACTATCAACAAGAACATTTTTGATTTGGCGTGGGTATTTGAATTTAACGCTTTTAGCGAATAGTTCGCCTTTTTGCTTGTGGAAATAGATCTTGAGTACGTCTTTGTGTGCTTCTTGGCGTAGGGAATAACGTTCAATCTGCTTAGGGTCGTGAATACCCAAACCAGTGAGGTGGGGATACATAGGCTACCTCTATTACATCGAATTGATATTGATATAACTGTAGCAGCCTATGTATGAGCTAGATAGCTGATATTTAGCCAAAATGCTTAACTTGTGGGCAAGATCGCTCTCACCCTGAACCGAAAAGATTGGCAGGTTTGATCTAAGCTGCGACCTCATCAGATAACTTTTCGATCAATCTCTCTCTTAGCTCATCCTGTTGTTCTTCACTTAATCTTCCCCCTGCATCACTGGTTAAAATAAACAAGTCTTCTGCTCGCTCACCAATGGTGGTGATTTTTGCACCATGAAGGTTGATATTTAAATCAGCAAACGTACGGCCTACTTTGGCCAACAGCCCTGGTGTGTCTAGCGCGACAAACTCCATTAAAGTGTGTTTTTTACCTTTGGTTGGTAAGAAGTCGACTTTGGTTTTCACGTTAAAGTGCTGAAGTTTGTTCGGAGTACGGCGCGTTTTAATCTTGGTTGGTCGGCCTGCCTCCAGTACATGAGTGAGGTGTTTAATCACCGCGGCGTGACGAGACTCATCGATCGCTTCGCCATGTTGATCGAGTACCATAAAGGTATCAATCACGTGCCCATCTTTGCTGGTCATGATTTGCGCGTCGTGTACATTAAAATTACGCCTATCTAACTCCGCCACGACTGTCGCAAATAAAGCAGGCTGGTCTTTCGTATATACAAACACCTCAGTGCCGCCACGAGTGGCTTTTTTACTGATCAACACCAAAGGCTTAGTCGGATCTTCCATGCGAAGTAAGTGTTCGCAGTGCCACGCGATTTGCGTATGGGTATGACGAAGGAAGTAGTCAGCTTTGAAGCGTTGCCACAATACTTCAATTTCGCGCGCGGCAAACCCCTCTTTGCGCAGCATTGCGGAGGCCATTTGTTGATTGTGGCGAATTCGCTCACGCACATCGACAGGGTTCTCTAGCCCTCTGCGTAAAGCACGTTGTGTGGAGTAATACAGCTCCGCAAGTAAAGTTCGTTTCCAAGCATTCCAAAGTTCTGGGTTGGTTGCACAAATATCTGCAACTGTCAGGCATACAAGATAATCGAGAGATTCTTCGTCTCTGACTTTTTTGGCAAACTCGGTAATGACATCAGGATCATAAATATCTCGGCGCTGTGCGGTGACAGACATTAATAGATGATGTCTTACCAACCAAGCGACAAGTTTCGCTTCGGGCTTCGATAAACCATGCTCAATGCAGAAGTCGTACGCTTCTCCTTCACCGATAATTGAGTGATCGCCGCCACGACCTTTCCCGATATCGTGGAAAATAGCGGCAATAATCAGCAGCTCTTTCTTTTGCATCCGTGGGTAGACGTCACAGCAAATTGGGTGCTTCGCATGATTTTCTGGGTCACTAAAAGTGTTGATGTGTTTAAGTAAGCGAATACTGTGTTCATCAACTGTGTAGGCATGGAATAAGTCAAACTGCATTTGACCAACAATCTGACTCCATTGCGGCAAATAGGCCGCCATAACCCCTAATCGGTGCATGAGACTGAATGCTTTGTGCAGAGCATTAGGGTGACGACATAACGCCATGAACTTTTCACGCGCAGCAGGAATGGTGTGCAAAAACTTGTTGAGCCGACGGCGAGCGGTGCGCAGTTGACGCAGCGTTGGTGGGCTCACCCCTTCAATAGTTGAGTCGTTAGCAATATGTAAGAACATATCCAGAATAGTTTCTGGGCGAGCTTGGAACAATGCGGGTTTCCGCGCTTCAATTAAAGAACCGCGACGTTGAAAGTCCGTATCGAGAATCTCGGCACTTTCTGTCGCCCCACCATTAATGATCGCTTGGTCAAAGAGTTTGAGTAGCATTTTATTGAGCTCTGCCACACGACGAAGCGTGCGGTAGAACTCTTTCATCATCATTTCTACGCCTCGGTTGCCTTCTCCGACGTAGCCTAGATTTTCCGCAACTTGTGCTTGATGAGCAAAGGTCAAGCGGTTGTCATAGCGGCGAAGCTCCATGTGCAGAGCGAAACGTACTCGCCAAAGGAAGTCCTGACATTCAACCAATTCTCGGTATTCTGCGTCAGTTAAAAATCCGTATCGGCTCATTTCTAACAATGAAGTCGCACCAAAGTGACGTCGAGCGACCCAGCTTAATGTATGAATATCGCGCAGCCCGCCAGGGGTTGATTTAATGTCCGGTTCTAAGTTGTAGGTCGTGTCGTGGTAACGCGCATGGCGTTCGCGCTGCTCTTGAATTTTAGCGCGGTAAAACGTCTCACTTGGCCAGAAGGAGTCTGATAACACGACTTTCTTCAGTGCCTGAAAGGTGTCCTCGCTTCCACACAGCAGTCGCGCTTCTTGCAGGTTTGTCGCGACCGTTAGATCGGCTTTACCAATTTCAGCACATTCAGTAACGGTGCGAACAGCGTGTCCGACCTCGAGTTTTAAATCCCACAACAGCGTAATGAATTCGCTGATTTTTGCTTCTAACGCGGTTGGCAGTTTATTGTTCGACAGAATCAAAATATCGATATCGGAGAGCGGATGCAGCTCGCCTCGTCCGTAGCCACCAACGGCAACTAGGGAAATGTTGTAAATATCCTTGAAACCAAAATGTTGCCACAAACGATTGAGAAGCAGATCCATATATTCAGCTCTGGCTAAAACCAAGCTTGTTACCGGATGATGATTGAGAAACTCTTGGTTTTGATTAGAGCTAAACTTCTCTAATTCTTGTTTGAGTTCACCGATATTGATTTGTTCATCGGAAAAGGTAAGAGGGGACTGAAGTGTCATATTTGCCATCCGTGCAAGCTAATCTAATAACAATCTAACAAATTTGCGGCAGATAAAAAATATCCCCGCCGAAGCAGGGATATAGTAAACAACGAGTGGTCGTCAGCTTTACGCGTTTTTCATTAGGCGAGGAATCGTATCGTCGCTACGAAGCGTCAGTACTTCACAACCTTCTTTTGTTACTACAATGGTATGTTCCCATTGCGCAGAGTTCTTGCCGTCGCCCGTGTAAACAGTCCAGTCATCTTGTGCATCAACAGAGCAACCAAATTTACCAGCGTTAATCATCGGCTCAATAGTAAAGCACATGCCTTCTTTTAATACGCGGCGGTCTTTGTTCTTGTAATGAACCACTTGTGGTTCTTCATGGAACTCATCGCCGATACCGTGACCACAGAAGTCTTTCACAATAGAAAACTTGTTGCGAGGATTGTTCTTGTTGTTCTCTTTGATGTACTTCTCGATAGCTGTACCGATGTCACCAACCGTTGAACCTGGCTTAACGGTACGCATACCAACATACAGTGCTTCTTGAGCTACCATGCACAGACGTTTGTTTGCAGGCGAAACATCACCGACTAGGAACATCTTAGAAGTGTCACCATGGTACCCCTGAGGACGCACGCTCAGATCGGCATTCTCATCATTTGGAACGATTACGGTAATATCAACGTTTAAGATGTCACCATCTTTTAGTACCGCCGGCTTCATTTGGCCGTTACTACCGATTTCGTCTTTTTCCGCTGGAATACCGTGGCATACGATATGGTTGATTGAAGTACAGATCGACTTAGGGAAACCATGGTAATCAAGCGGAGCAGAGTATGCACCTTTTTCTAGAGCGTACTCATGACAGATTTTGTTTAACTCTTCTGTCGTCACACCAACTTTGATGTGTGGTTCGATCATTTCTAGAATCTCTGCGGCTAGCTTGCCCGCAATGCGCATGCGTTCTATTTCTTCAGCAGTTTTAATCTTGATTGACATTGGCTTTCTCTACTTATTCCTAAGCACGTAAACGTGCGAATGGCCGCATTCTATCAGACATCGGGGCGTTAACCCAAGTTAGATAGGAATATGCATCATTCTTAATTCGATCATATGTTTTAAGTTTTGCTTATAAATAGGAGAAAGTGGCTCGGTGAAGAAATAATTTTTACTAGCCACAGTGAGCTAAAATATGGTATAAAGCGCGCCGGAATAGAGGACTGTTCTCTTCGTTTAGCAAAGTTAAGCGGCGAAGCAAGCTTCATCCGAATAACCTTTTATCTTTAAATCACACACATTCCGTCACATATTCCGGGGTGCTGAGCAGAAGCTTGGTCGGAGTTATGGGGAATGTGGAGGCCTAACCCCATAGAGGATTTTAAAATGGCAACTGTATCAATGCGCGATATGCTAAAAGCTGGTGTTCACTTCGGTCACCAGACTCGTTACTGGAACCCAAAAATGAAGCCATTCATCTTTGGCGCTCGTAACAAAGTTCATATCATCAACCTAGAAAAAACTGTACCAATGTTCAACGACGCTCTAGCTGAACTAGCTAAAGTTGGCGAGAAAAAAGGTAAGGTTCTATTCGTAGGTACTAAGCGCGCTGCATCTGAAGCTGTTAAAGAAGCTGCAATCGCAAGCAACCAGTTTTACGTAAACAACCGCTGGTTAGGCGGTATGCTTACAAACTACAAAACAGTTCGTCAGTCTATCAAGCGTCTAAAAGAACTAGAGACTCAATCTCAAGACGGTACTTTTGACAAACTAACTAAGAAAGAAGCTCTAATGCGTACTCGCGAAATGGAGAAGCTAGAGAAATCTCTTGGTGGTATCAAAGACATGGGCGGCCTACCAGACGCTCTATTCGTAATCGACGCTGATCACGAACACATTGCAATTAAAGAAGCTAACAACCTAGGTATTCCAGTATACGCTGTGGTAGATACTAACTCTAACCCAGACGGCGTTGACTACGTAATCCCAGGTAACGACGACGCGATCCGCGCTGTACAGCTATACCTGAACGCTGCTGCTTCAGCAGTATCTGAAGGTCGTAACAAAGACGTAGCTGCAGTTGCTGAAAAAGACGGTTTCGTAGAAGCTGAATAATAGCGGCTCTGTGTCACACTTGGTCTATGTGAAACCTTTGTGTAGCATAAACTAAGTTATAGTTAGCAATGGGGGCCGACAATGTTAGGCCCCTGTTTTTTACCTTATTTCGAATCAAACGAGGAAGACAGAATGGCAACTGTAACTGCTGCTCTAGTTAAAGAACTTCGCGAGCGTACTGGCGCTGGCATGATGGAATGTAAGAAAGCGCTTGTAGAAGCAAACGCTGACATCGAACTAGCAATTGAAAACATGCGTAAATCTGGCGCAGCGAAAGCAGCTAAGAAAGCTGGTAACGTTGCAGCTGAAGGCGCAATCATCATCAAAGAAGAAAACGGCGTTGCTGTTCTTCTTGAAGTTAACTGCCAAACTGACTTCGTTGCTAAAGACGGTAACTTCACTGCATTCGCAGAAGAAGTTGCAGCTGCAGCTCTAGCTTCAAAAGCTTCTGTTGAAGAACTACAAGCACAATTCGAAGACGCACGTGTAGCTCTAGTAGCTAAAATTGGTGAAAACATCACTATCCGTCGCGTAGAATACGTTCAAGGCACTGCAATCGCTTCTTACCGTCACGGTGAGAAAATCGGTGTTGTTGTTGCTGGTGAAGGCGACGCAGAAACTCTTAAGCACGTTGCAATGCACGTTGCTGCTTCTAAGCCAGAGTTCGTTAACCCAGAAGACGTACCAGCTGACGTAGTAGAAAAAGAGAAAGCGGTTCAAGTTGAAATCGCAATGAACGAAGGCAAGCCTGCTGAAATCGCTGAGAAGATGGTTGTTGGCCGCATGAAGAAATTCACTGGCGAGATCTCTCTAACAGGTCAAGCTTTCATCATGGAGCCTAAGAAAACTGTAGGCGAAATGCTGAAAGAAAAAGGCGCTTCAGTTTCTACGTTCGTTCGCCTAGAAGTAGGTGAAGGTATCGAGAAGAAAGAAGAAATGAGCTTCGCTGAAGAAGTTGCAGCAGCTCAAAAAGGTTAATCCTTAGAGACTGTATAAAGATTAGACCGTAGCCAAGGCTACGGTCTTTTTATGAGCAGTGAACGATTAGCCGTGATGAATAGCCATAACTGAAGTTGTGTCTATTCATGACTGTTAATCAACAACTCTCTTTGGAAGGTAAACTCCATGACTACGAACCCTAAACCAGCGTATCAACGTATTCTATTAAAACTGAGTGGTGAAGCTCTTCAAGGTGAAGACGGTTTTGGTATTGATCCTGCGGTCCTTGATCGTATGGCACAAGAAGTTAAAGAACTGGTTGAACTGGGTGTTCAGGTTGGTGTAGTTATCGGTGGCGGTAACTTGTTCCGTGGTGCAGGCCTAGCTGAAGCTGGTATGAACCGCGTAGTTGGTGACCACATGGGTATGCTTGCTACAGTAATGAATGGCCTAGCGATGCGTGATGCTCTTCACCGTGCATACGTAAATGCGCGCGTTATGTCTGCAATCCCTCTAAAAGGCGTATGTGACGACTATAATTGGGCTGATGCGATCCGTGAGCTTCGCCAAGGCCGAGTTGTCATCTTCTCTGCTGGTACTGGTAACCCGTTCTTTACAACGGATTCTGCTGCTTGTTTACGTGGTATCGAAATTGAAGCGGATGTTGTACTAAAAGCGACGAAAGTTGATGGTGTATTTACTGCTGACCCTGTAGCAAACCCAGACGCAGAGCTGTATGATAAGCTATCTTATGCAGAAGTTCTGGATAAAGAGCTGAAAGTTATGGACTTGGCGGCGTTTACGCTAGCTCGTGACCACAAAATGCCAATCCGCGTATTTAATATGAACAAGCCAGGCGCACTACGTCGCGTGGTTATGGGCGAAGCAGAAGGCACGCTCATCAACGAATAAGCTTGGCTTAAGGTGCCACTCCAAAGCGTTAGGGTGGTGCTTGCTTTGCTCAACCGTTTTAGGCTTTCTTCAGGAAAGATGACATTTTTAAGGTGAAACTGTGATTAACGAAATCAAAAAAGACGCGCAAGAGCGCATGGATAAAAGCGTTGAAGCGCTTAAGAACAACCTTTCTAAAATTCGTACAGGTCGTGCACACCCAAGCCTACTATCTGGTATTTCTGTAGAATACTACGGTGCAGCAACACCTCTAAACCAAGTAGCAAACGTTATTGCTGAAGATGCGCGTACACTTGCAATCACGGTTTTTGATAAAGAGCTGACGCCGAAAGTAGAAAAAGCGATCATGACGTCTGACCTTGGTCTAAACCCTATGTCAGCTGGCACTATCATCCGCGTTCCACTTCCACCGCTAACGGAAGAGCGTCGTAAAGACCTAGTTAAGATCGTTCGTGGTGAAGCTGAAGGTGGTCGTGTTGCTGTTCGTAACATCCGTCGTGACGCAAACAACGATCTTAAAGCGCTTCTAAAAGATAAAGAAATCTCTGAAGATGAAGACCGTAAAGCACAAGACGAAATTCAAAAGCTAACTGACGTTGCAGTTAAGAAGATCGATGAAGTTCTTGCTGCAAAAGAAAAAGAGTTGATGGAAGTTTAATACTCCCACACACATCACTGTTGGAAAACGCTGTGCTCACAGCTCAGCGTTTTTTTATGTTAGTCTATCCAACTGATGGAACTCAATTAACTCCCTATGCAAAATTCTCAAGCCTTCTCTGATTCCCTTCCTAAGCATATTGCCATCATTATGGACGGTAATGGCCGTTGGGCTAAGTCCAAAGGAAAACCTCGCGTATTTGGTCATAAAAAAGGCGTTAGTGCCGTTCGTAAGACCGTGGCTACTGCTTCAAAACTAGGCATTAGAGCCATGACGCTGTTTGCTTTTAGTAGTGAAAACTGGCGTCGTCCGGAGGAAGAAGTGGGTCTTTTGATGGAACTGTTTATCACGGTCCTGTCTAGTGAAGTAAAAAAACTACACAAAAATAACTTACGGTTGCGCGTGATCGGTGATACCAGTCGATTTAGTGAGCGTCTACAAAAGAAAATTGTAGAAGCAGAAAACCTAACGGCAGATAACACGGGTATGGTGCTCAACATTGCAGCCAACTATGGCGGTAAATGGGACATCACAGAAGCTGCTAAAACGTTAGCGCTAAAAGCACGTAACGGTGAAATTCGTGTAGAGGATATCAATGAGCAGCTAATCACTGAGCATTTGACCATGGCAGACCTACCGGAAGTGGATCTTTTAATTCGCACCAGTGGAGAGTGCCGCATCAGCAACTTTATGTTGTGGCAAATGGCTTATGCAGAAATGTACTTTACACCAGAGTACTGGCCAGAATTCGATGAAGACAGTTTGGTAGAAGCTGTGACTTGGTTTATCAACCGAGAACGTCGTTTTGGCTGTACAGGTGAACAAATAAAGGCATTGATGGCAGCTCAATAAGGACTAGTTAGTTTGAAACAGAGAATAATAACAGCACTAATTTTAGCTCCCCTGGTTATTTTAGGCATTTTTAAATTACCGCTAATGGGCTTTATTGCCGCTTTAACTGCAATAACGCTATTAGGTTTTTGGGAGTGGACTCAGTTTACAGGAAGCAACTCTCGCATTGCTGCCCTTGTGCCGGCAATCATTATTACCGGACTTAGTTTTCTATACATCTCGCCTGATGCATATAGCCTCAATCACTTAACGACACCTCATTATGTCGTCTTGGGTATTGGTTTTGTTTGGTGGATTATTGCTAGCTTAATGGCGATTACTTACCCCAAAACGACGAAATCTTGGCAAAGTAATTTTGTTTTACGTCATGTATTTGGTTTTCTGACATTAATCCCATTCCTTTGGAGTGTGATTATTCTCAGAGCGTATGACATCACTGTAGATCCATACCACGGCGCAAAGCTTGTGTTGTACGTTTGTTTCTTGGTATGGGCTGCAGATAGCGGCGCCTACTTTGCAGGCAAAAGCTTAGGCAAACGTAAGATGGCTCCTCATGTAAGCCCCAATAAAACTATTGAAGGGCTAATTGGCGGCATTATCACGGCATTAATCGTAGCGTGGGCATTTGCTGATTGGTTCGACATCCAGTTCACTAGCCCTGTCCATATGGTGCTGATTACGCTAGTGACTGTCGTTATTTCAGTGCTTGGTGATCTGGTTGAAAGTATGTTCAAACGTGTCTCAGGCATTAAAGACAGCAGTAACATTATCCCAGGGCACGGTGGTGTGCTAGATCGTATCGACAGCCTAACCGCAGCATTCCCAGTTTTTGCTCTTCTTTACTACGTATTCTAATTTATCAGGAGCGGCGTCGTCGCTCCTGAGCTTTCTAACGGTCTTACAACATGCAAAAGTTAACGATTCTTGGTGCTACTGGATCAATTGGTGCAAGCACGCTTAAAGTGGTCGAACAAAACCCAGATCTGTTTTCTGTCGTTGCCTTAGCGGCAAGCACTAACGTTGAAAAGATGATCGGTCTATGTCGTCAGTGGCAACCTAAGTATGCGGTCATGGCAGATAAAGCTGCGGCATCTCAACTTCAAGCTGAGCTACACTCGGTTTCACCAAGTACCGAAGTGCTAGGTGGTGTTGATGCGCTATGCCATATTGCTTCGCTGGACGAGGTCGACAGTGTAATGGCTGCTATTGTAGGAGCAGCCGGCTTATTGCCTACTATGGCTGCCGTGAAAGCAGGTAAGCGAGTCTTGTTGGCAAATAAAGAAGCACTTGTAATGTCAGGCCAGCTATTTATTGATGCTGTAGAAGAATTTGGCGCAGAGCTACTTCCCGTCGACAGTGAACACAACGCCATTTTCCAATGTTTACCACAGCAAGTACAAACCAATCTAGGTCGTTGCAATTTACAAGAACATGGCATTTCTCATATTTTGTTGACTGGATCTGGTGGTCCTTTCCGTTACACTGACATCGCAGAACTGGAGCAGGTGACACCCGCGCAGGCGATTGCTCATCCAAACTGGTCGATGGGGCCAAAAATTTCTGTTGATTCTGCCACGATGATGAACAAAGGCCTTGAGTATATCGAAGCTAAGTGGCTATTTAATGCTGCTCGCGAACAACTGAAGGTGGTTATTCATCCTCAATCGGTAATTCATTCTATGGTTCAGTATCGTGATGGTTCGGTCTTGGCACAAATGGGAGAAGCGGATATGGCGACGCCAATTGCGCTCACCATGTCATACCCGTCAAGAGTGGAAGCTGGGGTTAAGCCGCTAGACTTCACGAAAGTTGGTGAGCTGACGTTTTTGCAGCCTGATTTTGCTCGTTACCCATGTTTAAAACTCGCAATTGATGCCTGTTATGAAGGTCAACACGCAACAACAGCATTGAATGCAGCTAATGAAGTCGCTGTTGATGCATTTTTAAATAACAGACTAGGTTTTACCGATATTGCTCGCATCAATGAGTCTGTGTTGAGTAAAATCAACGCAAGCTGCAAAGCTGAGAATGCGAATAGCTTGGAAAGCTTGCTCGAGCTAGATAGAATGGCACGAACTATTGCCCTAGAAACCATACGCGAGCGTAGCTGATGACTGGTATATTGTGGAATCTCATTTCTTTTATCGTCGCACTGGGCATTCTTGTTGCCGTGCACGAATTTGGGCATTTTTGGGTTGCTCGCCGTTGCGGCGTTAAAGTTGAAAAGTTTTCAATCGGTTTCGGCAAGTCTATTTGGAGTAAAGTAGGCAAAGACGGAACGGAGTACAGCATCTCAATGATCCCTCTCGGCGGCTATGTGAAAATGGTTGATAGCCGTGTCGATGAGGTGCCAGAACATGAGAAGCACCTAGCGTTTGATAAGAAGCCGTTATGGAAGCGAACCTCTATTGTTGCGGCTGGCCCCATCTTTAATTTTCTTTTCGCAATTTTTGCCTATTGGCTGGTATTTCTAATTGGTATCCCGGCTGTTAAGCCTGTAATTGGTGAAGTTACGCCCAATTCGATTGTTGCGGAAGCTGGAATTGAATCTGGAATGGAACTTAAATCGATATCTGGTATCAAAACTCCGGATTGGGAATCAGTAAATATGGGATTGATTTCTCATATTGGCGATGATTTGATGACGGTAACACTAACGTCAGCGAATGAAGTTGGTTCAGAAGTAACGAAAACGCTCGATTTACGTGAGTGGAAGTTCGACCCAGAAACTCAGTCAGCGATGCAGTCGTTAGGTTTTACTCCGTATACACCGGAGGTGTATCGAGTTATCGAGCAGGTCTCGCAAGGTGGAGCGGCGGAAAAAGCTGGTGTGCTTCCAGGTGATGAGGTTGTCGCAATTGGTCAACAACGCGTAACCGAATGGAAGCAAGTGGTTGAAGCGGTTCGTTCTAATCCTGATACACCGCTTGAATTGACAGTGTTACGTCAGGGTTATGAGCAAACATTGACGCTGACGCCCGGTAGCCGTGAGCTAGCTAACAAAGAAGTCGTTGGTTTTGCAGGTATTGCACCTAAAGTCGCAGAATGGCCAGAAAGTTATCGCTTCGATCTTCAGTTTGGTGTATTCGAGTCAATAGGTAAAGCAGTAGACAAAACTGGCCAAGTCATTGGTTTGACAATCAGCATGCTTAAGAAGCTTATTGTTGGAGACGTTGGTCTGAATAATCTGAGTGGACCAATATCAATAGCCAAAGGCGCAGGCGCGACAGCAGATTATGGTTTGGTCTACTTTTTAGGTTTTCTCGCTCTAATTAGTGTTAACCTAGGTATTATTAATCTCGTTCCTTTACCAATGTTGGATGGCGGTCATTTGTTGTTTTTTGCAATTGAAGCAGTCATTCGACGTCCTGTTCCTGAGAAAGTGCAGGAAATGGGCTTTAGAATTGGTGGTGCGATCATCTTCTCGCTCATGGCGTTAGCGCTATTTAATGATTTTACTCGTCTGTGATAGTTCAGAGACAAAAGCAGTAGCAAGGAATAATTAGAACAAGTATGGCGATTAAGCGAATTCTATTTGCAAGTTTACTGGCGACCAGTGTATCTGCAAATGGAGCAGAGAACTTCGTAGTTCAAGATATTGAAATCGATGGATTGCAGCGTGTAGCACTGGGTGCTGCATTGTTGAAAATGCCTGTACGTGTCGGTGATACCATTGGCCAAGGCGATGTTGCAGAAATTATCCGCGCCCTGTATGCATCTGGTAACTTTGAAGATGTGAAAGTGTTGCGTGACGGTGGTGTTCTGATGGTTCAAGTCAAAGAACGTCCTACCATTGCAAGCATCTCTTTTTCAGGTAACAAAGCAATCAAGGACGAGCAGCTACAAGAAAACCTGAACGCGTCTGGCGTTCGTGAAGGTGAAGCGCTTGACCGCACCACGCTAAGCAACATTGAAAAAGGCTTAGAAGACTTTTACTACAGCGTAGGTAAATACAACGCAACAGTAAAAGCGGTGGTTACTCCACTACCACGTAATCGTTCTGACCTTAAGTTTGTCTTTACTGAAGGTGTGTCGGCAAAAATTCAGCAAATCAACTTTATCGGTAATGAAGTGTTCAGTGATGAAGAGCTGCTTTCGCGCTTTAACTTAAATGTTGATGTGCCGTGGTGGAATTTCCTTTCTGATGAAAAGTATCAAAAGCAAGTCCTTGCAGGTGATATTGAAGCACTCAAATCATTCTACCTGGATCGTGGTTACTTAAAATTTAACGTTGATTCGACACAAGTTGCAATCTCTCCTGACAAGAAAGGGGTATACATTACTCTTGGTCTAGAAGAGGGCGAGGTTTACACCGTTAAGGACGTGAAGTTCCGTGGCGATTTGATTGGCGAGGAAGCGACGTTCGAAAGACTTGTGCCATTTGAAGACAATGAGACATACAACGGCTCGTTGGTTACTTCAATGGAAGAAGGAATTAAGCGTGTGCTTGGTGAGTCCGGCTATGCTTATCCTCAAGTGAATACCATTCCAGAGTTTGACGACGAGAATCAAGAAGTTTCTTTGGTCGTTAACGTAGACCCGGGTAACCGAATTTATGTTCGTGATATTCGCTTCACGGGTAATAACTCAACCAAAGATGAAGTCCTTCGTCGTGAAATGCGTCAGATGGAAGGCAGTTGGTTGAACTCGAAATCGATTGAAACGGGTAAAACTCGTCTAAATCGTTTGGGCTACTTTGAAAATGTTGAAGTACAGACGGTTCGAGTTCCTGGTAGTGATGATCAAGTTGACCTAGTTTACTCTGTCAAAGAAGCGAACTCTGGTAGCGTTAACTTCGGTGTTGGCTACGGTACAGAATCGGGTGTGAGCTTCCAGGTTGGCCTGCAACAAGATAACTTTATTGGTAGCGGTAACCGTGTTGGTATCAACGCGATGATGAATGACTACCAGAAAAACATCAGTCTTGATTACCGTGATCCGTACTGGAACTTAGACGGTGTAAGCTTAGGTGGTAAGGTTTTCTATAACGAATTTGAAGCTAAAGAAGCCAATATCGTTGACTATACCAACGAAAGCTATGGCGCGAGCTTAACGTGGGGCTTCCCATTCGACGAGTTGAACCGTTTTGAATTCGGTGTCGGTTATACGCACAACAAGATCGGTAACTTATCGCCTTACTTGCAGGTAGAGCAGTTCTTAGAAGCGCAAAAAGATAATATAGATTCAAGTGGGGCATTGAATACGAACGACTTCGACTTCAATATCTCTTGGACACGTAATAACTTAAACCGTGGCTATTTCCCTACGGCAGGTAACCATCAGCGTGCATTCTATAAAATGACCGTACCTGGCTCTGACGTTCAATACTTCAAAATGCAGTACGATGTTCGCCAGTATGTGCCATTGACTAAAAAGCACGAGTTTACCCTCTTGTTCCGTGGCCGCTTAGGTTACGGTAATGGTTACGGTCAAACGGATGGTAACGATAACTTGTTCCCATTCTACGAAAACTACTACGCCGGTGGCTTTACATCGCTTCGTGGCTTTGGCTCAAACTCTGTTGGCCCTAAAGCGGTTTACCGCGATACATCCGGCTCTAACAATGGTACAGATATTGCGACAGATGATTCAGTGGGTGGTAACGCAGTCGCATTAGCAAGTATTGAGTTGATCGTTCCAACGCCGTTCGCATCAGAGGAAGTACAAAACCAAATTCGTACCAGTATCTTCTTTGATATGGCAAGTGTTTGGGATACCGAGTTTGATTATCGAGAAAATAGCAACATTTCGGGTGCTAACTACTACTACGATTACTCAGATCCAACCAACTACCGCTCTTCTTACGGTGCGGCGTTGCAGTGGATGTCTCCAATGGGGCCACTAGTATTCTCACTAGCGAAACCAATTAAGAAATTTGATGGCGATGATGAAGAGTTCTTCACATTCACTATCGGTAGAACTTTCTAAAGAGGAAAATATTTTGAATAAAATGATCAAAGCGGCTGGGATTGGCCTTCTTGTACTGAGCTCTTCAATGTTTGCAAATGCGGCAGAAGCTGCACAGAAAATTGCTTACGTAAATACAGCTCAAGTTTTTCAAGCTCTTCCTCAACGTGAAGTTGTACTACAAAAAATGCAGAAAGACTTCAAAAGCAAAGCTGATGAACTGAAGTCAATCCAAGCACAAGCTAAAACAAAGATTGAGAAGCTACAACGTGACGGCGAGCTTTTGGGTCAAGACGAAGTTGAAAAGCTACGTATCGATATCGCGAAGCTAGACAGCGAGTACAAAGTGAAAGCACAAGCACTTGAAAAAGCAAGTGCGCGTCGTGAAGCTGAAGAAAAAGCGAAGCTTTTCAAAACGATTCAAGATGCAGTTAAGAAAGTCGCAGACAAAAATGGTTACGATCTTGTGATTGATATCTCTGCTTTGCAGTACGGCAAGCCAGAATACAATATCTCTGAAGACGTAATTAAAGCTCTAAAATAAGAAGTTATGAAGACATTGACATTAGCCGAATTGGCGACAATTACCGGGGGTGAGCTGTTTGGTGACGAGTCTCTCGTTGTAAGCCGTGTTGCCCCAATGGATAAAGCACGAGAAGGTGACGTAACCTTCTTGTCTAACCCAAAATACGCAAAACACCTTTCTGAGTGCCAAGCTACCGTTGTTATGGTAAAGGCTGAGCATAAAGATCAATGCGTTGGAAATGCGCTAGTGGTTTCAGACCCTTATGTCGCATTTGCTCGTGTGGTCCAAGCGATGGATACCACACCAAAACCGGCAGACGATATTGCACCAAGTGCTGTGATTGCCGCTGACGTTAAAATGGGTGAGAACGTTACAATCGGCGCTAATGCTGTGATTGAAACAGGCGTGGAACTCGGCGACAACGTAAGTGTTGGTGCTGGTTGTTTTATCGGTAAGAACGCCAAGCTAGGGAATAACACCAAGCTTTGGGCTAATGTCACTATCTACCATGAAGTGTCATTGGGTGATGACTGTCTCGTTCAATCGGGTACCGTCATTGGCTCTGATGGCTTCGGTTATGCGAATGACAAAGGCGAGTGGATCAAAATCCCTCAGCTTGGTTCAGTGCGTATCGGTAACCGCGTTGAGATTGGTGCTTGTACTACGATTGACCGCGGTGCACTCGAAGATACTATCATTGAAGACAATGTCATTCTGGATAACCAACTTCAAATCGCGCACAACGTGCAGATCGGATATGGTACCGTGATGCCTGGTGGTACTATTGTCGCGGGCAGTACAAAAATTGGTAAGTACTGCCAGATTGGCGGCGCGTCTGTTCTGAATGGCCATATCACTATCGCAGATGGTGTGGCGATTACAGGTATGGGCATGGTAATGCGCAGTATCGAAGAAAAAGGCCTTTACTCATCAGGTATTCCACTACAAACGAACAGAGAGTGGCGTAAAACTGCAACTCGAGTTCACCGTATTGATGAGATGAATAAGCGCCTGAAAGCGGTTGAAAAACAGCTGGAACAGAAAGAAGAAATTTAGAACAAGTTATCTTTCGCTCTGTATTTAACGTGAAAGCTAACAGGATCTAGTTCCATATTCTGTACGAAGACTCGCGAAATGCGGGTCTTTTTCTTCTATAATGACGCGCTCTAAGTAGATTTAACTCCAAGATGGTGCGTATTTTGCTAGTATATTGCAAAGCGATTCGGCTTTACGACCTGTTGCCACGTTTGCCATCTTGGCGGCAAAAAATTGATATAGGAAGACGACTTTGACTACTGAAAAGAAAACGATGAACATCTCTGAAATTCAAGAGCTACTACCTCATCGCTACCCATTCTTATTGATCGACCGAGTGATAGACTTCCAAGAAGAGAAGTACCTTCACGCGATTAAAAACGTGTCGGTTAACGAACCTCAGTTCACAGGTCACTTTCCTCAACTACCAGTATTCCCAGGTGTTTTGATTTTAGAAGCAATGGCTCAGGCAACAGGCTTACTTGCATTTAAATCATTTGGTGCACCAACAGAAAATGAACTGTACTACTTTGCAAGCGTAGACGGCGCGAAATTCCGTAAACCAGTGGTTCCGGGCGACCAATTGGTTATTGAGGTAGAATTTCTGAAAGAACGTCGCGGCATTGCTGCATTTAGCGGTGTAGCAAAAGTTGACGGCGAAGTGGTATGTTCTGCAGAACTGAAGTGTGCTCGTCGAGAGTTTTAATATGATTCATGAAACCGCTAAAATCCACCCGGCAGCGGTGGTAGAAGAGGGCGCCAAAATTGGTGCTAACGTAACAGTAGGTCCTTTTACGTACATCACCTCTACGGTTGAAATTGGTGAAGGCACAGAAGTGATGTCTCACGTTGTGATCAAAGGTCACACGACTATTGGCAAAGATAACCGTATTTTCCCACATGCTGTCATCGGCGAAGAAAACCAAGACAAAAAATACGGTGGTGAAGACACAACTGTGGTTATCGGTGACCGTAACGTCATTCGTGAAGCGGTCCAAGTTCACCGCGGCACAGTGCAGGACAAAGCAACCACGATCATTGGTGATGACAACTTATTGTGTGTGAATGCACACGTTGCGCATGATGTTGTTATTGGTAACCACACTCATATCGGTAATAACTCGATTCTTGGTGGTCACGTTACTGTTGATGATTATGCCGGTGTGATGGCACTGTCTGCGATTCATCCGTTTTGTACAGTGGGCGCTTACGCTTACATTGGCGGCTGTTCAGCTGTGGTGCAAGATGTCCCAGCTTATGTACTCGCGCAAGGTAACCACGCTACTCCATTCGGCTTGAACCTTGTTGGCTTGAAGCGTAATGGCTTTGAGAAACCAGAGATTCGTGCGCTACAAAAAGCGTATAAAGAAATCTACCGTTCAGGTAAGACGCTAGAAGAAGTGAAGCCTATTCTGGCTGAAATGGCTCAAGAGTGGCCGGCTGTGAAGCGTTTCTCAGATATTCTGGAAACGACGGAACGTGGCATTATTCGTTAATTGGCGAATGAACCAATAAATAAAAAGATCGTGACCGAATTTGAGGTTACGATCTTTTTGTGTTTTATGGATAAGGCAAACCGTTATCCATAGCGCACAGGAAAAATAGCGAAGTAGATATGGAAAGACCATTACGTATTGGCATCATTGCCGGAGAATTGTCTGGCGATACGCTAGGTGAAGGCTTTATCAAAGCAGTAAAGCAGCAATATCCAGACGCAGAGTTCGTAGGCATTGGCGGTCCGAAAATGATAGCCCAAGGTTGCGAGTCTCTGTTTGATATGGAAGAGCTTGCGGTGATGGGATTAGTCGAGGTTTTAGGCCGCTTACCGAGACTTCTTAAAGTGAAAGCTGAGCTCGTTCAGTATTTTACTCAGAATCCGCCTGATGTTTTCATCGGGATCGATGCTCCTGACTTCAACTTACGCTTGGAGCTTGACCTCAAGCAAGCGGGCATTAAAACCGTTCATTACGTGAGTCCGTCTGTTTGGGCTTGGCGTCAGAAGCGCATCTTTAAAATAGAAGCGGCAACGAACTTGGTGCTAGCATTTCTTCCGTTTGAGAAAGCGTTTTACGACAAATTTAATGTACCTTGCGAGTTCATTGGTCATACCTTGGCTGATGCCATCCCACTAGAATCAGAACAAGCGCCTGCACGTGAGTTGCTTGGTTTAGAACAAGATAAAAAGTGGCTTGCTGTCCTGCCAGGCAGTCGTGGTAGCGAGTTAAAAATGCTCTCAGAGCCATTTATTGAAACCTGCAAGTTACTCCATAACAAATTTCCAGAACTGGGGTTTGTTGTCGCGCTTGTTAATCAAAAACGCCGTGAGCAGTTTGAACAAGCATGGAAAGAGCTAGCGCCAGAGTTGGACTTCAAGTTAGTTGATGACACCGCACGCAACGTCATCACCGCATCCGATGCTGTGATGTTGGCCTCCGGTACCGTAGCGTTGGAGTGTATGCTTCTCAAGCGTCCAATGGTGGTGGGTTATCGTGTGAATGCATTTACTGCTTTCTTAGCTAAACGTCTATTGAAAACGAAGTATGTGTCATTGCCGAATATCTTGGCGGATGATGAGCTCGTCAAAGAATATCTACAAGATGAGTGCACACCAGACAATTTGTTTACTGAGGTTTCTCGCTTATTGGAAAGCGACAATAAACCGATGTTAGATAAGTTTACGGAAATGCATCATTGGATCCGTAAAGATGCGGATCAACAAGCCGCAAACGCGGTTCTAAAACTGATTGAAAAATAGAGATTTATCATGGCTGTTAAACCAAAAGCGACCAAAACCAAAGTTGAACTCCCTCCGTTTGAATATCCGCAAGGTTACCAGCTTGTGGCCGGAGTCGACGAGGTAGGACGTGGTCCTTTGGTGGGAGACGTCGTCACCGCTGCGGTTATCCTTGATCCTAACAATCCTATTGAAGGGTTGAACGATTCGAAAAAATTGACCGAAAAGAAACGCATGGCGTTGCTTCCTGAAATCAAAGAAAAAGCATTGGCGTGGGCGGTCGGGCGTTGTTCTCCTGAAGAAATCGATCAACTGAATATTTTGCAGGCGACTATGGTTGCGATGCAGCGTGCAGTGGCGGGGTTACAGGTTCAACCTGATTTGGTGTTGATTGATGGTAACCGTTGTCCGGAGCTGCCAATGGATGCTCAAGCTGTAGTAAAAGGCGATCTACGTGTTGCCGAAATCAGTGCGGCTTCAATTATTGCCAAAGTCGTGCGTGACCAAGAGATGGAAGAGTTGGATAAACTTCATCCACAATTTGGCTTCGCGAAGCACAAAGGTTACCCAACTAAAGCGCACTTTGAAGCGATTGAGCAACACGGAGTGATCAGTGAACACCGCAAGAGTTTCAAGCCAGTAAAAAAAGCGTTAGGCATAGAATAATCAAACGATCTAATTGGTGTTATAAACCCAACCTCTTTAGGTTAGAATCCCCAACAAAATAGAGTTACACGGTACCTGTTAATGTCAGATCCCAAATTCATCCACCTGCGTGTTCATAGTGACTTCTCGATGGTGGATGGCCTCAACAAAGTTCCGCCAATCGTAAAGAAAGTTGCTGAGCTCGGTATGCCCGCAATGGCGTTGACCGACTTTACCAACCTATGTGGTTTGGTGAAGTTTTACGGTACGGCGCATGGCAGTGGTGTTAAACCGATCATTGGTGCTGACTTTAAAATGCAGTCGGACGAGTTTGGTGAAGAGCTGACACAAGTGACTTTGCTTGCGGCGGATAATGTAGGTTATAAGAACCTGACGTTATTGATATCAAAAGCGTACTTACGTGGACATGTTCAACACCACCCAGTGATTGACAAAGCCTGGTTGGCTGAAATGTCTGAAGGCCTGATTGTATTATCCGGCGGTAAAAGCGGGGAAATTGGTCGCGGCCTTTTGAAAGGCAACCGTCAAATAGTGCAAGGGTGTATTGATTTCTATAAACAGCATTTTCCAGATCGCTTTTATCTTGAGCTACTTCGTACCGGTCGTCCAGATGAAGAAACTTATCTTCACTTTGCGGTTGAATTGGCAGAGCAGCAGGACTTGCCAGTAGTGGCGACCAATGAAGTTGTATTCCTGAGTCCAGACCTATTTGATGCTCATGAAATACGCGTAGCAATTCACGATGGTTACACATTAGAAGATCCGCGTAGGCCAAAAAACTACAGTCCGCAGCAATATCTTCGTACAGAAGAAGAAATGTGTGAGCTGTTTGCTGATATTCCTGAAGCGTTAGAAAACAGTGTCGAGATAGCGAAGCGTTGTAACGTGACTGTGCGCTTAGGTGAGTACTTCCTACCAGCTTTCCCAACCGAAGGGATGAAAGAGACTGAGTTCCTAGTCATGAAATCCCGAGAGGGGTTGGAAGAGCGTTTAGAGTTCCTATTTCCAGATGAGGAAGAGAGAAAACGTCGCCGCCCTGAATATGATGAACGTCTTCAGATAGAGCTAGATGTTATCAACCAAATGGGATTTCCTGGTTACTTCTTGATCGTAATGGAGTTCATCCAGTGGTCAAAAGATAATGGAATTCCTGTAGGTCCTGGACGTGGTTCCGGTGCTGGTTCTTTGGTGGCTTACGCACTAAAAATCACCGATCTGGATCCACTAGAATATGACTTGCTGTTCGAACGTTTCTTGAACCCAGAACGTGTTTCGATGCCCGATTTCGACGTCGATTTCTGTATGGATAAACGTGACCAGGTTATTGACCACGTTGCGGAAATGTACGGTCGCGACGCGGTATCTCAGATCATCACGTTTGGTACCATGGCGGCAAAAGCGGTAATCCGTGACGTTGGTCGCGTATTGGGCCACCCATTTGGTTTTGTTGATCGTATTTCAAAGCTGATCCCGCCCGATCCAGGCATGACGCTAGATAAAGCGTTTAAAGCTGAACCTGCACTACCTGAATTGTATGAGGCCGATGAGGAAGTTAAAGAACTCATCGACATGTGTCATATTTTGGAAGGCTGTACGCGAAACGCCGGTAAACACGCTGGTGGTGTTGTAATTTCACCTACAACAATTACCGATTTTGCGCCAATTTATGCAGACGCTGAAGGTCACTTTCCGGTTACTCAATTTGATAAAAACGATGTTGAGACCGCTGGCCTAGTTAAGTTTGACTTCTTGGGTTTACGTACCTTAACCATTATTGACTGGGCGTTAGGACTGATTAACCCACGCCTAGAGCGAGAAGGGAAAGAACCGGTTCAAATTGAATCCATACCGTTAGAAGACCCTGCCTCTTTCCGTTTGTTGCAAAACTCTGAAACGACAGCAGTATTCCAGCTTGAATCTCGAGGCATGAAAGAGCTGATCAAACGACTTCAGCCAGACTGTTTCGAAGACATTATCGCATTGGTAGCACTCTTCCGTCCGGGTCCTTTGCAATCGGGCATGGTAGATAACTTTATCGACCGTAAACATGGTCGAGAAGCGATCTCTTATCCAGATGAAAAGTGGCAACACGAGTCGCTAAAAGAGACGCTTGATCCAACCTACGGCATCATCCTGTACCAAGAGCAGGTAATGCAGATTGCGCAGATCTTAGCGGGTTATACGCTAGGTGGTGCGGACATGCTCCGTCGTGCAATGGGTAAGAAAAAGCCAGAAGAGATGGCAAAACAACGTGCTATCTTTGAAGAAGGTGCGATAAAGAACGGTATCGATGGCGAGTTGGCGATGAAAATCTTCGACTTGGTAGAGAAGTTCGCCGGTTATGGTTTTAACAAATCGCACTCTGCTGCTTATGCATTGGTTTCTTATCAAACTCTTTGGCTGAAAACACATTATCCTGCCGAATTTATGGCTGCGGTAATGACAGCCGATATGGATAACACGGAAAAAGTCGTTGGCTTGGTCGATGAGTGTTTCCGTATGAAGCTTACCGTGCTGCCACCAGACATCAACTCTGGCCTATATCGCTTTAATGTTGATGAAAATGGCGCAATTGTTTACGGTATTGGTGCGATAAAAGGGGTTGGTGAGGGCCCTATCGATGCGATTCTTGAGGCGAGAAATAAAGGTGGTCACTTTAAAGACCTATTTGATTTCTGTGCTCGAGTTGATCTAAAACGTGTCAATAAACGAGTGATAGAGAAGCTGATTTACGCGGGCGCGTTGGATCGACTAGGCCCACACCGCGCGGCGATGATGGCGTCACTCAATGATGCGGTAAAAGCAGCAAGTCAACATCACCAAGCTGAGGCGTTTGGTCAAACAGATATGTTTGGTGTGTTAACGGATGCACCTGAAGAAGTAGAGCATAAGTATACGCAGGTTCCGCCTTGGCCAGAAAAAGTGTGGTTAGAGGGCGAGCGTGATACCCTAGGTCTATATTTGACAGGGCACCCAATTAACGCCTACGTAAAGGAACTAAACAAATACACCAGTTGTCGACTAAAAGACGCAACGCCCACTCGCCGCGATCAATCTGTCACGGTAGCCGGCCTGGTTATTGCCGCTCGTGTAATGACGACCAAGCGTGGTACACGAATTGGTATTATGACACTGGATGACCGAAGTGGTCGCATGGAAGTGATGTTGTTCTCAGATGCGCTGGATCGATACGCTGAACTTCTCGAAAAAGACAGAATTTTGGTCGTTTCTGGACAGGTCAGCTTTGATGACTTCAACGGTGGCCTTAAAATGTCGGCGCGTGAAGTTATGGATCTCGGCAGTGCGCGCGAGAAATACGCTCGTGGTTTGTCGGTATCGATAGATGCAAATCAGATCAACGATCAGTTTTTTGAGCAGTTCAGCCGTATTTTAGAACCGCACAAAGCCGGAACCGTACCCGTCAATGTATACTACCAGCGTGCCGACGCCAGAGCGCGGTTAACATTGGGCACCGAGTGGCGAGTTACGCCAAGTGATACATTACTCGACGATTTAAAACAGTTGCTTGGCAAAAGCCAGGTAGAACTCGAATTTAACTAAAAATTCAGCGCAATATGTTAGACGCTGAGTAAACAAGGATTCATAGATGAGCCTAAACTTTCTTGAATTTGAAAAGCCAATTGCAGAACTAGAAGCGAAAATTGAAGCATTACGTGATGTCTCTCGTCACGGTGGTGATTCTGCGATTGACCTGGATAAAGAAATCGAACAGCTTGAGAAGAAAAGCTTAGAGCTGAAGAAAAAAACCTTCAGTGACCTAGGTGCATGGGAAACAGCTCAACTGGCTCGTCACCCACTACGTCCTTACACGCTGGATTACATCCAACACGCTTTTGAGGAGTTTGATGAATTAGCGGGTGACCGCGCGTTTGCAGACGACAAAGCGATTGTGGGTGGCATGGCTCGCCTTGAAGGCCGCCCTGTGATGATCATTGGTCACCAAAAAGGTCGTGAGACCAAAGAAAAGGTGAAACGTAACTTTGGTATGCCGAAACCAGAAGGCTACCGTAAGGCTCTACGCTTGATGGAAATGGCAGAGCGTTTCAACATGCCGATCATCACATTTATTGACACGGCTGGCGCATACCCAGGTGTGGGCGCAGAAGAACGTGGTCAATCTGAAGCTATCGCGAAAAACCTAAAAGTGATGTCTGGTCTTAAAGTACCAGTAATCTGTAACGTTGTCGGTGAAGGCGGTTCTGGTGGTGCATTAGCAATCGGTGTAGGCGACTACGTGAACATGCTTCAGTACTCTACGTACTCAGTAATTTCTCCTGAGGGTTGTGCTTCAATCTTATGGCGTGATTCAGACAAAGCGCCACAAGCGGCAGAGGCAATGGGCCTAACTGCTCCGCGTCTTAAAGAGCTTGAACTGATCGACGAAATCATCGAAGAGCCACTAGGCGGCGCTCATCGCGATCATGTTCAAATGGCAGCGAATATGAAAGCGACACTACTTCGTCAGCTAGAAGATCTAGAACAACTGGATGAAGAGACGCTACGTGAACGTCGTTACCAGCGCCTAATGAGCTACGGTTACTGTTAATTTCGGTGATTGCTGTTAAGCGTTAGCTGATATCTCAATTGATAACAGTTAAAATAGAAAGGGTTGGATGAGAGTCCAGCCCTTTTTTGCACCTATCGGATCGTTTATGGAATCGCTTTACCCGCATTTTGCTCAAGTTCTCGACCGCTACTATCAATTAGGCACTAAGGTTGTCTTAGCGTTTAGCGGAGGAGTGGATTCACGTCTTTTACTCGAATTACTCAGTCGCTACCAACAAGCGCACTCTGTAGAGTGTCACGCTGTGTATGTGCACCATGGTTTAAGCTCGAATGCCGATAATTGGGCCGATAAATGCTTACTTTGGGCACAACAAGTGGGGATATCGTGCTCGATCGAGCGAGTGAGCTTAGACATCAGCAATGGTGAAAGTATTGAACTTCTTGCTCGTGAAGCTCGCTACCAAGCCTTAACTAAGTACATTCAAGAAGGCGATATACTGTTGACTGGTCAACATGCCGACGATCAAATAGAGACTTTTCTCCTTGCGCTTAAGCGCGGCAGCGGGCCTAAAGGGTTATCTTCGATGGCGGAGAGTATGCCGTTTTCTTGCGGATCTCTAGTTCGACCATTGCTTACTATCAAGCGGAAGACCATCGAAGACGCCGCTACTAAATTAGGCTTGGAGTGGGTGGAAGACGAAAGCAATCAAGATACCCGTTATGATCGTAACTTTCTTCGTCATTGTGTTATTCCTGAATTGTCTGGTCGCTGGCCGAGTATCCATCAAGCGGTTCAGCGCAGTGCAAGTTTATGTGCTCAACAAGAAGCGCTATTGGATGAACTATTGAGCGCGGTGTTTGAACGCGCTTTACAAACGGATCTAAGTTTGAGTATTGAAGAACTGGCTAAGCACAGTGGATTAGCGCGTGCGCGCTTGATTCGTATGTGGCTGGCTAAGCTTAATACTAGTATGCCGACTCAGGTACAACTCAATCTCATCTGGAATGAAGTCGCATTAGCTCAGCAAGATGCCAACCCCAAACTACAACTTAAACAAGGTGAAGTGCGCCGTTTTCGAAATTGTCTCTATTGGGTAACGGAAACGGCTGACGTCACTGAGTGGCAAAGTACGATTCAAGTTGATGCGACTTTGTCGCTGCCAGAGCGGCTAGGGGAGCTGACCTTAACGACGAGTTCTAGCAACGCAACGATTGCGCTTCCGAGTCAGCCAGAATTGCTTCGCGTGACCTTTAATCCGGAAGGCTTATCAGCGCATCCAACCACGCGTAATCACAGTCGAAAACTGAAGAAGTTGTTCCAAGAATACAATGTGCCAAGCTGGCTGCGTCGTCAAATTCCGATTTTGATGTATCAAGACCGAGTCGTTGCTGTGGCAGATCTGTTCGTTGATCAGGCATTTAATGGTCAAGATTGTGAACTTATTTGGCGCAGGTAATGAAAATTCATGCCACAATGTCGATTATAAAATATAAAAATCCTTAAATAATAATTGATTAGGTGAAGCAATGAAGAAAACAATCATGGGTGCAATGGTGGCGTTAACCATGTTCAGTGGGCAAGCTCTAGCTGCGGGAGATGTCGCAGCAGGTCAAGCAAAGTCGGGAGTATGCGCGGCGTGTCATGGCGCTGATGGTATTGCTGTCATTCCGGGTTACCCAAATCTGAAAGGGCAAAATGAGCAATATATTATCAGTTCAATTAAAGCTTATAAAAACAAAGAGCGAACAGGTGGGCTTGCTGCTGTGATGCAAGCTCAAGCTTCATTGTTGTCTGATGAAGATATCGCTAACCTAGCGGCTTACTACGCAAGTTTGAAGTAAAAAAAGCTTGGACGATTGGGCATTGAGCAGTCCTCATTGGGTTTTATCAACTCACGATATTCGCTATGTTAATTTGCTCAGCCTGGATTTTCGCTGGTGGATCAGAGACAAACATTGAATGTTGCGAAACGCTAAACGATAATAAGCGTAATCGATTGAAGCTTAAGGGATGAACATGAAAAAAATTGAAGCGATTATCAAGCCATTTAAACTGGATGATGTTCGAGAAGCGCTAGCTGAAGTTGGCATTACAGGGATGACTGTCTCTGAAGTGAAAGGTTTTGGTCGCCAAAAAGGTCACACCGAGCTTTACCGTGGTGCAGAGTACATGGTGGACTTTCTACCTAAAGTGAAGCTCGAAATCGTTGTAACCGAAGATGTGGCTGATAAATGCGTAGAGACAATCATTGAAACCGCGCAAACTGGTAAGATTGGTGATGGTAAAATATTCGTCACTGATATTGAGCGTGTGGTTCGTATTCGTACTGGTGAAGAAGACGAAGACGCGATCTAAGGTTTCTTGTCACCTGTTTCGTATTTATTATGCTAAAAGGGAGCCAAGTGGCTCCTTTTTTGTTGTTTGCTTATTAGTGAAATCATTTAACCCGAGATTGGTTGTTCTAGATTTCGGGTGCCTACATTCAGGTTTGTCGTATGTTTAAGCGTTTTTTTCTGGCGTTAGCTTTTCTCGTAATGGCGGTATTGGTTGGCTTCCAGGTTATTTTCACCGTACCAGATCAGCCGCAAATTATTACTCAAACAGGTACCGAGCTGACACAAGATATTAGGTGCATCGAATTTAGCGATTCAAAAGCTCTCGATCATGACGGCAAAATCAATGTGCTTGTCTGGAATATCTACAAACAGAACCGGGCTAACTGGCAACGTGCACTCGATGAGTTTTCTGCTGATAAGCAGTTACTGTTATTGCAAGAAGCCAGCATGACACCATCATTTAAACAGTGGTTGGTGGATGGTCGCTGGGTTAGTAATCAAGTGAGTGCTTTTAAGGCGCTGGGTAGCGGTGCCGGTGTAATTAGTATTGCTCAAGGGCAACCAGAAAAAGCCTGCGCTTACACCTCTAAAGAGCCGTGGCTTCGCTTACCTAAGTCTGCATTATATAGCCAGTATCACTTGAGTAATGGCGAGAAACTCGCAGTGGTGAATGTACATGCGATTAACTTCACCGTAGGTACAAAAGAGTATGTATCGCAGTTAACGGCGCTTGAAATGCTTTTAAAGCATCATGTGGGGCCAATTCTATTTGCTGGAGACTTCAATAGCTGGAGTGAATCTCGCGTTAATGCGATGAGGCAGGCCTTAAAGGCTGCGGACTTACAAGAGGTGACGTTCTTGCCGGATCATCGAGTCCAATTTATAACAGGGTTACCACTGGACCATGTGTTTTACCGAGGTCTGACGCTTAAGTACGCAAAAGCGCCGCAGAGCGACGCTTCCGATCATAACCCATTGTTATTGTCATTTACGTTAAATGACTAGCTTAGGTTACCACAATATAAAGTGCCCAAATAACGTAGAAGAATACCCATGGCAGGCTTGCAATCACCAAAGCTTGGCCACGTTCAAACTCCGTCCACGTCAGTACAACGCCGTAGCCGAGCACAATGTACCAAGGCAGAAGCAAAGGTAACGAGCTAGCGAAATGAGACCATTCGTTAGTAAGAGGCAGCTTTAATAGACCATTGAGGCTATTTAAATCGGCAGCGTAAGTCATTACCTGACCATGTTTGAGTAGCAAGCTCGCGTAGCTTGCTACATCGCCCAATACTGCTGGGAATAAGATAGCACACGATGCGGCAAACCATTTCCAGTAACCGTATTGTTGTTTGCTTGCCTTTGTTGCAAGAAAGAACCAAAGCGCGAGCAATAGTAAGGTGGCAAAGCGGTTGAATACATCATTGATGATCGCGCTTGCCATTAGCGTGTTTGGTTCTAATAGCTCAATCTGCTTCGGGTCGATTTGCTGAAATTGCGCAGAAAGTTGGTCACTGAGCCACGTGAAATCGACATTCGAAAAGTAAGCACCCCAGAATAAAAACGGACTAAGCATCAGGAAGATGAACGGTTGCCATCCCCATCCACCGCGTTGATAAAGCGCAAGAAAACAAGATGTTGGAGAACGAAAAATGTCCAACAGCATCACAAGTGGATTGCTTGATGGGTTCATACACTTACCTTCGTTACGTCAACGTACAACTTAAGCTTTTGACCTGGTTGTAAGTATTTTTTCTTGTGTAGCGAGTTCCATTTCACGATGTCGTTCGTTTTTACTTTGAACTTGCTTGCAATGCCGCTAATGGTGTCGCCAGAGCGAACGTTGTAGAAAACGGTACGGATCACAGAACCTTTGTCTGAGTCCTTCCAAATCACTAGCTTTTGACCTACACGCAATGGATCTTTAGGGCCCATACCATTCCATTTAGCTAACGATTTGTACGACACTTTATTGTTACGTGCGATTGACCACAAACTTTCTCCAGACTGAACGACATGGGTGAGCTTGAGTTGACCACGAGCACGAGATTGAGTCTTGTTTAATCGGTTTTGGGCCGTTAATGCATATTTTGCATCGTCTTTTGTTGATGTCGGAATCAATAGGTATTGACCAATACGAATGTTGTTGTTCGATAGGCCGTTGGCACGTCGAATGACTTTCGCGGTTGTGCCGTATTTATTAGCTAGCACGCTTAAAGAGTCACCAGATTTCACCTTGTAGCGAGCGACCTTCATCCCTTTACCGCGATTTTTCTCCACCTTGGTGAGAAAAGTCTCTTTTTTCTCTACGGGAATCAAAAGTTGGTGCGGCCCCTCAGGTGCTGTCGACCACTGGTTGTATGCAGGGTTGTAACTCTGCAACTCTTTTACGCTAATGCCGGCATAATCTGCGGCAATAGCCAGATCTAACTGCTCTTCTGGATCAACAAGCGTTAGAACAGGCTTGTTTGGAATTGCAGGAATATTAAGTCCGTACTTGTCTTGGTTTGCGATAACGTCAGCCAAGGCCAATAGCTTAGGAACGTAACTACTGGTCTCTTTTGGTAAGTCTAATGAGAAGAAATCGATAGGTTTACCGAGCTTTTTATTCTTACGAATTGCGCTAGAAACTCGGCCTCCACCGCTGTTATAAGCGGCGATTGCATGTTCCCAGTTACCATCAAAACGCTCGTTTAGTTGTACTAGGTAGTCCAGCGCTGCATCCGTTGCTGCTGCCACATCTCTGCGACCGTCATACCAGTAGTTTTGCTCTAATCCCATCATTTTTCCGGTGCCTGGGACAAATTGCCACAACCCAGCCGCGCTACCATGTGAGTAGGCAAAGGCATCGAATGAACTTTCCACTACAGGAAGTAATGCAAGCTCCATTGGGAGTCCGCGCTCTTCGATACGTTTTGTGATCATGTATAGAAAAGGGGTAGCACGCTTAGATACCGTGTAAAGGTGATTTGGGTGCTTTAAATACCACGTACGGTAGTAGTCCACTTTCTTGTGGTTTGGGATATCCATGTCCAGCTGCATGGCGATACGTTGCCACACATCTTCTTGTTCTTGGGGGGAGAGAACTTTAGGCGCGTCGTTAGCGGATTTTTTTGCTAGTGACGATTTATTGCCCGGTTGAGCTTTTACTGCATTTTGCTTTGCAGTCTGCTCAGATTTATTGGTTTCTGGTGTAGAAGACGTTGAATCTGACTGAGTCAATTGACAGCCAGATAATAACAACGCCAACGCCCAAGTATACTTCAAACGCATGGATTCAGCCTATTTAGGGCCTGTTTATCTTCACCTGCCTGTCGCGCAACGTAATGTGCGTGGCAGTCGCAAGATAATAGACATCTTTTAAACACTAACTAATTTATAGAGGCAAAGAGCTTCTAATTATGCAATGGGGAGAAATTCAAATAGATTTATATCAACCCCAAACGTAAGAGAAGCGCCAGTGGCGCTTCTCGAAAAATCAGTCCCTGATAATACTGGGGTCTTGCAAACTTACAAGCAGAAAATGGTTAAAATTCGTTCTTCCACTCGCGTAAAGCAGTAAAAACCGAGCATGGATCGCTATTTTTAATGCGACTAGCAACAGATTGAACCACGTCAGGGTTAGAGGTTCGCAAGAACGGATTAATCCACTTTTCTTTGCGTATTGTTGTTGGAAGTGTCGGAATGTTGAGTGCTCGCAGTCGGTTTACATCGTCGCGATATTGGCGAAGTTGCTCATTGTCAGGTTCAACCGCTAGAGCAAACGCCACGTTACTCGCCGTGTATTCATGTGCGCAGAAGACTTGAGTTTCTTCTGGTAGAGACGTTAGTTTGCTCAGTGATTCAAACATTTGCTCAGGCGTACCTTCAAAAATACGACCGCAGCCAGCAGAAAAGAGCACATCACCGCAAAACAGTTTTCCGTCCCCAACGTAACCGATATGGCCCAAAGTATGACCGGGTAACCCAAGTACTAAGAAAATCTCACCAAACAACTCTAGCTTGTCGCCTTCTTCCATTGGTGTCGTTAGGGTTGGAATTGGCTCTGATTTTGGGCCCACAACGGCGACGTTAGGAAATGCACGCACTAAGTCTGGAACGCCACCAATGTGATCGTTGTGGTGGTGCGTAATTAAAATCGCTTCTAAAGTTAATTCGTTAGCCTGCAGAAATTCTAATACTGGCTTCGCATCGCCCGGATCAACGACTGCGCAGCGCTTATCGCTATTTTGTATCAGCCAGATGTAATTATCATTAAATGCGGGTATGCTTTTGATCTCTAACACGATTCGTTCTCCGTCACCCATTTTAGTCAGGTGGTTAATGAAACCAGCACTCAGCAACAAAACTATACCACACCCGTCGACTTGGTCAGCAATGAACAACGGTCCGTGGGTGCTTGAGTCAATCCAGACCCGACTTGATGAATGGTGCCCGAAACTCTTCGGCTACCATATGCTCAAACTGGGCGGGTTGAGCTGTGAGCTAACCAGCTGTAATTGTAACATTCAACACCAAGTCAACGTAGATATCCAGAACCCGTTGCATAATGTGATTGCAGATGGTTACGAATTACCCTTTTTGGAAAAAAGCTTTGATGTTGTGATACTCGCTCATCAGCTCGACTATGCAAGCGATCCACACCGTTTGTTGCGTGAAGTCGATAGAGTGATGATGGATGATGGCTATGTAATTATTACTGGATTCAACCCATTAAGCTTGACTGGATTAGCGAGTTTACTTCCATGGCGTAAACATAATTTGCCTTGGAGTGGACGAATGTTTACGTCGAACCGCATCAAAGATTGGTTAGGGTTACTTAATTATCAAGTGATTCATTGTGATCGTTATGCGCTGTTTCCGATGAAACGTTACCGTACGATGTGGACATGGTTGGAAAATAGTCTTGGTGATTGGGCATCACCCGCTGGGAGTTTGTATTACATAGTCGCGCGGAAACGGACATACCCTCTCAAGCCTATCAAACCGCATTGGCGCTTGAAGAAAAAGCTCACACCACTTGGGGTGATGAATCGAGAGGGTAACACTATGAGGAAAGAATCTCGCTAAGAGGGTTGGTAACCTGTATCTTCCTCAGTTGGATTTTCTGCAGCAGTCCGGGCTAGCTCATCACACATTTCGTTCTCACGATGGCCCGCGTGGCCTTTTACCCAATGCCATTCAACTTGATGGCGTGAGGTTTCTTTGTCTAGAGCTTGCCATAAATCGGCATTCTTCACGGGTTTTTTATCCGCTGTTTTCCAACCACGCTTCTTCCAGTTATGGATCCACTGAGTAATACCTTGGCGCACATATTGGCTGTCAGTCGTTAAAGTGACTTTGCAAGGTTGTTTTAACGTCTGCAGCGCGACGACAGCCGCCAACATTTCCATGCGGTTGTTGGTAGTTAACGTATAGCCTTTGGAAAGTGTCTTTTCTACGTCTTTGTAACGCAATACTATGCCGTAACCACCTGGTCCTGGGTTACCTAAACAAGAACCGTCAGTGAAAATCTCAACGTGTTTGGTCATATTTTTTGGTACTATTAGCCGAAACATTTAATAAAGCATAGTCTGACATACATAACCTTATGAATACCAGCAGCAATTCTGAATATAACCGCATTGTCGTTCTCGATACCGAAACCACAGGTATGAACCGCGAGGGTGGTCCTCACTACATGGGACACCGCATTATTGAAATCGGTGCCGTGGAGATCATCAACCGTAAGCTGACTGGTCGTCACTTCCACGTTTATTTAAAACCCGATCGTGAAATCCAACCAGAAGCGGTTGAAGTTCACGGTATTACGGATGAATTCTTGGTTGATAAACCGGAATACGCGAGCGTGCACCAAGAGTTTCTTGAGTTTATTAAAGGCGCAGAACTTGTTGCCCACAACGCGCCCTTCGATACCGGCTTTATGGATTACGAGTTTGGCATGCTCGATCCTAACATCGGCAAAACGGACGACTACTGCAAGGTGACCGACACCCTTGCTATGGCGAAGAAAATCTTCCCTGGTAAGCGAAACAACCTTGATATCTTATGTGAACGTTACGGTATTGATAACTCGCACCGTACTCTCCACGGAGCTTTGCTCGATGCGGAGATTCTAGCCGACGTTTACCTCTTTATGACGGGTGGTCAAACGAGTCTAGAATTTAACGCGAATAAACAAGAGGGTGGAGTAGAAACTATTCGTCGTATTGAAGGAAGAAAAGCGCTAAAGGTTTTGCGCGCAAGTGCCGATGAACTAGAAGCTCACCAAAAAAGATTAGAGTTGGTGAACGACTGTATTTGGCATCAATAGGAGAAGCTATGTTGAGGGCTTTGTTGGTCGCGTTTTTAGCGATATGGAGTAGTCTCTCGAGTGCTGCGAGTGAATCTACAATGTCTTTATTAGACAATCGCTTTCGAGTTGATCCAACCATCGAGCAGATCACGTTTTTGGTTTATCGTGAGCAAAGTTCTCAGCCAGTTGTTTTAGTCCGTCCTGACGGTAAAAAATACTATGCTTGGGGCTCTTACGACAATGTACGTTGGTATCAAGAAGCCTCACTCGATATTATTTCCGTTGATAACCCTATGCCAGGTCCATGGCAGGCTGTGGGGAAAGTTACGCCTAAAAATAACATCCGCTTAATTTCTCACCTAAAGCTCAGTACGGATCTGTTCCCAAACCGATTATATAATGGGGAAGCGCTTAAGTTTACAGCTCGCCTGACCTCCGACGGCAAACCTCTTGTATTGCGCGACTTCCTTGATCGCGTGAATCTGCGCGTGACATTTACCAAGTTTGTCGAAAATGAAGATGAGCTGATCAAAGAAGCTCGTCCAGTGCCGATGGTTGTGGGTGAGTTTTCTGATGACGGCCGCGGCTTGGATGAAAAAGCAGGGGATGGTGTGTTTACGGTTCAGCTCCCAATAGACGTTGAGCCTGGTAAGTACCGCGCGCGCATCACGTCTGGCAATGGCGTATTCTTACGAGCGCAAGAACAAGTCATCTTGGTTTATCCGAACCCAATTTCTCGTACTTTTATTCAGGCTCGTAATCCCGATAAGCCACACCAATTAGTGGTGAGTGGCGAGCAAGGTATGATTGCACCAGGCTCCATTGCAGTCACAGTGAAAAAGGACGCTCCCGATGGTTTCATTAGTTACAGCCAAGGACAGGTCTCTAAAGATGGAATGAAAGTTACGTTGGACCTCAATAACGATGCTGAGCTTGGTAAGTACGCATGGCGCGGCGAGATCTTTGCCACTGATTTTGCAATCCAGCGTCCGTTGGTGTTTCCTATTCCAGAGCAAACTTTCAGTGTTGTTGATGAAGTTGATCTAGAAGCTGCTCGAATTGCAAAAGAAGCTGAATTAGCCGATCAGCGCCGTATTGAAATGGAAAAGCAAATTATCGCTGAGCGGGAGGCTGAGCGTAAGCGCAGCATGATTATTATCGCGGTAGGTAACTTGATAATGCTGCTGATTGTGATCATTGCATGGATAGTCTGGCGCAAAATTAAAGCGAAGCGCGATGCCATGCCAGAGATGCAATTAGAAGTACCAAAGAAATAGTAGTAACACACACATAAAGCGAGAAACGGAGCCAATCGGCTCCGTTTTTTTTTCAAGTTACCAAATTGGAAGAAGAAAAATGGATAAATTATGAATATTTAAGTTTACTGTACTCAAATATATGTTTGGGATTTTATATAAATAATATATCATTTTTACTTTCTAAATTGGTTGCATTTTTAATGTGACTAACTTTCAAAACAATCAATTAAAGATAAAAGAAATAATGAATAAAATTTTAGCTTTTTTTTGTGCAGTGATAATTGTAGGTTGTTCTTCTATTGATAATGGTGTTAATAATCCAGATTCGGGAAGTAATAATTTAAAATCACTTGATACCTTCACTTTCGATCCCTTAAGTAAAATCCAAAAAGTAGAAATACCAACTTATTATGATGGCTTGTTTGATACAGCAAGACCCTATTTAGATGAAAAGTACCCTTACACCTATGTCAGTAAACCTCAAGCATACATAATTGATGACGAGATTATTTCTTTTGCTCCTTGGTTTCCTGTCGAAGGAAGGTTTACGGTTTTTCCAACCGCTCACTATATAGTTATAACTCAAGAAACCGAGAGTGGCTTAGTCTCCGCACGATTTAATCATGAACAAGTAATTAAGCTGTTAAGTGAAGAGTATAAAATTACTGAGCATACAAGTCCGTTTTTTCATTATGTTCTAGAGGTTTCTCCAAGTGAACAAGCCAATTTTGTAGAAGATATCCATAAAAAATTGAGTAGACTTCCTTCAGAATAAGGATTTCTGGTTAAATTTTGATCAATAAAGTCAGGGGTTCTGGCTTTATTGATTGCATGGAGTTCTATTTATATTGATTTGGGCTTTGTAATAGGTAGTACGCCATAATAACAAAAGCCGATCTTGTAGGGTTTCTGGATAAATATTCAGCTGTGCGTGATAAATAAGAATAAGTAAACGCGAGGTCTCTGATGAAATACAAAAAGCGTCAGAAGTATAAATACACTCTCCATTCTGAAGAAAAGATTGAGACTCACATTTCAGTGAGTAACGCGTATGACAGCCCTTTTCTTAGTTTGTCCAAACAAGGCGTGTTAACGATTAAAAAGGGCTATGCATGGGATGGAGCGAGTGGGCCAGCGTTAGACACAAAAAACATTATGAAAGCTTCTTTAGTGCATGATGCTCTTTACCAACTCATGAGGGAAGAGGTGTTGCCACAAAGTGCTCGAAAGCATGCGGATACGTTGTTGAGAGAAACATGTTTAGAAAAAGGAATGTCTAGCTTCAGAGCAACTTATATCTATTATGGCGTCAGAGTTGTCGGTGGCTTCTTTTCTAGACCTGATACTTTGTGTGCTTAATGGGAACATCTTTCCAACGTTTAACTGTTTATTTATACAGTTTAGTTATGTAAGCTCCAAGGTGATACAAAGGAGTAGTACATAATGACAATAAGATATGAAGAGCATGTGCCAAGCCCGAAAGAATACTGTGATATGCGTGTCAAAGCCGGGCTATCACCCAAATCGTTGAAAGCTGCTGAAATTGGTCTACCCAATTCGTTATATGGCGTATCTGTTCGGGATGAAGGAAAGCTCATTGCAATGGGTCGGGTTGTTGGTGACGGGGCGTGTAACTTCGAAATTGTCGACGTTGCCGTTGATTCTGATTATCAAGGCAACGGTTTAGGTAGAAAAGTCATGGAATACATCGACGGTTATCTTTCATCTGTTGCACTTGAAGGCTCTTACGTTTCTATGATTGCTGATGAACCGGTCTTTTACGAAAAGCTTGGTTATAGGCTGGTGGCTCCTAAAAGCCAAGGGATGACAAAAAAGTTTAAGCCAAAGGCGTAACACGTATTCAGCTGTGAAGATAAGCACTAGAAAACAGGAGTTTAATTTCCTGTTTTCTATATTAAATTTGTATTTAAGCCACTTCTGGAATTGGTTTGGGTGGCTGCTCTAAATCAGGCTCTTTTTGAACAGTAGGAATTTGTCCCTCACCCACAGCACTGATGTAACAGCCACTAAGTTTAATGGCAAGGTACATATCAGCTCGCAGTAAGATGCCTCCTTCACTGGTGCTGATACCAGTAAGCTCACACCATTGACGAAGACGTCGTTTCCTTCCAGCGAGGATTAAGCGTACGCCTCTCTTTTTCAAAGTATTGTGAATATCTGCCAGTGTTGCCATCACACTGAGATCCAAGTGAGTAAAGCTCGATACGGCGTCGATGACAACGCAACTTGCGTCTTTGTGATGCTCTGCCTGCTCTAACACTCTACGTTTAAAGTAAGGAGCATTGAAGTAAGTTAGCGGTGAGTTAAAGCGGTAAATCACCATTCCAGGAATAGGCGAAGCTTTTCCTGAGTCGTCGATGGTCCGAATGGTACCTTTTTCATCCAAGCCAAGTAGCTGATCACTCGGTCGCATGACAATCCGTAAAAATTGAAACAGCCCTAGCAATACCGCCAAAGTGATCCCCGGTATTACACCCACGATCAACACAGAAATAAAAGTAATGATGGCCAGATAAAATGCATCTTTGTCACGAGATTTTAATTTCCAAATTGCTTTAAGATCGAGCAGCGATAGGGACGCAATGATCAATACAACACCAAGTGAAGCGATAGGGATGAACTGCAAAGGCTCGTAAATAAATACCGCAATAATGGCAATGGTGATTGCGGCGACAATCGAAACTAATTGAGATTTACCGCCATTTGCATCATTGACGGCTGTGCGTGAGTCAGCGCCGCTTATTGCGAAACCTTGTGAAAACGCTGAGGCAATGTTGGCAAAACCCAACGCCTGAAACTCTTTATTTGCATCAATATCATAACCGTTTTTAGCCGCGAAACTGCGGGCGGTGAGCATCATGCTAACAAAACTGACAATCGCAAGGTTGAGCGCCGGGACTACTAGTTCACGAACTTCACCTAGCTCAAATTCCGGTGTTTGAAACTGAGGGAAGCCACCTTGAGTGAGTCCGACAACCGATACGCCCATCTCTTGTAAATGGAAAAACCAAACTGACGCAGTAGTTACGAGGATCGCCAGCATGGCAGCAGGCCAAGTTGGTCGGTAGCGTTTGGTGAGCAAATAAACGACAACCGTCACGATACTCAGAGTTACAGTAGGCCAATGAAGATCGGTTAATCGTTGTGGAGCTTCCCATAAACGTTCCAGTAAATAACGTTGCTCGTATTTCAAACCGACTACTTTCGCAAACTGACCAACGATAATTGTGAGAGCAACACCGTTGAGTAGACCCAAAAGAATCGGACGAGAAAGGAAATCTGCAAACACTCCTAGCTTGAAACGACTTGCCAGTACACACCAAATCCCCGTCATCGCTGTCATGGTCATAACCAACTGCCAATGTTTTGTGGGGTCACCTGCGGCAAGTGGTGTCACAACAGCAGCAATCACTGCACAGGTTGCTGCATCGGGTCCGACAATGAGTTGTCGAGATGTGCCCATCATGGCGTAAACCAACATTGGCAGTACACACGAATACAGACCGACAATTGCGGATACACCAGTTAACTGTGCATAAGCTATGGCAACTGGCAGTGCAACCGCGACAACAGAAAAGGCGGCTCTGAAGTCGTTAACAAACCATTCTTTTTGATAATGCTTAAGCTGAACAAGCCCTGGGAACCACTGTGCGAGTAATATTTTAGCCAACGGATTTACCATATATGTGAGTGAGTTACTTAAAGTATACACCGCTTAGTTGGAACGTCTGTGAGTTAGTTATCACTGGAAATCGGGGGAAAGATTGGAGTGCGTGGCTTTTATTGCGATTGCGCAGGGGCTTCGTGGTGTGAGGTGTTATGAATCCGATTCTGGAAGCAATAAAAAACGGGAGCTGATACTCCCGTTTGTGATCTCAGATTCTAGAGTTACGCGACACTATCCATCTGAGGGTATAGCGGCTTTGCGGCAAGCAGTTCCGGCTCAAAATCGTCAACGTTGATTGTATCTAGACGATGCTGTTCCGCTTCTCTGAGTAGATCGGCTTCTTCTTGCGTGATAAAGCCTTGCTCTAGCCCTTCCTGAGCAATCATATCCAAACGTAAGAATGGGCGACGCTTACCCTGCGCTTTACATACTTTGTCAAACACAGGCTCAGCTTGAAGAATGACTGATAGTGCAAGTTCAATCTTACCTGCTGCGTTGTGCTCGGTTGGTTCAAGGTATTGACCGCGACCAATGCGTGAGCGCGTTGCACTTGGCGTTTGTAGAATGCGCGCCACTTTACTGTCTAGTTTATCGCTTGGTGCTTTGCGTACGCGACCAAATGGCATGATTAATACGCGTAGCGCACGGCCAATTACTTTGTTCGGGAAGTTTGCTAAGAATTCATCTACTGCCACTTCCGCTTGTTTCAAACTGTCTTGTAGACCCCAGTGTACTAATGGTAAATCTTCGACTGGACGGCCATCTTGCTCAAAACGTTTCAACGTCGCAGAGCTCAAATATAGCTGGCTTAGAATGTCACCAAGACGTGCTGATAGACGCTCTTTACGCTTCAAAGAGCCACCTAGCACTGCCATTGAGATATCCGATAGCAGAGCAAGGTTTGCACTGTAACGGTTCAATTGTTGGTAGTAACGCTTGGTTGCATCTTTGGTTGGTGATGAAGAGCCCAGACCGTCGCTCAAACCAAACCAGATACTGCGCACTAGGTTACTCATTGTAAAGCTCACGTGACCAGCAAGCGCTTTATCAAATTTCTCGACAGCATTACTTGCTTCAGAATACGCCGCGTTCATTTCTTCAAGAACGTACGGATGGCAACGGATTGCGCCTTGGCCAAAGATGATCATTGAGCGTGTTAGAATGTTAGCACCCTCAACCGTTACCGCGATTGGCGCACCTTGGTAACCACGAGCTAGGAAGTTAGAAGGTCCCATACAGATACCTTTACCGCCTACGATGTCCATTGCATCGATGATGCTTTGCTGGCCGCGGTGCGTACAGTGATACTTCACGATAGCTGAGATTACTGAAGGCTTTTCACCTAAGTCGATACCCGCGACGGTTAAGTTGCTTGCTGCATCCATCACGTAAGCATTACCACCCAAGCGTGCTAATGGTTCTTCAACCCCTTCCATATGGCCGATAGGCTGTTTGAACTGACGGCGAATACGTGAGTAAGCACCGGTTGCCATTGCCGCAGTTTTGATGCCACCTGTTGAGTTTGAAGGTAGCGTGATACCACGTCCAACCGACAGACACTCAACCAGCATACGCCAACCTTGGCCCGCCATTTTTTCGCCACCGATAATGAAATCGATAGGAACAAAGATGTCTTTACCGCGCGTTGGACCATTTTGGAATGGCACATTGAGTGGGAAGTGTCGGTTACCAATCTCAACACCTTTGACATCAGTTGGGATAAGCGCACAAGTGATGCCAAGATCTTCTTTGTCGCCTAGTAAACCTTCAGGGTCGCGAAGTTTAAATGCTAAGCCTAGTACGGTTGCGACTGGCGCTAGGGTGATGTAGCGCTTGTTCCAAGTCAGGCGCATACCCAGTACTTCTTTTCCTTCCCATTCGCCTTTACAGACCACACCGTAATCTGGAATAGAGCCTGCGTCAGAACCCGCTTCTGGGCTCGTTAAGGCGAAACAAGGGATTTCCTTACCTTCAGCTAGACGCGGTAAGTAATGATTTTTTTGATCTTCAGTACCGTAGTGTTGCAGTAGCTCACCTGGGCCCAAAGAGTTAGGAACACCAACGGTAGACGATAGAACGCCAGAAACACCCGTTAGTTTTTGTAGTACTAGTGATTGCGCGTATGCTGAGAATTCCAGACCACCGTACTTTTTCTTAATGATCATGGCGAAGAACTTATGATCTTTCAGGTATTGCCAAACTTCTGGCGGTAAGTCCGCGAGTTCATGGGTCACTTGGAAATCACTCACCATGGCGCACACTTCATTCACAGGGCCGTCTAAAAAGGCTTGTTCTTCCGCACTTAACTTAGGTGCTTGAATCGCGTGTAGCTTTTGCCACTCTGGTTTGCCTTTAAACAGTTCGGCTTCCCACCAGACGGTACCTGCGTCTAACGCTTCTTTTTCGGTTTGAGACATAGCTGGCAGCACTTTCTTGAAAAGTACTAACGCTTTGCGGCTAATTAAAGACTGACGTACGCCAGGAACCGCGAGCACAGCTGCGGCGAGAACGTAAATAGCCCAACCAATAACGCCGACAGTTCCTGCTACTGTAAGAGCCAGCATGGCCGCGGTGAGTAAGCTAATAGATTTCACGAGAGACATGCGGTGGTAGAGCGTAATGCCTAGCACGATCGCCATCGTGATGATTGAGAGCAAGATGTCCATATATATTTTCCTTTTCAGACTTTATAAGTTTTGTACGTCTGCATGTTAGGTAAGAGGTCTAACCAGTTGGTTTAAGTGTAATCAAAATATTAAGGAAATGTAAAACATAAGATTGGATAAAAAGTGATCTAAGTAGAGTTAAAATTCTAAAGTTGAGATTTGAGTGATGGTTTCATGAGCAAGTTGACAAGTTTATTACCATCACTAATCTAAATCTGTTGGTTCACTATCGACACTAATTCTCGTTTGTGGGTAAACTCAGAGTAATCAAACCCGAGTTCAGGTTTATGAAATGTCCGATACCAAATTGGTATCAGAACAATTTGCTCAGTGAGTCTAGAGCTGACTGAAGCCGAAATAATAAAGAGAACGTCTTATGTACCATGATCTGATTAGAAGTGAATTAAACGAAGCTGCTGAAGTGCTCAACAAATTTTTAAGCGATGACCATAACATTGCGCAAATCGAAGCAGCGGCGAAAATGATTGCTGACTCATTCAAGCAAGATGGTAAAGTATTGTCATGTGGTAACGGTGGTTCTCACTGTGATTCAATGCACTTTGCCGAAGAGCTAACAGGCCGTTACCGAGAAAATCGTCCTGGCTATGCTGGTATTGCTATTTCAGATCCAAGCCACCTTTCTTGTGTGAGTAATGACTTTGGTTATGACTTCGTGTTTTCACGTTATGTAGAAGCGGTTGGTCGAAAAGGTGACGTACTGTTTGGTCTGTCGACTTCAGGTAACTCAGGTAACATCCTGAAAGCGATTGAAGCAGCACAAGCGAAAGGCATGAAGACGATTGCGCTAACAGGTAAAGATGGCGGCAAAATGGCAGGCCTTGCAGATATTGAAATCCGCGTGCCACACTTTGGTTATGCAGACCGCATTCAGGAAATTCATATTAAGATTATTCATATCATCATTCAGTTGATCGAAAAAGAGATGGAATAATCGTTTACGGCCACCGTTTCGAGCTGTGTTGTTAGGGAGTTTTTTAAACCATGTGTGAATTGCTCGGTATGAGCGCTAATGTTCCAACGGATATTTGTTTCAGTTTTACTGGGCTCATGCAGCGTGGAGGTCGAACCGGCCCACACCGTGACGGATGGGGGATCACCTTCTACGAAGGGAAGGGCTTTCGAACCTTCAAAGATCCCAAGCCAAGTTGTGAGTCTAAAATAGCAGAGTTGGTACAAAATTATCCCATCAAAAGTCGTGCGGTCGTTAGTCATATCCGACAGGCGAATCGTGGTGGTGTTAATTTAGAAAATACTCATCCCTTTACACGTGAGCTGTGGGGTAGGTATTGGACGTTTGCGCATAACGGTCAGCTCTCTGGCTACCAAGACTTGCATACAGGTCGACATCGACCTGTCGGTGAGACAGATAGTGAACTGGCATTTTGCTGGTTGTTGAAGCAAATGGAAGATCGATATCCTGAGCCACCAAAGGATATGGAGTCGGTATTCTTATATGTTGCTAAATGTTGTGATGAGCTAAAAGAGAAGGGTGTATTTAACATGCTTCTGAGTGATGGTGAGTATGTAATGACGTATTGCACCAATCATTTGTATTGGATCACAAGACGCGCACCGTTTGGAAAAGCCGCGTTGCTTGATGAAGATGTGGAAATTAACTTCCAAGAAGAAACAACGCCACACGACATCGTTTCTGTGATCGCAACTCAACCTTTGACGGGCAACGAAGCTTGGCAGCGTATGAAACCTGGCGAATACGGCTTGTTTCACCTAGGTGAACTAGTCAAAAATAATGCCTCTGAACTGGTAAATGTGCCGTTTGCGGCGGCTAAGCCAGGCAATCAAGCGCCAACCGAACCGTTAGAGTGATGGTCTCTTACTCTGAATATAAAAATAAAGCTCGCTCAATCGCGAGCTTTATTTTTATGCGTTTTAAACCGAGGGCGGATACGGATGAGCATTCTTACTTTCTAGAGTGCTGGTAGTAGAGTCCTAGTCTCGCTAAGGCTTGCTGTAAAGACGTAACTGATAGAAATTTCTCATAAAACACCTCGTCAGTCTGAACGGTGAAGAACGAACCAGATTCAGAATCTACTTTCCGAGTGTTATGTTACTCAAGTGGTTATGGGATTTTTTAGAATGTTGGGTTTTAGGTTTCTAGTCTCACTACGGCTTTTTTGAATCAAGTTTATAAGTATTAAAACAACCAAGAGCAGCCCTCAGGCTGCTCTTTTGTGCTTGGAGTTTATTATTCAGGGCTACTCATCTGAGGCGTACCCATGTACGCCAAGCTCTGCGCCATCTAAATAGGCTTTACCATCCTTCATGATCAACCGCTCGTCTACCAGCCACTTAGCCACCATAGGGTAGATTCGGTGCTCCTGCGCCTGAACACGTGCCGCAAGTACACTAGCATCATCGTCTTCGAACACAGGAACTTTTGCTTGCAGTATGACAGGGCCACCATCAAGCTCTTCCGTTACAAAGTGCACACTCGTACCATGTTCTTTGTCGCTAGCATCAATTGCTCTCTGGTGTGTGTGTAGCCCAGGATATTTTGGTAGAAGAGAAGGGTGGATATTGATCATCTTACCCATGTAATGAGAAACAAATGCGCTGCTCAGAATGCGCATGTAACCAGCAAGAATAATCACGTCTGGTTGGTATTCATCTATTTGACTCATTAGCTCTGCATCAAAGCTTTCACGCGATCTGAATGCTTTAGGGTCGACAAAGTGACCGTCCACATCAAACTTTTTTGCACGTTCTAAACCAAAAGCATCTGCTTTGTTAGAGAACACGGCTGCCACTCGTGCGTTTGGCATGCTGTCTTCGCAAGCTTCCAAGATAGCTTGCAGGTTACTTCCGTTACCCGAGATGAGGACCACAATGTTTTTTAGGGTATGGTTTTTCATGATGTCGAGAGCGCCTTGGTATTGTAGGTTGGAGTTATGTAGCTTCTAAACTACCTACTAATAGAATGGTTTTTAGTGTTCTAGATAGCAAAATGAGGACCTAGTCATCTAGCGTCCTCATTCTTCTTATCTTTTGAGCTCGATTTGCAAATTATTGGATTTCAACTTGCTCTTCGTTCGCGTTTGCTTGTGCGATTTGACCAATCACCCACGCGTTTTCGCCTTCTTCTTTAAGAAGAGCAACTGCTGCATCTGCCTGGTCTTTCGGTAGTGCGACGATTAGACCTACACCACAGTTGAATGTGCGGTACATTTCGTGTGTGTCGACGTTGCCTTTCTCTTGTAGCCACTTGAAGATAACTGGCCATTCCCAACTGTTACCATCGATAACTGCTTTCGTGCCTTCAGGCAGTACGCGTGGGATGTTTTCCCAGAAACCACCACCAGTGATATGAGAAATCGCATGGATGTCGTGTTTCTCAATCATCTTAAGTGCTGACTTGATGTAAATTTTTGTTGGTTCCAGTAGGTGCTCACCAATAGTGCGGCCTGCTAGCTCTTCGCTCTTATCTGCACCAGATACTTCTAGGATCTTACGGATAAGGGAGTAACCGTTTGAGTGTGGGCCGCTTGAGCCAACAGCGATAAGTGCATCACCAGCAGCGACTTTCGTGCCGTCAATCACGTCTTCTTTTTCTACTACGCCAACACAGAAACCAGCTACGTCGTAGTCTTCGCCTTCATACATGCCCGGCATCTCCGCAGTTTCGCCACCAATTAGGGCACAACCTGCTTGAACACACCCTTCTGCGATACCTGAAACAACATCCGCTGCGGTATCAACGTCTAGTTTGCCTGTTGCATAGTAATCTAGGAAAAACAGTGGCTCTGCCCCTTGCACGATAAGATCATTTACACACATTGCCACTAGGTCGATGCCGATCGTGTCGTGCTTATTCATATCCAGTGCTAGGCGAAGTTTGGTGCCAACGCCATCAGTACCAGAAACCAGTACAGGTTGTTTGTATTTAGTTGGCAATTCGCATAGCGCGCCAAAACCACCGATACCACCCATAACTTCAGGGCGACGAGTACGTTTTACCGCACCCTTAATACGATCCACAAGCGCGTTGCCTGCATCAATATCTACACCAGCGTCTTTATAGCTAAGAGAAGAGTTGTTACCACTCACAGGGAAGTCCTCGGTATTAAGTTGGATATGAAAACGGCGCTATTCTAACAGTGCTTAAACATAGATAGCAAACGTTTGCGTCTGTTTTTTTCTTTAGTGATTTATCCTGATATCCCTGTGAAAATCATGTATAATCTGAAGGTTTGTTTAAATATTGCCAACTATAGCCGGAGATGGACATGAAAGTTGTTGAAGTAAAGCACCCTCTAGTAAAACATAAAATTGGTCTAATGAGAGAAGGTGACATCAGCACAAAACGTTTTCGTGAGTTAGCGACTGAGGTCGGTAGCCTACTTACTTACGAAGCAACGTCAGACTTTGAAACAGAAAAAGTGACCATTGATGGTTGGAACGGTCCGGTAGAAGTAGACCAGATTAAAGGTAAAAAAGTAACCGTAGTGCCAATCCTACGTGCGGGTCTAGGCATGATGGATGGAGTTCTTGAGCACATGCCAAGCGCACGTATCAGTGTTGTGGGTATTTACCGTGATGAAGAAACGCTTGAGCCAGTTCCTTACTTCAACAAGCTTGCTTCAAACATCGAGGAGCGTATTGCGCTTGTTGTTGACCCAATGCTTGCAACAGGTGGTTCTATGATTGCTACTATCGATCTCCTAAAAGAGAAAGGTTGTAACCAAATCAAAGTGCTGGTACTTGTTGCTGCACCAGAAGGTATTGAAGCGCTAGAAAAAGCACACCCAGATGTTGAGCTATACACTGCGGCAATCGATGAGAAGCTTAATGACAAAGGCTACATCGTTCCGGGTCTAGGCGATGCAGGTGATAAGATCTTCGGTACTAAGTAATTCTTTGATGTATTACTATGACTGAACAGAAAAAGGCTTGGTGAAAACCAAGCCTTTTTTGTATCTACAAGAGGAGAAGAGTAAGACACGCCACCTAATAAAGCGGCGCAAACGAACTATTTCGCGCTTTCTTCTTCCATTTGTGCGTTATCCACAACGTGGTTTTCACCTAAATCGTTTGGTAGCACAAGGTTAAGAATAATTGCCACGATACCGCATAGGCTCACACCCTGTAGACTGAACTCACCAATACCGAAAGCCATACCACCAATGCCAAACACAAGTGTTACGGCAACAATCACTAGGTTACGAGACTTATGTAAATCAACGTTATTCTTGATCAGTGTGTTGAGGCCTACCGTTGCGATGGAGCCGAACAGCAGAATCATGATGCCGCCCATGACAGGAACTGGAATCGTTTGAAGAACCGCACCTAGCTTACCTACCAATGCAAGTACGATTGCGGTGATTGCTGCCCAAGTCATGATCACAGGGTTAAATGCTTTGGTTAGCATTACCGCTCCTGTTACTTCACTGTAAGTGGTGTTTGGTGGAGCACCCACCATCGAAGCTGCGATAGTTGCCACCCCGTCACCTGCGATTGTGCGGTGAAGGCCTGGTTTTTTCAGGTAGTTTTTACCTGTAACGTTTGAGATAGCAAGCATGTCACCTACGTGCTCAACCGCAGGTGCGATAGCGACAGGAATCATGAACAAAATTGCGTTGATATTGAACTCTGGCGCGGTGAAGTTTGGCATGGCTAGCCAAGCCGCTTGTTCTACGGGAGTGAAATCAACCACACCGTAGAATAGAGAAACAGAGTAACCAGCAAGAATACCACCAACAATAGGAACGAGCTTCAAAAAGCCTTTTGCAAAAACGCTAAGTACAATGGTTGTGAGCAGTGAGACCGCCGAGATAATGATCGCAGCATCACCATTAACTAGCTGTGCAGCTCCATCACCAGTTTTACCTACCGCCATGTTCACTGCTGTTGGGGCAAGGCCAAGGCCGATAACCATGATCACAGGGCCAACGACAACAGGCGGGAGAATTTTATGGATAAATCCAACACCGCGCACTTTGATCATCGCCCCTAGAGCCACATAAACTAAGCCCGCTGCCATCAAGCCGCCCATCGTTGCACCGATACCCCAAGTTTGGATACCGAACATAATAGGAGCAATAAACGCAAAAGAAGAGGCAAGGAAGATGGGAACAGAACGTTTAGTCATTAATTGGAAGAGGAGAGTACCGACACCGGCACCAAAGAGGGCTACGTTTGGATCAAGGCCAGTTAGGAGCGGCACAAGCACCAAAGCACCAAAAGCGACAAAGAGCATTTGAGCGCCTTGTAACGCGTTTTTCATAATAATTCCCTATTTTCAAGATACGCAGACAAATCCGGCGAATACTATCATCCTGCAATCGTTTGCAATGTTGCATAGATCAAACTTTCGATTGAATTTTTCTCATAAATAGCACTTTTGAGAGTTGCTTGCTTGCAAATTGTCCTCTTTTACGTGTCTTGCGTGAAGATTAAAAATGGACAGCCTAACTTGTTGAGATAGCTTAATAAGCAATGAGTTTATTATAAAAAATAGCACTGAAGCGCTGGTTGAGGCCCGAGTTAACAAAGCTGGTCATAATACAGACAATTTACTCAGTACTTGCCTTGCTCAAGATTTGATAGTTGCTTATTATTCGGGTTCTTGTTCAGAGGATTATAAAAACTATGCGCTATTTAGCTCTCTTACTGATAGGTTGGTTGTCCCTACCAGTATATGCATTAACTCAGGTGGATATCTATCGTGCCGAAGTGGTTATCGACAGTGAGCAGAACGACGGTGAGTCTTTGGCTCGTCAACAAGGTATGCAGGATGTGATTGTTCGAGCGACCGGTTCTCAATCCTCTTTAAGCAATCCAGTGATTAAAAAGGCACTCAGCTCAAGTGCGCGTTACATTTCTCAACTGAGCTATGGGCAGGTTGATGGAAAAGCGAGCCTAAAAATGTTGTTTAACAACGACCAAATCAGCTCTCTTTTAACACAAGCACAATTGCCATCTTGGTCGCCAAATCGTGCCAATATTTTAGTTTGGATGGTTGAAGAACAGGGTTACGATCGTAACATTGCGTGGGAGCATTCTGAATCTTCAAATGTTGCAGCACTTCGTAGCGCAGCGAAACTAAGAGGCCTACCAATCACTATCCCGGTTGGGGATTTTGATGATGTAACCGGTGTTAATGTCTCTGATCTTTGGGGCGGCTTTATTGAGCCAATTGGTCAAGCCAGCCAGCGCTATCCAGCTGACGCCGTTTTGGTTGTACGAGCTCAAGGTGAACAAATTCGTTGGACACTCTACGACCAGTCGCCAACGAGAATTGTAGAAGCGCAACGTTCTCCGCGTAGCGGGTCTGCATCAGGTGCTAATGCTATTGCAGAAATGGTGGATGGCATCGCAGACTACTATGCAAGTAAGAGTGCAGTTGTGGTTTCAGGAAAGTCTTCAAAAGCGCTAGCAGTGAAAGTCCTCAATGTAACCTCTGCCACGGACTTCTTCCGTTTAGAGAATGCGTTAAAACAACTTAATTCGGTTGCGGGTACAGAGATTAAGCGTGTTCAAGGGGACGAGTTAACGCTCAACATCCACCTTTTGGCATCACAACAAGCTTTTGAGAAAGAAGCTTCTTCTATTTCTCAATTAATGGTTTTTGAAGATCCTTTAGGTGAAGTTGATGCCCCAGCTTCAACTCAAGAAGAAGACCCATTGGTTCAGAGTAATGAAGCAAAAGACGCCGCGACGCCAAAAGAAGCGCAGCCTGAAGTACCAGTAAATGTTGTGGCAGAAGCAAGTGACGAAACACAGCCAACTCAGCCGATGATTGTGGAGCCTGTCCGAGAACAGTATGACTTGATCTACGAGTGGCGCTCGGCATCGTAATCGCCTTGGTAGCGTTCCAGGCGTGAAACGCAAGGATCAAAGACCAATGTGGTAAGCATAAAAAAGAGTCGCAATAGCGACTCTTTTTGTTTTCTAAATTCGTATTCGAACCAATGATCAGTGATTGACTGCGATTGGCGTTATTTATTGAATTTCGCTTTTTCTTCTTTTTCTACTTGAGAGAGGCGTTTCAACTTAAGACCTAGCTCTTTGCCTCTCGCTCTAGCAAACAAAATATTGCCAGCGAAACCGAGTGAAGTCAGTATCAGTTCCACTGCCGCAAGCCAGCGTTCACCGCCATCCACATAAAGGATGGTCAGCGCATGCAAGAAATACAGCATAAGAACAAAGTTAGCCCAAGCATGAGTGTAAGGCTTACCAGCTAAAATACCAGGCAACGGAAGTAGTAGCGGAATACACCAAGCAATAGCAAGTGTTGTGCTGCTGAGGTGAGGGTGAGGGGATAACGCAAGCTGCCAAATAGCGACCCAGGCTAATAAGGCTAAGTTGCCAAATAAAGCCAGGTAACGATAGGTTTTAGCCTGTGTACCGAGTGGTGTTTGGTCTAAAGAGTCAGACATCGATTAACTATCCTTGATTTTACTAACAGACTTTTAGTTTTAACGCTGCAGTTGCCAGCCTTTTGCCTAATTGTTGTGCCAGGCGAATCTCTTCACTGCTTAGGGTTGCCTCATGGCCTACACTGCTGGCGCCATACGGAGTGCCTCCAGACTGCGTAGTGTGTAACTCTGGCTCGGAATAAGGAATGCCCAAAACCATCATCCCGTGATGCAATAAAGGGGTCATCATGCTTTGTAACGTTGTTTCTTGACCACCATGCATTGAGGACGAAGAGGTAAAGACACAAGCAGGCTTATCGATTAAGTCACCACTGACCCATAAAGATGTAGTCTGATCCCAGAAGTGCTTTAAAGGCGCAGCCATGTTGCCAAACCAGACGGGACTGCCAAACGCTAGACCGTCGCACGTTTTTAGTTCCTCTAGAGTAACAATTGGATCAGAAGGGGAGTGTGAGTGAGGTGACAATTCTTCAACTGTACGCAAAATTGCTTGGCATTGAGGAGTCGATTCGACTCCTCTTGCTATTTGTCTTGCCAGTTGTTTTGTCGAGCCATGACGGCTGAAATACAAAATAAGGATCTGGCAATCCATTTATAAAATATCCAACACTTGCTCTGGTGGGCGACCAATTTTTGCTTTGCCGTTAGCAACGACAACCGGACGCTCAAACAACTTTGGATTTTTCGCCATTGCTTCGAATAATTGCTCATCGCTGACGGAGTCTTCGCCTAAGCCAAGCTCTTTATATTCACTTTCTTTAGTGCGCATCATTTCACGTACAGATGAAAAGCCAAGCTGGGCGTACAGCGCTTTTAGTTCATCCACGTTAAGTGGTGTGTCTAGGTATTTGACGACTTCCGGTGTAACACCATTTTGCTCAAGCAGTTCAAGTGTTTGACGGCTCTTTGAGCAACGAGGGTTGTGATAAATCACGACTGACATGGTTTTCTCCATTTCGTTATTGTAATGCCATGAATCGATCTCTTTGGATCATGAGTTGGTCGATACGGGCATCGTATCGCGCTTGCTCTAAGCTGCCCAACTTGGCCATTTTACTTGCTTCACTATAATATTGAATCGCTTTATTCCAATTTGCTCGCAATGCCAAAATTTCTGCTCGAGCAGCCAACTCTTCATCGCTACGCCCCAGCGCGTGGTAGCTCTTCGATATTAGGTGCCAGCCATTTGTATCTTCAGGATAGTCATGAGTGTATCTTTGAAGAACTCGCGTGGCTTGATCGTTTTTATTGTCCTCAAGTAGCGCATTGGCGTAGTTAATGGTCAATACTTTATTTTGAGGGTTACGAGATAACGCTTTGCGGAGCATCTCGGTTGCTTTTTCTGGCTGCTTCTTCTCGATGTATAAATCCGTCATAGCGTCCAAGTAAAACGGGTTACTTGGGTCTTGTTCCAGTAACTTTTTCAAAATTGGTTCCGCTTGAGATAAGCGTTTATTGTCTAAATGCACGAGTGCTCGACCATAATCAAAAGCAGGTGTAATGTCCGCAGAGGCTTTCTTTTGGGTTCTCTCAAACCAGCTCAGGGCGGCTTGTCCATCAATGCCAGCGTAACGAGCCACAATGCGCGCGCGAGCTAGATGATAGTCTATTGAAGGCACAACACGCATTGGAGGATAGGTTCTTGCTCGCGCACGGCTATCGGTAATTCGGTCTTCAGGCAGAGGGTGAGTCAGGAGCATTGGTGGCGGTTTACTCGCATAACGATACTCATCAGCAAGACGGCCAAAAAACCTTGGCATTGCTTGAACATCAAAACCGGCTTTTGCTAGTGTCGAAATACCAAAGCGATCCGCTTCTTTTTCGTTTGCACGAGTGTAGTTGATTTGACTTTGCATGTTGCCCGCGGTTGCTGCTGTAATTGCAGCCATCCCCGCTTCGGGTGAGGCAATTGAAAGCAGTAGTGCCCCCGCAAGTGCGGCTAATGTGGCCGGAGAGCGGCGTGCTTGTTCTTCCATACTCCGAGCAAGATGACGTTGTGTGACGTGCGCTATCTCGTGAGCGACAACAGAGGCCAGCTCACTTTCTGAACGAGCATGAAGAAACAACCCAGAATGCAGCGCTACATAGCCACCAAAAAACGCGAACGCGTTGATATTACGGTCGCGAATCATAAAGAAGTGGAACGGCGTTTTTACATCATTCGCATTGGCCACTAATTTGTGCCCAAGAGAGTCAATATATTCATTGATGACAGGGTCATTAACGATAGGTTTACTGGCTCTGAGCATACGCATATAGGCGTCGCCATAAATCAACTCTTGGTCTATTGAAAGCGTGCCACCAGCAGCTGTGCCAATGTCTGGCAAGTCAATGCTATTGGCATAAGTTGTCGGCGAACTGATGGCAGCAGCAAGACATAAGCAAACTAGCGAGCGAGTGCGTTTTAACATACGTTTAAAAGGTTCTCCAAAATACATAAGCATGTGGTTACAGGTCGAGAGCCTATTAACAGCGCCACATACGTTTTGGTTATCCGTGAGGATATAAGCTAACAGTAAGACCGGAAATAAATGAATTGGTTTCGTAAATTATTTTACATCCGAGCTATTTCAGCATGTGGTTAAATCATGTCAGAAGTGCTAGCACCAGCTCAAAAAGCCGTTACAATACAACCCTATCATAAGTGCAGAGCAATACAATGGAATCCATGTTACTTGATTTGCGTGAGCAACGTTGTCCTATGGCACTGTTACTTGCAAAGCGTCATGCTGCTGAGGTCTTTCAAGGAGAAGCAAAGCAGTATCATCAACTTGTCATTCAAGTGGTGGACAACAGCTCTAAACGAGACATTGTGAACTATCTTAGTGCCCAAGGGTACTCGGTTGATTGCCAATCTACATCAGAGCACTACACATTGACTGTCTTCAATAAGGAATCCGCATAAGATGTTTGAAATGGTTAGTCGTTGGTATAAACGACGTTTCTCTGACCCTCACGCAGTAAGTCTCGTCGCGATCTTGCTGTTTGGCTTTATCACCATTTACTTCTTTGGACACTTGATTGCGCCATTACTTGTCGCGATCGTTTTGGCTTATCTACTTGAATGGCCAGTTGTCAAAATGTGTCGTATGGGCGTGCCGCGCACTTTGTCGGTTATTATCGTGATCTTGGTCTTTGTCGGGTTAATGTTAATTGCGTTGTTTGGCTTGGTTCCGACGATTTGGACTCAGGTCGGTAATCTAATTAACGATATTCCGAACATGTACAACGGGCTACAAAAATTTATTGTCACATTGCCAGAGCGCCACCCTGAACTAGCCAATTTAGAAATAGTAGAAACCGTGGTGACGAACGCCAAAAACCAAGCATTGGGGCTGGGTGAAAGTGTCGTCAAAGGGTCGCTTGCTTCATTAGTTAGCATTGCAACGCTAGCGGTATATTTGATCTTAGTGCCACTTCTGATCTTCTTTTTGCTTAAAGACAAAGAAGAAATGCTGCGAATCGCAAGCGGTATTCTGCCGAAAAACCGTAAATTGGCGAATAAAGTTTGGCATGAAATGAACGAGCAGATATCAAATTACATTCGCGGTAAAGTGTTAGAGATTTTAATCGTGGGCGGTGTGAGCTACGTAACTTTTGCCCTTTTAGATCTTCGTTACTCGGCGTTGCTTGCCGTAGCCGTTGGTCTATCGGTTTTGATTCCTTATATCGGTGCGGCGGCTGTTACTGTGCCTGTTGCCATCGTTGGTTTGTTTCAATGGGGTTTAACGCCTCCGTTTTATTGGTTGTTGCTTGCTTACGGTATTATCCAGGCGCTTGATGGTAATGTCTTGGTTCCTGTTCTGTTTTCCGAGGCAGTAAACTTACACCCAGTTGCTATCATTGTGGCTGTATTAGTCTTTGGTGGGCTGTGGGGTTTTTGGGGGGTGTTCTTTGCCATTCCTTTAGCGACATTAGTCAAAGCCGTATGGCATGCATTACCAAGCACGGAAGAAAACGAACCTGTCGAACAAGAGTAGTTGTTACCAAAGGTACGATGGTTAAAAGAAAGCCGAGCAGTTTGCTGGGCTTTTTGTTTGTAGAAAAACAATAGCGTTTAAGCGTTTTCGTTTAAGTAGTTTAATACGACTTCGTGGTGATCTTTGGTTTTGAACTTGTTAAACACGTGTTCGATCACGCCTTCTTCATTGATCAGAAAGCTAATGCGGTGAAGACCGTCGTATACTTTGCCCATGAATTTCTTTTCGCCCCAAACGCCGAACTGGTCTGCAACGGCATGATCTTCATCTGAAAGCAGAGTGAAGTTTAAATTATCGCGCTCGATGAACTTGCCTAGGCGCTTTACAGGGTCGATGCTTACGCCGAGTACCACCACGTTATGTGCATCGAGTTCAGCTTTGATGTCACGAAGGCCTTTTGCTTGTGTAGTACAACCCGGCGTCATCGCCTTAGGGTAAAAGTAGAAAAGTACTTTCTTGCCTTTAAAGTCTTCAAGAGAAACGGTATTTCCGTCTTGGTCGAGCAAAGAGAAGGCTGGCGCTGGCGAGCCTGCTGTCAGCGTATTCATTTTGATTTCCTTTACTTTATAGTGTGTTTTTAATGAAATTCAGAGAACCTTGTACGTTGAGCGACTTACAAAGTTCATCGAAGTCTTCTTGTAACTGCATCAAATTAAAATCCGCGCTTACAGATGCAGTAATCGCAATATGAAACTGGTCAGAATCGAGTTGAATTTTCGACTTGCTGATGGTTTGCGCGCTAAGAGAGTCTAAACCAATCTGCTGATCAGCGAAGAACTTAGTAAATTTTTCAGTTAGCCCAGGGCGGTCTTCAGACTCAATAAACACTTCCATGGTGTAGCTGTTATCGAGCAGTTCGTGCGCCGCTGTGCGTTTCATGATCGTAATAAGGTCATGTTCTTGGCCAAGCAGGGGCAATTGCGTTTCAACTCGAGTCACGCTGCTGGCGTTCCCAGTCAGGAGCATGATCAGCGTAAATTCGCTGCCAAAGATAGCGATACGGCTATCGACTATGTTACAACCAGCTTGAGTAACGAGCTGTACGACTTGGTTACAAATGCCTGGACGGTCCGTTCCAACTGCTGTAAGTACCAGATGTTGCTTCATAAATGAGCTTCTTGTCCTTTCTTCAATAGAGAGATGTTAGCACAGATATTGCGAAGAAATATCGAGCCAGTTCTTTTTTAGTCTATAAAAAGCAGGAGGATGTTGAGGGGAGTGGTGGGAAATAAACAGTAAATGCAGGCTGTAGGATAAACAAAACGTTTGCATGATGCGCTCGCCTATTGTCTGGCCGTTTTATTCACTTAGAGCTGACTTGGCTAACAAGACCAAAGAGTATATTTTCCTTGCTTGTGCTCTTCAGTATTTTCCAAATCACTGATAGATTCTAAAGTCACTCGAAAGCCCAACACGATTATCAATATTGCCGTTAATCAAACCAAATAGAGCAATTAAGTTGCTAGACCTCTAACAACTGGTAATTATTCATTCATTTGTACTTTGTAAGCGAGTTTACGCTCTTGTGTTTTTCAATCGCATTAAAGTACCATGCAGAAAGAGTTAAATGAGGGAGATAAACATGTTTTCAGGAAGTATCGTAGCGCTGATTACGCCATTCAAAGCAGATGGCGAAGTAGACTTTGACGGTCTGCAAAAGCTAGTAGAGTACCACGTTGAAGCGGGTACAGACGGTATTGTGGCAGTAGGCACAACAGGTGAGTCAGCGACACTGACCATTGAAGAGCATGTGAAGGTCGTTAATAAAACTGTTGAGTTTGCCGACGGTCGCATCCCTGTGATTGCTGGCACGGGTGCAAATGCAACCCATGAGGCAGTAACATTTAGCAAATTACTGGCTGATTCTGGTATTGCTGGCTTCCTGAGTGTGACACCGTATTACAACAAACCAACTCAAGAGGGTTTGTTTTTACATTACAAGGCAATTGCCGAAGCGAGTGATGTGCCTCTAATTTTGTACAACGTACCAGGCCGTACTGCTGTTGATATGCAGCCAGAAACAGTGGCACGCTTGTCAAAGCTTGATAATATCGTGGCTCTAAAAGATGCAACGGGCGATTTGGAACGAATTGCAATTCATCGTGAACTTTGTGGCGAAGATTTTATCTTACTAAGTGGCGATGATGCGACAGGGCTGGATTTTGTGAAACTTGGCGGCAATGGTGTTATCTCGGTAACGAACAATATTGCAGCTAAAGACATGGCAGACATGTTCCATTTGGCAAGTGAAGGTAAGTACGAAGAAGCAGAAGCGATTAACCAACGCTTGATGACTCTACACAAAAACCTTTTCATCGAAGCAAGCCCTATCCCAGTAAAATGGGCAGCGCAAAAGCTTGGTTTGATTGAAGAAGGTGGTTTGCGTCTTCCTTTAACTACGCTTTCTGAAAAATCGCAGCCGATCGTCGAGCAGGCGCTAACAGACGCCCATATTTATTAAGATTGAGCTATTAAGATTGAGTTACTAGGATTGAAGTTCATACTGGGGGCCAAAGCGCCCTCGGTGTTTTAGGAGTATAGATGAAGCTTTCAAGCCAGTTAGTGTTAAGTTCATTAGCTGTATTCGTATTGACTGCCTGTTCAGGTGGTGCCAATCAACGTCGTCAAGCAAAAGATGACTTCGAGTATTTGAACTCCCCAAATTTGGGTGAGTGGAATGTCCCACAGGGTGCACAGCCTCAGTTTTACCCTAACTACGAGATCCCTCAGGGTAACTACGCTGGTGGTGTCGGTAAAGATGTCGACATTCGTCCACCTCAACAAGTCCTAGAGCTTATTCCCGGTGCACGTCTAGACCGCAGTAGTGATGGTGAAGTGACACTTTGGCTACTTCGTAAAGATGAACTAGATAAAGTTTGGCAAACGGTGCAAAACATGGTCGCGGCTAACGAGATTCCAGTTGAAAGCCAAACAGACTCTCGCATCGAGACAGGATGGGTGACTTGGGATTCGCCAGATGAAGAGCTAGAAATTGGCAGCCGATATGAAATCGTACGCGCTGAAGCAAATGGTCGACACGGCTTTAAGGTGAGCCTTATTGACTGGCGTGAAGGCAATCAAGTGAAAGAAGTAACGGCGACCAACCGTGAGCGCTACAATGTGTTCATGACGAACTTGGTCACCGCTCGCTACGATCAAGAAGTGCGTGAAGAAGCACAGCGTAAAGCGCAAGAGTTGGTTAAACAGATCCCAATCACAATGGGTAAAGACCGCAGCGGACTTCCAGTGATTATCGCGCGTGCGCAATACAACATGCTTTGGCAACGTCTGCCTAATATTCTACCTAAGATGGGCTTTAAGATTGAAGAGCGTAGCCAGTCTCAGGGCACAATCACTGCGAAATATGCATCTCCGGATGATGAATTCTGGAACGATATCGGCGTTAAACCAGTGGAGTTAGCCGCTGGTAAGTACACATTCTTACTTGGTGATTTAGGCAACCGTACGTCTATCAATATCACCGACTCCTCTGGCAAGCCAGTAGAAGAAGAGTTTTTGAAATCACTAGCGCCTGTATTGGCTGCAACAGTGAAGCAGTAAACAAAGCGAGCTTAACGCGGCGTGTTTACTTAATGATAGAAAAGGGACCTAGTGGTCCCTTTTTTGATGTTTAGATTAAATGTGTCGAGATGAAGCTGGTGAGTAACTAACGAGGCTCGTTTTTGTTTTTATCTTCTTCAGCGTAGCGCTGTTTATCCAATGTGTTCAGCTTATCTAAATCGTTCTTACGGCTTTTATCCATCTGACCAAACTTCATTTTTGCGGTATATTTGAGTGCGGCAATATTACCAATAACCACGCTCAACACTACAATAATAATGACCCAAGGATTGGTTAGTATTTCTATCATAGAGCCTCCGGCGGCGTGATATTGTGAATAAATTTGGCAACGACGTTATCCAAATTATTCAGTATGACGTCAATCCCTGCAATGTTGTCGGTCTGATTTTGTTTAATCAACTGGCTTCTGAGTACATCAAGCGTCAACTGCTCGAGGCATTGCTGCCCGACAGCGCGGTGACTAATGTGCCAAGGCTCAATCGAAACGCCACCTAAATCATGCTGATAAGGGAAGAAGAAACCAAACCGACCAAGGTTGGCTTTTAACCATTGGTAGAACGCCTGCTGGTGGCCTTCAAGATACTCCCAAGGTTCCAACTTGAGTTTGGTGTCAGCAGGCAAAAAATTGCGCGCATAGACATCAAAATCACAACCCCAATGATGACGACTTCCTCCGGGCAATGCCGACCAGCGCAAAATGGCCATCAATTTCTCTTCGTCATTTAACTCTGCTTTATTCAAAGGGCGGGAGTTGATGTCGAGAATTGGCAACTCACCAGAAAACTTCCCGTTCCAGATGGATTTTTGGCGATTAAAGTCACGAAAACCACTGGCGATTTCCATTTTGAAACCTGCTTCGGTTGCGGCATTAATCATCTTCAATAAGTCATTGACTACTTTAGGGTGAAGCATAAATGCCTTTTGCCCCACTAGTGTGGATTGAAGATGGGAATCAGTGATTCCGGTGAGTTGCTCTGGTGTCATTGTGTTCTCGCTGATTACTTCGCCAATAGGTGTTTCAACGTTTTTTCGTACATGTCCGTCAACTTTTCAAGATCGTCGACTTTCACACACTCGTTCACTTTATGAATCGTAGCGTTAACAGGGCCTAACTCTACGACTTGACCTCCCATTCGAGCAATAAAACGACCATCAGAAGTACCGCCAGTTGTAAGTAGCGCTGGCTTCGTATCATTGACTTCGGCCACAGCAGCTACAACTGCGTCTAGCAGTGCGCCCGTATCGGTCAGGAATGGGTCACCGTTGAATGTCCATTTTAGGTCGTAGTCCAGCTCATGCTTGTCCAATGTTTCGGTAACACGCTGAACAATTGCGTCATTGTTAAGCTCAGTACTAAAACGTAGGTTGAACTGAACATGGAACTCGCCAGGAATAACGTTAGACGCACCAGTGCCAGCCGATACATTCGGGATCTGGAAACTAGTCGGTGGGAAGTAATCATTCCCTTTGTCCCATTCTGTCGTCGCGAGTTCATGAATCGCGAGTAGAGACTCGTGCACTGGATTGCTGGCTAGGTGAGGGTAGGCCACGTGACCTTGTGTTCCTTTTACCGTTAAATCACCAGTGATGGATCCACGGCGTCCATTTTTCACTACATCGCCAACCACGTCGGTGCTGGATGGTTCACCAACAATACACATATCGATGTTCTCACCACGTTCCATCAACGTTTCTACAACGCGAACGGTACCATTGATAAATGGCCCTTCTTCATCTGACGTAATCAAAAAGCCAATTGAGCCTTTGTGGTCTGGGTTTTCTTCAATGAAGCGTTCGACAGCAACGACCATAGCAGCTAGCGACCCTTTCATGTCAGCTGCGCCTCGGCCATGCAAGTAACCATCAATAATGGTCGGTTCAAACGGATGTGTATTCCAGTGTTCCAATTTGCCAGCTGGTACCACATCGGTGTGGCCAGCAAACGCAAATAGCGGCGCTTCTGAACCACGTCGAGCCCAGAAGTTCGTGGTGTCTTCAAATACCATCACTTCAATTTCAAACCCGAGTGCTTTTAAGCGCTCGATCATCAAATCCTGACAACCTGCGTCTTCCGGCGTTACGGACTGTCTACTGATCAGATCTTTAGCAAGTGCCAATACTGGACTGTCTGTCATCCTTGAGTATTCCTTTATTTAAGAGTTGAAAATGCTAGCGTATTGATCAGCTTTAAAACCGATATGAAGTTGATCATTCACTTTTAAAATTGGGCGTTTAATCATCGCAGGGTTTTCTACCAAAAGAGCGATGGCGTTTTCCTCGTTAAGTGTGTCTTTCTGCTCTTGCGCTAATTGGCGGTAGGTTGTGCCACGTTTATTGAGCACCTGTTCCCAACCTAAAGCGCGACAAAATTCACTTACCATTTCTGCATCAATGCCTTGCTTACGGTAGTCATGGAAGTCGTAAGCAATATCCTCGGCTTCTAACCATTTCTTGGCTTTTTTGATCGTATCGCAGTTGGGAATACCAAACATGGTAATCGACATAGTGTTTCCTTTTTCTTTGTTCTATTTTTCACTGGCGCGGTTAAGACGCACTTAAGTGATTTGGGCTGTTAAAGCATCCTATCAAGAAGCAATCAAACTGACAAAATGCGGTGGAAAATATTTTCAGATAGATTGAGATAACTAATGTCACATAACTTATTTACGATGAATGCGCTATAAATCGAATAAAAATTCGTCTAAATCAAATGGAAAAGTCGAGTTATTGATCAAACGCAACACCTCGCTGAGCAAAAACGAAATAATGAATCAGCACAATTTTAGGAGGTGTCAATGGAATTGAGTCCTGTTTTTGCAAGGCGGCTATATTTGGCCTTGTTGGTGGAAAACCTAGAAAGGCCGAATGTGCCAAAGTTGATCGAAAAAACGGGGTGGCCTCGTCGTACTATTCAAGATGTACTCAAGGCGTTACCTGGGATCGGCATTGAACTCATATTCGTTCAAGATGGCCGACGTCATAATGACGGCTATTATCAACTTTCAGATTGGGGGCCTTTTGATAGCCAATGGGTTCTAGAGCGGGAGAGAGATATCGCTAGCAGTCTTGGATTTCGTGCATAAGCCAGCAATTGCTGGCTTTTTTCATATTCAGGCCTCATCCATTGCAGCGGTAGGCGGAACCCAGTACGCTAAATGAAGTGATAAAATCTTGTGGGGAAACCATAAAAACGGTGTCCGCATCGATAGCCGCTGCATTGTTTTTTAAATCGTTCATCGCGCCTTGCATCATCGCGTCATTAGTCATGAAAATGTAGTTATACCAATGGCCTTCACTTCCAGTAACTTCGCCTTTGTATTCGCATCGCTCAGGGTCGAATTGCGCGTCAATGCGAATATGAACATCTTGACTTTGAGCATGAGTAAGATGAGAAGGCATCGTGCAACCCGTTAGAAGCACGACAAAAAGTCCAAGTAACAGGCGTTTCATTAGCTATTTCCCCAATACTATGTAAGCAGCAAAGCCAATCCAGCTCAGGACAAGTAGTGTCCAAGGCAGTTTGCTTGATGAATGGTTTGGCGCATCGTCGGTGATATTGTCTTGTTCGATAATCTCTTCATGCTGACGTTGTTTTTCACGTTGCTGTTTTTTCTTCGCTTTATCGGCTTGGCGGTTGCGCTCTTTTTGTTGTTTCTTATATTGCGCGATGCCTTTTTCGATACCTTGAGCGATGAGCTTGGTTTGCTCTTTGGTTTGGCCGGGCTTTTGCGTGGATTTAGCAATTCTCATCGCTTCGGCTTGTGTTTCTTGAGAAGGCACAGGGGTGGCAGGAGTTCTTTTTTTCATGTTTCTCATCAACGTCGCTGTAAATCTTTGTTTAGTTTACCTGTGTAAGGTGCTGAAATGAACTTCAGTTCTCATCTTTGTTGGCTTGCAACTCTGAAACGATAGGTTAAAGTGACGTTTTTATCACATAAAGAAGAAGATGTTGTGCGCTATTCGTTTGACCAATATGACGCTCATGGATTTTTAAAGGCGCCGATCATTTTATGGGTGGGATGGATGTTTCTTGTGCGTTCATGGGTGGTGTTTGCCATGGCTGGTGTAAGTCGTGATAGTGGCAGTAAGCTACTCGCTATTGTTTACCCAGATTCAAGTACGTTGTATTTAGGTTTGGCGATGGGCATTCCAAGTTTGCTTCTTATGTGGTTAATGGGGCTTCGTCATCCCGACAGAGGATGGGTAAACAGAATTACTCGCTATGGTCGCGAGATCACTTTGATCTTGTGCGGTATTCAACTTGCTCAGACCATGTATCATGTGTACCTAGAACATGGAGTGTTTAATTGGGCAAACGCCCTTACCATTACCTTATTAGCTTGGTTTATGATCTATCTTCTAAATGGAAGATGGGTAAAAGACTGTTTTCATGTGCCACAATTGGCGCACGATGAACAGCAGCATTCAAAGAATTAAAAACAATAACTTCCCACTCTGGGGCAAAGTAATAGAGGAAACCTCAATGTCACAAGCTCAAACGGCGATCGTGCCAGAAGCCGGGCCATTTGCACTGTACACTCAACTCAAAGTGAACCAAAACCGTGAAAACGTATTAGAAAAACTGAAAGCACTGCCAAAGTTGGTGGAAGAGTTAAACATTACCCAGCCGGGTGCAGCGCTGACGCTTTCTATCGCATTCACAAAATCGTTTTGGGAACACCTTAATGTAGACGCGCCAGAAGAGCTTATTGATTTTACTCAACTTGGCGAAGGTGACATCGTTGCTCCAGCAACAGACGTAGATGTACTGATTCACTGTCACTCGACTCGTCACGACTTGCATTTTTACGTGTTGCGTAAGTTCCTAGAAGAGACGGCACAAGATGTCACCATTGTGGACGAAACATATGGGTACCGTTACCTTGATGCTCGTGATATGACAGACTTCATTGATGGCACAGAAAACCCGAAAGGGGAGGCTCGCGCTGATGTGGCTCTAGTAAAAGAGGGCCCATTTGCTGGAGGCAGTTATGTTATGGCTCAGCGCTTTGAACATAACCTTGCCGCTTGGAATCGATTGAATGTCAAAGCGCAAGAAAAAGTGATTGGTCGTACCAAGCCAGACTCTATCGAGCTAGAAGACGTTCCTGCTGCATCACACGTTGGTCGCGTTGATATCAAAGAAGAAGGTAAAGGTTTGAAGATTGTTCGCCACAGCTTACCATACGGGACGGTGACAGGGCCTCATGGCCTGCTGTTTATTTCTTACTGCAATACACTTCATAACATTAAAGTGATGCTAGAAAGTATGTACGGCGTGACAGATGGTAAAACAGACCAAATGCTTCGTTTCACAACAGCGGTAACTGGTGCGTACTTCTTCGCTCCTTCGCAAGAAATGCTCGCGGAGCTAGCCATCAAGTAAGTTCTCAGACTTCATTTCTTAAGCCCTCCAATGGAGGGCTTTTGTTTTCTATTTTTATTCCAATCTCTTTTCAAAAAAACACTAAACTTTTCTGTTACTTGGTCGATAAGTACTCAAAGCCTTAATTTATTTGGAGTCTGTGTCTCGTGGCTATCACCGTTAATACCAATGTGGCAGCACTCGTCGCACAGCGTCATTTGACCAGTGCAACGGATATGCTGAATCAATCCATGGAGCGTTTGTCTTCAGGGAAGCGTATTAATAGCGCAAAGGATGACGCTGCGGGTCTGCAAATATCCAACCGCTTGCAATCACAAATGCGTGGTTTGGATGTCGCGGTACGTAACGCGAATGACGGCATTTCCATCATGCAAACTGCGGAAGGCGCGATGAATGAGGTGACCAATATCATGCAACGTATGCGTGATTTGTCGCTACAGTCAGCCAATGGTTCAAACAGCAAAGCGGAGCGCACTGCACTGCAAGAAGAAGTTTCTGCTTTAAATGATGAGTTAAGTCGTATTGCAGAAACGACCTCCTTTGGCGGACGTAAATTGCTGAATGGCACATTCGGTACATCGTCTTTTCAAATCGGAGCAACGGCTGGTGAAGCGGTACAAATTGGCCTGCGGACCATGCAGCCGGAATCTTTAGGTAGCTTTTCAATGAGCTCATATCAAAGAGTCAGTTCAGATTGGACGGTTCAAAACGGAAATAATGAAATTGTTATCAGCTACCGTGATAACAATTTTGAAGAGCAGGAGATCCGTATTGAAGCTAAAGCTGGCGACGATATAGAAGAACTCGCGACTTACATTAATGGGCAAACCGATAAAGTGAAAGCGTCTGTTAATGAGGAGGGGCAACTGCAGTTACTCATGTCCCACAAGGACGCCATAAAATACCCTGGACCAACCTTCAGTGGTGGCCTGGCTGATGAGTTAGAACTTGGCAAGTATGTCACCGTAAATAGAACGGTAGATAGTATTGATATTAGCACGGTCGGTGGCGCTCAGATGGCGGTCGGTATTTTAGATGATGCTTTGAAAACGGTAGATGGCAGTCGTGCGGAGTTAGGCGCGTATCAAAACCGCTTTAATCACGCGATCAATAATCTAGATAATATCCACGAAAACTTAGCCGCTTCCAACAGTCGTATCCAAGACACTGACTATGCCAAAGAAACTACGCAAATGGTGAAGCAACAGATTTTACAACAGGTCAGTACTTCTATTCTGGCACAAGCAAAACAAGCGCCAAACCTAGCATTGACCTTGCTTGGCTGATGAACGGCCTTGCCCGAATTTAACGCAAAACCTGCCTGTATCGACAATTCGAAAAGAAGCTTTAGCGAAAAATGAAAGTTTTTTTGCTTTTTTATCCGCTTTGTCACGATTACCCCTCCAAACGAATTATTTTCAAAAAAATCTAAAATTTTCTCTAAAGAAAACAGGGCATGCGCCGTTAATAAAAGTAACTTTGAGAGAACTACTTGGTTTTCCGAGACGTCGGAAACCGCTACACCGGAAAATCAATTGGAGAAATCACCA
>NZ_JAWOUT010000017.1:0-99708 GCF_033339515.1 Vibrio sp. 2130-1
GGTAGTTCAGTTGGTTAGAATACCGGCCTGTCACGCCGGGGGTCGCGGGTTCGAGTCCCGTCCACTCCGCCACTTATATTAAGCCTCAGTCGAAAGACTGAGGCTTTTTTCGTTTTGGTTAACCGACTTACCTTAAACCCACTTTCATATTGAAACCTTGCATCGAGAGGTAGGCTTCCCTCTGGTTATGCTTTCTAAGCCCTGTCATGAGTGAAGTGGAACGCAGTTTTGTGTGGTTCCTGCAGTCTCGAGCGCTAGTTTTGAGCCTCTTCATTCACCAAAGCTCCTTTTATTCGATATTAGAAAATCTAGTTATGTGACAGAGTTTAATTGTTTGAGGTGTCACTTGTTCCAATTTTGAAAACAGGACGACTTTGAATACAAGTTTAGTCTCACTGAGATCAAGAGAGAGGGGGACTAAATTTCTGTTAAGGCTTTGATCTACCTGAATGCTAGCTCAGTTTTATCTTGGTGAGATTGCTAACCTGTTTGGGTTCTGAACGCAATCACCCTAAATGTCTCTTTCTCATAAAAATACAAACTCGCTCATTGCTAAGTATTGTGGAAGTTTAGCTTTGATATTTGCGAGGAGCCTATATTGCCAAGAGAAGAGAAGTGATAAATGGGTAAATTAAAAGGCACGTCTATGAATACTATCTATCGGCAATAGTTAGTATCTATGAAAATGCAGCGTAGCGATTCTTCGTATATTTGAAGGTATATCAAAGAATAAGGAGCATTCGTCCTTGAAGGGGAGTCTGAAAATTAGTTATGAAAAAAGCAGCTAGGTAGCTGCTTTTTATTTATTAAGTTACGTGTCTTTAAGAGTCCACTGGCTCCGTATGTTCCGGAGTGGTTATTGCTTGGTTGTTCTCTTCCATCTTCTTCTCTTCTGCTTTTGCTTTTTCAATCATTGGGGTGATTGTTGAGCCTTGAATGAGGATAGAGAAAACAACGACGGAGTAGGTCATTACAAGAATAATCTCTTTTACATCGATTAACTTATCTTGAATCACCCAAATACCAGATGGAATGGAAAGTGCCATTGCCAATGCAAGGCCCCCGCGTAAGCCGCCCCACGTCAAAATACGTACTGACCACGGGTTATATTTTCTGTAACGCTTAAAGCCAATGTACGAGAGAAATACGCTTAAATAGCGAGCTGCTAGTACAAGAGGGACTGAAATAGCCATCATAATCCAGTCTTCTTTGTGGAATTCAAATAGCAGCATCGACATGCCGATCAGTAGGAATAACACGCCATTCAAGAACTCATCAACAAGCTCCCAAAAATGGTCAAGGTGATCTTCACTCTCTTTTGAAAAGCCAATAAAGCGTGTCCAGTTGCCAATCATAATACCGGATACAACCATCGCGAGTGGGCCTGATACATGGATGTATTCAGCAAATGCGTAACCTGCTGTTGGGACACCAATGGTAAGTAACAATTCCATTGAGTGATCATCGGTGGCACTGATCAAGTAGTGGAATAGCAAACCGAGGACGAAACCATATGTGATACCACCGATAGCTTCTTGGATGAAGAGTAAGGTGACACTACCTACAGTTGGTGCCTCAGTGCCAAATGCAATCGTAAATAGAGTGACGAAGATAACCAAACCGAAGCCATCATTGAAGAGCGATTCTCCTTCAATCTGAGTGGAGATACGTTTGGGAGCATCGAGTTTTTTAACAATAGCCAATACAGCGATTGGGTCAGTTGGCGATATTAGAGCACCAAATAGTAAGCAGTAGACCAAATCAAATTGGATGCCAATTAACTGACAAAACCCATACAGCGCAAATCCAATAAAGAACGTGGAAAACAGTGTGGCTCCAAGGGCTAAAACAGTGATCTCCCACTTTTGATCTTTAAGGTTCGGGAGTTTGATGCCTAGTCCACCAGCAAATAGTAAGAAGCCAAGAATGCCTTTGAGCAAGAAATCTTCGAAGTTAATCCTTGTGACCGTCTCCGTCGCAATTTCGGTGAGATGGAACCAGTTGTTTTGACCCGCAATTAAGATTAGAAGTGAAAGCACCATTGAACCTGCGGTAATCGCAATGGTGGTTTGCATCTTTCCTATCTTGCTGTTTACAAAAGCAATTAGCATCGCAGCTGCGGATAGAAAACATAAAGTATGATAGACCGACATAGAGCTCTCTATTTGTAACATTTTATGAATGGAATTCTCGGCTGATGCTGCTTAAATAGCAAACATTTTTTCGTGATTATTTTGCAAGTTAAAAAGGAGATAAAATAATCATTAATTCTACGTTTAGACGTCTAGACTCCTGAAGTTTGTGTGATAGGATGGAAAGATAACTAAAGGAATGAGGCTGTACTGTGGGAAGTAACGTAAGACAACAGATTGAAGCTCAATTGAAGCAACGTATTCTTTTGATTGATGGTGGTATGGGGACCATGATTCAGGGATACAAACTTGAAGAGCAAGACTATCGAGGAACGCGCTTTGCGGATTGGCATTGTGATCTAAAAGGTAACAACGACCTGTTGGTTCTAAGTCAGCCTCAACTTATCAAGGAAATTCACGCTGCATATTTAGAAGCGGGTGCAGATATTCTCGAAACCAACACGTTTAACGCAACAACCATTGCGATGGCTGACTACGAGATGGAAAGCCTGAGTGAAGAAATTAACTTTGCAGCAGCCAATCTTGCACGTGAAGTTGCAGATGAATGGACCGCAAAAACACCCGATAAGCCGCGTTATGTCGCAGGGGTTTTAGGGCCGACGAACCGAACTTGTTCTATTTCTCCTGATGTAAATGACCCCGGATATCGAAATGTTTCTTTCGACGAGTTAGTTGAGGCTTACTCTGAATCGACTCGTGCTCTAATTAAAGGTGGTTCTGACCTTATTCTTATCGAGACCATCTTCGATACGCTTAACGCTAAGGCTTGTTCATTTGCTGTTGAAAGTGTGTTTGAAGAGATGGGTATTGAGTTACCTGTGATGATCTCGGGGACTATTACTGATGCTTCCGGTCGGACATTATCCGGTCAAACCACAGAAGCGTTTTACAACTCATTACGTCATGTTAAACCGATTTCGTTTGGTTTGAACTGTGCACTTGGTCCAGATGAGCTGCGTCCTTATGTTGAAGAGCTCTCTCGTATATCAGAATCTTTTGTTTCCGCTCACCCAAATGCTGGGCTTCCGAATGCATTCGGCGAATACGATTTGTCGCCAGAAGATATGGCTAAGCATGTTAAAGAGTGGGCTCAAAGTGGCTTTTTAAACTTGATTGGTGGGTGTTGTGGTACAACTCCTGAGCACATTCGCCAAATGGCACTCGCGGTTGAAAATATCGCCCCTCGTCAATTACCTGAACTTCCCGTTGCTTGTCGCTTGTCTGGCCTGGAGCCACTCGCTATTGATAAAGACTCTTTATTTATCAATGTCGGTGAGCGTACGAATGTAACCGGTTCTGCGCGTTTTAAGCGCTTAATTAAAGAAGAGCTGTACGATGAAGCGCTCGATGTGGCTCGTCAACAAGTTGAAAATGGCGCTCAAATTATCGATATCAACATGGATGAAGGCATGTTGGATGCACAAGCTTGTATGGTTCGCTTTTTAAACCTTTGTGCGTCAGAACCTGAAATCTCAAAAGTACCAATCATGGTTGACTCTTCCAAGTGGGAGGTTATTGAAGCCGGTCTTAAGTGCATCCAAGGCAAAGGCATTGTTAACTCGATCTCTCTCAAAGAAGGCAAAGAGAAATTCGTTGAACAAGCTAAGTTGATCCGCCGTTACGGTGCGGCTGTGATTGTGATGGCGTTTGATGAGATTGGGCAAGCAGATACACGTGAGCGCAAAGTAGAAATTTGTACCAACGCTTACCGAATTCTTGTTGATGAAGTAGGCTTTCCACCAGAAGACATCATTTTTGACCCAAACATTTTTGCCATTGCTACGGGGATCGAGGAGCATAATAACTACGCGGTGGATTTCATTCAAGCCGTTGGAGATATCAAACGTGATTTACCACATGCGATGATCTCGGGTGGGGTTTCTAACGTCTCATTCTCTTTCCGTGGCAATAACTATGTTCGCGAGGCGATTCATGCGGTATTCCTCTACCACTGTTTTAAGAATGGTATGGATATGGGGATCGTGAATGCGGGTCAGTTAGAAATCTACGATAACGTGCCTGAAACGCTGCGTGAGGCTGTGGAAGATGTCGTTCTTAACCGTCGCGATGATGCCACTGAGAGATTGTTAGATATCGCGGCGGAATATGCAGGCAAAGGGGTAGGTAAAGAGGAGGATGCCTCTGCACTTGAGTGGAGAACTTGGCCTGTTGAAAAGCGCTTAGAGCACGCGTTAGTGAAAGGAATAACTGAGTTCATCGTTGATGATACCGAAGAGGCTCGTGTCAACGCTTCAAAGCCATTAGAGGTGATTGAAGGCCCACTAATGGATGGGATGAACGTCGTCGGAGACTTGTTTGGTGAAGGTAAAATGTTCCTTCCTCAGGTCGTAAAATCTGCCCGAGTGATGAAGCAAGCAGTCGCGCATCTGGAGCCCTACATCAATGCAGAAAAGCAGGTGGGACAAACAAACGGTAAGATTTTGCTAGCGACGGTCAAAGGTGATGTACATGATATCGGGAAAAATATCGTTGGCGTTGTATTGCAGTGCAATAACTACGAAATTATCGATCTTGGTGTCATGGTTCCTTGCGAAAAGATCTTAAAAGTAGCGCAAGAAGAAAACGTCGATATTATTGGTTTATCAGGGTTGATCACGCCTTCATTAGACGAAATGGTGCATGTTGCAAAAGAGATGGAGCGTCTCGACTTTAACTTACCTCTTCTCATCGGTGGCGCAACAACGTCAAAAGCCCATACAGCAGTTAAGATTGAGCAAAATTACAAGCATCCAGTGGTTTACGTGAACAACGCCTCACGTGCAGTGGGCGTATGTACTTCTCTTCTGTCAGATGAACGTCGCCCTGAATTTGTTGAAAAACTTGAAGCTGATTACGAACGAGTACGTGATCAACATAATCGAAAGAAACCGAGAACCAAACCAGTGACATTAGAAGCGGCTCGAGCGAATAAAGTTGCGATCGATTGGGAAGCTTATACACCTCCAGTGCCTGTTAAGCCTGGCATTCATATCTTCGATGATTTTGATGTGGCTATATTACGTCAATACATTGATTGGACACCATTCTTTATGACTTGGTCACTTGTGGGTAAGTATCCAACAATTTTCCAACATGAAGAAGTTGGTGAAGAAGCAAAACGTTTATTCGAAGATGCCAACGAGATACTTGATCGAGTTGAGCGAGAAGGCCTGTTAAAAGCGCGTGGAATGTGTGGCTTATTCCCTGCTGCGAGCGTGGGGGACGACATTGAAGTTTATGCTGATGAAACTCGTACCGACGTTGTGAAAGTATTACGTAACTTGCGACAACAGACCGAGAAACCAAAAGGATTCAACTATTGTTTATCCGACTACATCGCACCTAAAGAGTCGGGTAAGCATGATTGGATAGGGGCATTTGCTGTCACTGGTGGTATTGGTGAACGAGAGCTTGCTGATGAATACAAAGCACAGGGAGATGATTACAACGCAATTATGATTCAAGCGGTGGCGGATCGCCTAGCCGAAGCGTTTGCTGAGTATTTGCATGAGCGTGTCCGTAAAGAAATTTGGGGTTATGCTGCGGATGAAGATTTATCTAACGATGATCTCATTCGTGAAAAATACCAAGGTATTCGCCCTGCACCAGGTTATCCAGCGTGCCCTGAGCATACTGAAAAAGGACCGCTTTGGGAGCTACTTAATGTGGAAGAGAATATTGGCATGACTCTAACCTCCAGCTATGCAATGTATCCGGGCGCGTCAGTCTCTGGTTGGTATTTCTCTCATCCTGACTCACGTTACTTTGCGATCGCACAGATCCAAGAAGATCAGCTAGAGAGTTACGCCGATCGTAAGGGGTGGGATAGGGTCGAGGCTGAAAAATGGTTAGGGCCAAACATTAACGGTTAAATTGATGTTTACCTCGTCAAAATGTAACAACTAATGAAACGACAAAGGGCTGCAGATACGCAGCCCTTTGTTTTATTGAGTTGAACTTACTTCTCAAACAACTTAGTGTGGAGTTTTTGTATGGCTTGTTTCGATACCGATTCATGGAGCAAGAAGCATAAGTTGTGAGGGCTAGCGCCATAACAAATCATGCGTAGGTTAAAATCTTCTAGCGTGCCAAAAACCTGTTTCGCGTAGCCTTTACTCTCACTCATGTTGTTACCAATGAGAGCAACGAGGCATAGGTCATGTTCAACTTCTACCTTACATAACTCTTCTAACTCTTCTCGTGCAGCTTGCGGCAGCTGTGGTGCTCCGCCAGATGTATCAGTTTGATCAAGTGTTAACGATACACTGATTTCAGATGTCGTGATCAAATCGACAGAGATCTTATGCTTTGCAAGGATCTCAAAAACCTTCGCTAAGAATCCGTATGCGTGGAACATATTGGCGCTGCGTAGCGTTACCATGGTTTGGTTACAACGCAAAGCTAGCGCACGGAATAACGGTGAGCTTTCGACTTGGTGGCGAATCCAAGTTCCCCCTTTTTCTGGCTCTTTCGATGACCCTACAAATACCGGAATGTCGTGGCGTAATGCGGGTACTAGCGTAGAAGGGTGAAGGATTTTAGCGCCAAAGTTAGCCATTTCTGAAGCTTCACTAAAGCTGATCTCGGGAATTGGTGAGGCTTTTGGTGCAATTCGCGGGTCTGTTGTGTAGATACCCGGAACATCAGTCCAGATTTCTAGCCCTGCCGCTTTAACGCTCTCAGCAATTAAGGCGGCGCTGTAATCGCTGCCCCCTCGACCTAATGTTGTTGTATTACCGGCTTCGTCAGATCCTATGAAGCCTTGAGTAACAACAACGGATTGTTGGCAAAGTGGTACGAGTTTATCTTGCGCAAGCGTCGAAATTGCTTCAATGTTTGGCTCCGCGCGACCAAAGTTGTCATCAGTACGCAGCACATCGCGGATATCAAAGCGCACAGCTTGAATGCCTCGCTCACACATTAACTGAGTTAGAATATGCGTCGACATGAGTTCGCCACATGCGACTAAATGATCGGTTAACTTCGCACTAGCTTGGATAGATGCAGCCTCGGCCAGGCTGGTTACGGTATCTAATATGCCATACACCTCGGCAGCAGTTTTCGTGCTGTCTTCGAGCTGAGTTAAAATGGCGTCATGAATGTTGGCCAGATTTTGCAGCAGCTCAGTACGGTGCGTTTGATCCTGAACACCGTTGGCGAGTTCTACCAATAGGTTGGTGACGCCAGAGCAAGCGCTGCTCACGACCAGGCGAGTATTTGGATTGTTTTCGATAATGGTGGCGCAACGACTCATTGCCTCAAAGTTGGCAACACTGGTTCCACCGAATTTAGCTACGTTAAATGCGCTCACTGCGTTCTCCCACGACTTCCTAAAAAATTGTACATCCAATGTTTAGTGAGAAAAGGAACAGAGCAAAAAGAGAGGTATTTAGAATGCTATTTGAAAAATTTACCCTCAGAAGCCCTTCATCAGACTGCGCTGATGACAGTTGATGGGATTCAGCCCAATTCAACCGACAAGTCAAATCCTGCAACTTTGACTTACCTCGGCACTACTCCCCCTCAATGATTGGTGTTGGAATTGCGGTTCCACAAATCATCTACCTGGGTAGCGCTCCTCTTCTACATAAAGCTCAAACATTGAACGGTTTTGAGGCCTTAATGTCAATCAATATTTCAACCTTTATGGTGTTTTTTATTAACGATTTTGTGACACTGGTTTGACCTCCATACTTACGGCTAATTGCTGATAGAGGAAAAATCTATTAGGGTGAAGAACCCTACACCTGAGCCATGTTATTGAATAGAACTTTTAGAATGCTCAGGATAAAAGATAATCAAGGAGCTGACATGTCGATCCAAAGCTTTATTCCACCTCACCGTATTTTAATGGGACCTGGTCCTTCTGATATTTATCCTCAAGTGTTACAAGCACTAAGCCGTCCTACTGTAGGTCACCTTGATCCTCTGTTTATCGGTATGATGGATGAGCTCAAGCAGCTATTGAAGTATGCCTTTCAAACTGACAATGAGTTCACTATTGCGGTTTCAGCGCCAGGTAGTGCAGGGATGGAAACCTGCTTTGTAAACTTGATCGAGAAAGGCGATAAAGTGATCGTCTGCCGTAATGGTGTATTTGGTGAACGCATGCGCGAAAATGTCGTCCGTGCTGGTGGTGAAGTTGTTATCGTCGATGATGAATGGGGGACGCCTGTTTCCATTGATAAAGTCGAGCAAGCATTCGAACAGCACCCAGATACAAAAGTTCTTGCTTTTGTGCATGCGGAAACCTCAACTGGTGCAGTCAGTGATGCTCAAGCATTGGGTAAGCTGGCGAAACAGCATAATGCATTATCTATTGTTGATGCGGTGACATCGCTTGGTGGTGTGCCGTTAAAAGTGGATGAATGGCAACTGGATGCGGTTTACTCTGGTAGTCAAAAATGTTTGTCATGTGTACCTGGGCTCTCACCAGTGACGTTTTCTCCTGCCGCGATTGAAAAGATTCAAGCAAGAACAACACCAGTACAGAGTTGGTTCCTCGATCAGAGTTTAGTTTTGGGGTATTGGAGTGGAGAAGGTAAGCGTAGTTACCATCATACGGCGCCAGTTAATAGCTTGTATGCGCTTCATGAAGCTTTATTGATACTGAAAAATGAAGGATTAGAAAACGCTTGGGCTCGTCACCAACTGATGCATGAAAAACTCAAAAATGGCTTACAAAAGTTAGGCTTTGAATTTGTTGTGGACGAAGCCCATCGGTTGCCACAATTAAATGCGATTTACGTGCCTGAAGGAATTGATGAAGCAAAAGTTCGTGCTCACTTGCTAGAAACCTATAACCTAGAAATTGGTGCAGGCCTTGGGGCATTAGCTGGTAAAGCGTGGCGTATTGGCTTAATGGGTTACGGCGCTCGATCTGAAAACGTTGCGCTGTGCTTAAAAGCGTTAGAAGAGTCACTCACTGAATAAAATCATACAGCAATGAGATAAAGAAAAGCGAAGGTCATCCCTTCGCTTTTTTGTATTTATTACTCAGCTCCTGAAGTGGGGGCTGGTGAGGCAGAGATTGCTTGAGAAGGTGGTTGGTAATTGACGTCACTGAAATCAATCTTCGGGAACAAAAACTGCGCTTCAGCTCTAATTTGCTCCGCTTTACTTGAGTCATCTAAGCCTTGGTAGGCCAAAATCAAATTATTATAAAATGCAGGGCGAGGCTTATCTTTGATGATTTTTAGCGACCAATCGATATAAGGCTGAATCAAGGTTGCGTCTTGTTGGTACAGCCCAAGGTTTAAAAACGTGCTATAAACATCCCAATCAAATCTGTCTTTCCAAACCACAGGGTTACTGACTTGATTCAGAATATCAGGGTTAGTTGGCCTAGTGGTCTCAAACTTCGTCAATACATAGTTCGTATGCAATGCGCTTACCATGTAAAACGTAAACGCAACGGGAAGTACCAAACTAAAAACACGCAGCAAGCTTTTGGTCACATTACTAAAGCCGACTTGTCGATAACGAGAGACGCGCTGATCGACCCAGTACAGCAGGATAACGAAGATCAACCAATGCACGAGAGAGTGGTAGAAAGGGTATTCCAGTTGCGAGTGCAATACGATAGGTATAAACAAGGCCAGCAACGCAAGACGAGTTCCGCGTTTGGCTTGATAGATTCGATACAGTACCAGTGCCATCGCTAAGAAGATGCCGAGTATTGGCAGCAAGCCACCTTCGACTCCCCAGTAAAGTAGCTCATTATGCGGATGATCCATGGCTGGCAAACCAGCTGGGTAATTCTCATTTAGGGCATGTTGACGAGCCGTATACAGCATGTACTCAGATTCAAACTTGCCATATCCATAACCAGTAAAAGGCTTTTCAATCACCATGTCTAATGTTTGCGGAAAAGTATACGCTCGAGGAGACTCCATATTTACTTTTTCTGCGGCTAACCCACCTCCATCAGGAAAGGCAAGATGCATGACAACGACTGAGAGTAAGAGCCCACTTACAAGTGACACAACCCAGCGGATAAAGCGCCCTTTGGTTGCAAAGCGGTACATGTATGGAATGACCAACAACACGGCGATGACCGAGGCTAACCAACCAGTGCGTGAAGCCAATGCCACAATTAGTGGTAAAGTTAAAACTGGTACGGCATAGAGAAGGTAAACATCGCTTAACTTACGATCGTATTTGTAGGGCTGACGTGCAAGTAAATAGCTGGCAATCACCAACCCTGTCGCAAGAAAACTGGCCATTACATTGGGCTGTTGGAAAATACCATAAGGACGATTGGCCACCGTGTCGTAACCAAACGGATTGCCTGGTTTGAGATACAGATATTGTGTCAAACCAAAAATGGCTTCGATAACAACCGCAAGGACAATGAACCATAATAGGCGTTGGCGATGTTTATTACTGAAATGAAATTGTTGTAAAACAATAAAGAACAGGACACCACACCACAGGCCTATGAGCTTATTGGCTGCCAAGCTGCTATTCGCATTTGGGTACAGAATGGGCACTGTCATGATAAGAGCACTAATGAACAAGCCGATGGTTAGTTTTGAGTAACGTAGCACTCGATTATTCGCTAGTTGGTAACACCCAATGCCTAATGCAAAGCTAAAAGCAATCCAAGTTGTCGCATTGAACGAAAGCGAAAGCCCCGAACCGCCGGGGTTGGGCATGAAAAAGTGCATTGCCAACACAAATAGTGTTGCCAAGGCAATGAGAAACTTGCGATTGAGGGGAACCTGTACTTTTTCGGGAGAAAGCTTTGTTCCACTTACATGTATAGTAGCCATAGTTATTGCGTTGTTTTGAATGAAAAAAGACCAGCACTTGCTGGTCTCGATACTTTACCTGTTTTTTCTACTTCAACATAGGCTTGAGGAAGTGAGCTGTGTGCGAACCCTCGATTTGCGACACATCTTCCGGAGTGCCTTGAGCGATTATCTCGCCGCCACCTTGACCCCCTTCAGGACCAAGATCGATAATCCAGTCCGCAGTCTTAATGACGTCCAGGTTATGCTCGATCACCACGACAGTGTTTCCGTGGTCGCGAAGTCTGTGCAGTACAGTGAGCAACTGCTGGATATCATGGAAGTGCAAGCCGGTTGTTGGTTCATCCAAAATATACAAGGTTTTTCCTGTATCACGTTTGGATAGCTCTCGCGCCAGTTTCACACGCTGTGCTTCACCACCGGAGAGTGTTGTTGCCGCTTGACCCAATCGTATGTACGACAAACCCACATCCATCAGTGTTTGTAGTTTGCGAGCGATGGCAGGAACTGGATCGAAGAAGGTGCGTGCATCTTCGACCGTCATTTCTAGCACTTCATCAATAGTTTTACCTTTGTAACGTACTTCGAGCGTTTCACGGTTGTAGCGTTTACCTTTACACACATCACATGGCACATAAACATCTGGTAGGAAGTGCATTTCTACTTTGATAACACCGTCACCCTGACAGGCCTCACAACGACCACCGCGCACGTTAAAACTAAAACGGCCCGGTTTGTAACCGCGAGAACGCGACTCCTGTGTGCCTGCAAACAGTTCACGGATTGGTGTAAAGATCCCCGTATAGGTTGCAGGGTTAGAGCGAGGTGTACGGCCAATTGGGCTTTGATCGATATCGATGACTTTATCGAAGTGCTCTAGACCTTTAATCGATTTATAAGGTGAAGGCTGAGCCGTTGTCGCTCCGTTAAGTTGGGTATGCGCAATTTTAAAGAAAGTATCATTAATCAGCGTTGATTTACCTGAGCCAGATACTCCTGTAATACAGCTGAATAACCCAACAGGAATTGAAAGGTTAACGTTTTTAAGGTTATTACCTGTAGCGCCTAATAGCTCAACCGTTTTTTTCGGATCTCGCGGCGTGCGATCTTTCGGTACTGCGATTTCTTTAACACCACTTAAGTACTGACCTGTCAGAGAATTCGGATTCGCGACTATCTCTTCCATGGTGCCTTCCGCAACAACATTACCACCATGTACGCCAGCACCAGGACCAATATCTATGACATGATCTGCACAGCGAATCGCATCTTCATCGTGTTCTACCACAAGTACGGTATTACCTAAATCGCGCAAATGAGTGAGCGTTTTTAATAAGCGTTCATTATCACGCTGGTGGAGGCCAATCGACGGTTCATCTAAGACGTACATGACACCAACAAGACCTGCACCAATTTGGCTTGCTAAACGAATACGTTGAGCTTCACCGCCTGATAAGGTTTCCGCACTGCGTGATAAGTTTAGGTAGTTCAAACCGACGTTAACTAAGAATTGCAGGCGGTCGTTGATTTCCTTCATCACTTTTTCAGCGATTTGGGCTCGTTGACCTTCCAGTTTCAAGGAATGGAAGAACTCCAATGCATCAGCAATGCTGAGTTCAACAATCTCAGGTAGTGTCGTATCAGCAATAAACACGTTACGTGCTTCGAGGCGTAGACGAGTACCGCCACAGCTTGAACAAGATTTAGTGGAGATGTATTTTGCAAGCTCTTCACGGACAGAGTTGGATTCTGTATCACGATAGCGACGTTCTAGGGTATTCAGAATACCTTCGAATGGATGGCGTTTAACGCGAATATCGCCACGATCGTTGATGTATTTAAACTCAATCTCAGTACGACCTGAGCCCTTTAGAATGACATCTTGCGTTTTCTTTGGCAGAGAATTAAAAGGGGCATGGAGGTCAAAACCATAATGATCGGCCAATGAGGTGAGCATTTGGAAGTAGTAGTAGTTCTTTTGATCCCAACCGCGAATCGCACCTTGTGCCAAGCTTAATGAATCATCTTGAATGACTCGGCTTGGATCGAAGTATTGTTGAACACCCAAGCCATCACAAGTGCCACATGCACCAGCAGGATTGTTGAATGAGAAAAGTCGCGGCTCTAACTCTTGCATGCTGTAACCACATTGTGGACAAGCGAAGTTGGCGGAGAAAATAATCTCTTCACCGTCGCCATCCATTGGCGCGACAACCGCAATTCCGCCTGATAATTCGAGCGTGGTCTCGAAAGATTCGGCCAAGCGCTGTTGTAAGTCTGGACGAACTTTAAAGCGGTCTACCACGACTTCAATGGTGTGCTTTTTATGTAGCTCAAGGGTTGGAGGATCGGAAAGATCGCAAGTTTCTCCATCAATACGCGCACGAATAAAGCCTTGAGCCGCTAAGTTCTCAAGCGTTTTAACATGCTCACCTTTACGTTCTTTGACAATAGGCGCTAATAGCATCATTTTGCTGCCTTCCGGCATCTCTAGGACTTTGTCCACCATTTGACTGATGGTTTGCGCAGCAAGAGGGGCATGGTGCGTTGGACAGCGGGGTTCGCCCACACGAGCATACAATAGACGTAAGTAGTCGTAGACTTCGGTAATTGTACCGACGGTTGAACGCGGGTTATGAGAAGTAGATTTCTGTTCAATAGAAATCGCGGGTGATAACCCTTCAATGTGGTCGACATCGGGTTTTTCCATCAGAGACAAAAACTGACGAGCGTAGGCAGAGAGAGACTCTACGTAGCGTCGTTGGCCTTCTGCATACAATGTATCGAAAGCGAGAGAGGATTTACCGGAGCCACTTAGTCCAGTAATGACAATCAGTTTATCGCGAGGGATTGTAAGATTAATGTCTTTAAGGTTATGGGTTCGGGCACCGCGAACTTCTATTTTATCCATCGTTTTTGCTCTATGTATAACCAAGTGGGGCAAGTATTACATAGTGTGAGAAATGTGCAAAGAAAATTACTGGATAAAAAAACAGTAAAGTAAAAAGCCCAGCGTTGTGCTGGGCTTTCGATACAGTAATTTCGTACTAAGACGATGCTTTATACTGCTTTTTGTGTTGCGTGCTTACCTAGCTCAGAGGTTTTTTCATCTTTTAGATACAGGTTTTCAAAACAATAGTTAGTTGCTTCGATGTAACCTTCAACGCTACCACAGTCAAAGCGTTTGCCCTTGAATTTGTAAGCCAATACACAGCCCGCTTTTGCTTGTTTTAGCAGCGCGTCAGTGATTTGAATTTCACCACCTTTACCAGGTTCGGTGTTTTCAATCAGTTCAAAAATATCGGGAGTCAGGATGTAGCGGCCAATGATAGCAAGGTTGCTAGGCGCCGTGCCTTTCTCTGGTTTTTCTACCATGTCGTCTACGCGGTAGATGTCGTCTTTGATCATTTCACCAGAGATAACGCCGTATTTGTGTGTTTCTTCGGCTGGTACTTCTTGTACTGCAACGATAGAACAGCGGAACTGCTTAAATAGTGCCACCATCTGAGCCAGTACGCCCTCTTGCTCGTTCACACAAAGGTCATCAGCAAGAACAACAGCAAATGGCTCATCGCCTACCAATTCTCGTCCAGTTAGAATCGCGTGGCCCAAGCCTTTCATTTCGCGTTGACGTATATAAGTGAAGTTTGCAGATTCAATGATTTCACGGATATCTACCAACAGCTCTTCTTTGTTGGTACCGCTAATCTGATGTTCCAGTTCGTAGTTCTTATCAAAGTGGTCCATGATCGAGTGCTTGCCACGACCTGTCACAATACACATGCCGTTCATACCAGCTTGGATTGCTTCTTCGACACCGTATTCAATAAGCGGTTTGTTCACGACTGGCATCATCTCTTTTGGCATAGATTTCGTTGCCGGTAGGAAGCGTGTGCCATAGCCTGCAGCAGGGAACAGACATTTTTTTATCATTGGGGGAATATCCTATCTCGTTTTTATCAAGAATCTACGTATAACTTTAACACGAGAGGTATCAATGAATCATGAATAAAGTAGGAAAAAATGTGAGACTCGGTGCGGAAAAAAGATGAGCGACTTGTCATTTCAGTTATCAGAGCCGCTCACATTGCATCATGACATTAAGTTTTGGTCTGCCCAGGCGATTGCCTGTACTCGGTTCTTTACGGATAGCTTTTTGAATATCTGATATAAGTGCGATTTGATGGTGAATTCACTGACGAATAACTCCTCGGCCATCTGACTGTTCGAGGCGCCAGCTTGTAGGCAACGCAGTACTTGTAGCTCACGAATGGTTAGGTCTACCGTAGCTGGTGCAGTATGAGTATTAATGACATTGCGGTAATAGTGTAAAAGTTGACTGGTTACATTACGCGGCAGCCAGTTTTGACCGTTAACAATGCCTTTTAACCCTTCTCCAATTTGCTCTAGCGTATCTTCAGAATAAAACACACCTTTTAATTGACCAAATGAAAGAAGTTCATCTGTGGTTAGTCTTTTAGGCACGTTGAAGACAACGGTTTCAAAGTTTTTCCATACAAGAGGCAAGTTTTTGATCGATTGAACAAGTGATTTATGTTCACTGAAGTCGATCAGTAGAATTTTATTACGGTGTTGTGGCTTGGCTTCCATGAGTGCTGCGGTTGAAATCACCGGGATGCTCATATCAACGTACTTTTCGAGTGCCGCCACTTTTTTTTGCGCATTATCTTCCATACTGATCAGAAATAGCTTTCTTGCGTAAGCCGACTTTCTCACGTGTTCCAATCTCCCTGGGTTCAATAGAAGCCATAAACTGGCATTAAAGAGAGGCCATAACCATCGCTTTACTGAATAAATGCGTTCGAATTCAAAGCTTCACGAAACGATGTCTGCAACGCGAATCAAAAATGCTACACACGTAAGTTGAAATACGATTTGGGTTCTAGAGGATGACTCAATAGATCACAATGGTATTAGACTTTAATCAAAACATTAAAGCGTGCTATTCTAATGCGCTAAAATTTTATATATCCAGAGTGAAACGGAGCACATCATGGCCAGCCGTGGAATTAACAAAGTTATTTTGGTGGGGAATCTAGGTAACGACCCTGAAATTCGTTACATGCCGAATGGCGGTGCAGTAGCAAACATTACTATTGCGACTTCTGATTCATGGCGTGATAAAGCGACTGGCGAACAGCGCGAAAAAACGGAATGGCACCGTGTTGTGTTGTTCGGCAAACTTGCGGAAGTAGCAGGTGAGTATTTGCGTAAAGGCTCTCAAGTTTACATTGAAGGGCAACTGCAAACTCGCAAATGGCAAGATCAAAGTGGTCAAGATCGCTACTCAACTGAAGTCGTTGTTCAAGGCTTCAATGGTGTGATGCAAATGCTTGGCGGTCGTGCTCAAGGTGGCGGCGCACCTATGGGCGGTCAACAGCAGCAGCAAGGTGGATGGGGTCAGCCTCAACAGCCAGCTCAGCAGCAGTACAATGCGCCTCAGCAACAGCAACAGCAACCACAACAACAGGCTCCGCAGCAATCACAGCAGCAGTACAATGAGCCACCAATGGATTTTGACGACGATATCCCGTTCTAAATTCTGCTTATGCTTGAATCGAAAAGGCCGCGAATATCGCGGCCTTTTTTATTGTCGCAATCTAATGATCTCACAGGCTTATCTTGGCAAGGTTAGGCGTAACAATAAAACTTATCAATGAGTGTGATTTTCTTTATGCTCCAGCCTCTCACTATCAGACTAATCCGATTGTTTGATGAACTCTTATCAAGTATAAATATTTCAATAAGGTATATGATGAATAAAAAAGGAATTTGGTATTCATGAGGTATACCCCAACTCTTAAGTTAAGCACACGGCTGGTGGCCTTTGTCACCATGATCGTTATCTGCGCCATGTTTATCTTGTTTGTCGGTGGCACCCTCTCTTTTAAACGTCTTGGGCAGGAATATCTCACCCATTATTTAGAAGGGATCGTAGAGGTGGTCGACAAGGAGATGGAAGATCCTGACGCCGCTTATTCTATGCAGCGCTGGATGCCGAAGATGCTGCAGGCTTCCAATATTGTCGAAATGACGTTGTCGACCAACAACGCCGTTGTTTATCGCTTCAAAGATACTTCTCATCAAATGGAAGCGTCAGTCTTGTTTGAGGCTGAGTACCAGCTGACTCACAATCAAGATTACACGATTCACTTTAAAGCAATTCCCCCTTACTTAGGTTACAGCTACTCAATGCAGGCGCTTTGGTCGATCACGCTTGCCGTTATATTGATCATCTTCTGCTTAATGCGCGGCGTGGCATGGCTTAAGGAACAATTAGAAGGCTCCGAAATGCTCGAAGAGCGAGGCAGAATGATCCTGGCTGGTAGGGTAGAGCAGTATGCCAAAGGTGACAAAAAAGAATGGCCTTACACCGCCAGTGAAGCGCTCGATGTATTAATCGAAGAGTTACAAGATGCGCGTCAAGAGCGAAGCCGATTTGATACCTTTATTCGAACTCAAACCTTCCTTGATAAGCTAACCGGTACCGCTAACCGAGTGTTATTTGATAGCAAGTTGGAATCGGCGTTACTAGAAAGTGGGGCTCGCGGCGCCGTGTTGCTAGTGCGTATTCAAGACTGGAAACTGGTTGAAGAAGAGCAAGATAAGCAAATTACGGATGAGTTTATTGTTGAAGTTGGGAGTTTATTGTCCAATTTAGTTCAACGATACCCAGATGTTGTATTTTCCCGTTATTACGATGCTGATTTTGCGCTTTTTCTACCGCACCAAAGTGCGAAAGATGTGGCTAACCTCGCCTCGCAATGCATTCGCCAGTTAGAAAAGTTAATGCCGCCAGAGCCACTTGATCCAGACAACTGGTGCCATATTGGCATCACCACTTATAAAGAAGGTGAGCGACACAGCCAAATCATTGATGAAGCCGAGACTGCTTTGCGTAGTGCGCAACTACAAAATAACAATAATTGGAGTCGCTTCAAAAAATGGAACCACGATGAAGAAGCTCGCGGAAGTGTGAGGTGGAGAACGTTATTTGACACAGCACTTACACCTGAAAGTGTGATACTCTACGCACAATCTGTGCACCCAATAAGTGACGCGACGCATAAAAAATCATTATATGAAGAGTTAACATGTCGGATTCGCGATCCTGAGAATGGGATTGTTAAAGCGTCTCGGTTCATTTCTGCGATCAGACAGGTTGGTTATGAAGCGCAAATGGATAAGTCGGTTATTAATAAATTCTTAAGAGAGTTTAAGGATAATTTTGATAACTCAAGATCGTATGCGCTCAATTTGAATGTAACGCCATTTTCTAACCGAGAGTACTTTAAATGGTTTCGTGATGAACTCTTACAGTTGTCACGTGAGCAGAGAAAGTGTCTCAGTTTTGAGTTTGTTGAAGCACAATTTGTAAGACACTTAGACTTTATGCGACCAGTCGCTAAAATGCTGGCCGGTTTAGGGTGCCACTTAATGGTTGGGCAGGCTGGGCGTACCATCGTTAGCACTCACTATTTAAAAGAAGTGGACATTCGTTACCTTAAACTTCATCGCAGTTTAGTAGCAAAAATCGACCAACGACATGAAAACCAGCTATTTGTCCGCAGTATGCTAGGTGCGGCGGCAAACAGTAAAACTAAAATTATAGCAGTGGGAATTGAGAATCAGAACGAGCTCAACACATTAATTGAGCTCGGGGTTTATGGTGGGCAAGGGCGTTACTTTTCTGCGGAGCAGCAGTTTCTTCCTCGTCCCCAAGCGTTGCCGAATTCTCAATCAGAATCCCAAGTTAAATTGGGAAGACGAAATCGCTGGCGGAAAAAATAAAGATAATAATCATGGATTTCAAAGCACTATTCGACAAGCTTAAGCGATCATCTAGTGGTGGTCGCTCCTGCTTTTTGGTTATTCAGCCAGACGCCGTTTATTTATCATCTTCAATCAAAAGTAGTCGTCCATACCAATTTGATATTTCTGAGTCCAATTGGGAAAAAGCCGTTGAGCAAGCATTGAGCGTTGCAGCGAGTGCGTATGATTCATTAACGGTTGTTCTTTCTCATAACTATTACCAGATGTACCAAATCGACAAACCGGTCATGCCGCGTCAAGAATGGCCAGCCGCATTACCGTTTTTGTTGAAAGAACTGATCTCTGAGCGTGCTATCGACATTATTGCCGATGCGGTCGAGTTACCGAATTCAACCAAAGTGCAAGCATACGTCTTATCGCGAAAAATATTGGATAAGATTGTGTTACTGGCCAGTCGAGCCCAGTTACCATTAGAAGCCATTCTTCCTGAAGACGATATTTGGGGAGAGACTGCTGGTGAACTAGGAAACTTCCTATTATTACAACGCAGTGTGCGTGGTCATTTCCGTATAAGCGCTTTTGTCGAAAATACTATTGCGTTCCACCGCTCTATTCGCAGTGTGACGCCACCGTTAACGGGGGTTCCGTCTAGCGATTTACAGATGGACAGTCTGTCGTTAGAACTGCAACGTTCGATTGACTATCTTTCATCTCAGTTACGCCACGTGCAATTACATCAATTGAAAGTGTGCTGTGATGAAGAGGATGAGAGCGAGCTTGTTCAGGCTCTGAACTACCGTTTAAGTACTAAGGTTTCACCGTTATTACCACCAGAACATGAGCTATCAGGACATGTTTTGGCTGACACTGCGGCTACTTCAAATACTCGACGCGTCAACTTATATCCCGATTACTTAAAGCCGAAAAAAGAGCTCCTGACGCTAAAAAATATCGCGTTATCTTGGGGCGTTGCGGCGGCTGCAATTCTATTTTCTTACGGTTATGTCACTTGGCAGAGCAGCGGTTTGGAAGATGAGATTGCTATTGTAAAAAGTAAAGGCGATATCATGAAGTCAGAGCTTGAACGTTATCAAGTCAAGCTACGTAAACATCAACCTGACAATAATAAGCTGGCAGCTAAAGCCCGCTTAGAGCGTGAAGTCAAGGCGAAGCGAGACTCGCTTAAAGCTGTCGGGAAATACGATGACTCGCAACGCACGGGTTACTCTGGCGTGATGCAATCATTAGCGAAGCTAGGAAACCAAGAAATTTCTTTGTCCGAAATTCGAATCAATACCCATACCTTAGACCTGAAGGGGCTAGCGAAAAAACCGAGCTCAGTGCCAAATTGGGTCAGCCAATTTAAAAACGAAATTAGCTTGGTTGGTCGAACGTTTGACGGCGTCAAAATAGGTCGAAATGATAAGGATATTGTGACGTTTGAACTAAAAACGCGCGAGGATAAAGAGAAATGAACGAATTCTGGCTCTCATTAGAAGGGCGCTTTGGCGAAATGAGTACGCGTGAAAAAGTGCTCACTGCATTGTGCGGTTTAGTTGTCGTGATCATGTTGCTCTTTACGCTGGTATTGGAGCCAAAGCTTAACGAGATCATCAGTAATGAGAGGCAACTAAGTAATTTAAAGCAAGCCAATCAAAAGATTGAAATCGATACGCTACGTATTCAGGCGCAACTTAAGAAAGATCCAAATGCTGAGATTGATCGCGCGATATCTAATCTGTTAGCTGAGAGTCAGCATCTTTCGATGCAATTAGCGGAGATCATCGAGCATCTTATTACACCTTCGCAAATGGCTGAGCTGCTTGAAAATGTGTTGGAGCAGCAAAGTGGCATTCACCTTTTGTCTCTGCAAACCTTGCCATCTGAGCCAATAACGGAAGATAAAGAAGCATCGCAATACTCTGGTTACTACGTGCATCCTGTTCGTATGGAACTGACTGGTGACTATTTTTCTATTGCTAATTATCTGAATAAATTGGAGAGTCTTCCTGCGAGTTATTACTGGCGCAGCTTTAGTTATAAAGTCGAAGAGTACCCGAAAGCGAAGCTTGTGTTAGAAGTCTACACACTAGGATCTAGAGAGGAGTTTATTGGTGGTTAACAAACTCATCATCTCATTGCTTGTTATGGCAGCGGCAGGAACCGCTTGGGCAAACCAAGACCCAACGGCCCCACTTGGTTGGGAAAAACCAGCGGTTGAAACGTCAGCGAAACCAAAAGTTAAACGGTACCGACTGCCTAAGCTCAACAGTATTGTGTGTAAGCCAAGTACTGATTGTATCGCGATTATGGATAACAAACTTGTCGAAAAAGGCGAGCTATTTAAGGGTTATCGCGTCGCGAGCATTAATAGTGAATTTGTAACTTTAAAGCGTGGTAACCGTCAGTGGGACCTAGAGCTTTTTGATTTAAACGTAAAACAATAATAACCAGAGCCCGATCAGATATGCGCAAATTAGTTGTAGGAATAACGATTGCTTCTTTAATGGGATGTTCAATGGGTCATCGGAATCCAGTGGAAGTTAAAGAAGCGCTCAATGAATCGATCAATCAAGCGAACAGCCGCACATTGGAAGAAATCCCTTCTTCTGTTGAGGCAGACTTGATGCCAAATTTAGACTCGAACGTTGCATCAGAGCAAGGCACCTCGAAGCGTTTTCGTATTCAAGCGAATGCGGTCGATGCAAGAAGCTTTTTCGCTTCGTTGGTGAAAGGCACAGAGTACAGCGTGGCGATTCACCCATCGGTACAAGGTAATATCACTGTCAACTTGTCTGATGTGACATTGGATGAAGTTCTGAATGTCGTACAGAATATGTATGGCTATGACGTGGTGAAGTCTGGCAAAGTTATTCAAATCTACCCAGCAGGTATGCGTACGGTGACCATTCCAGTCGATTACCTGCAGTTCAAGCGTTCTGGTCGCTCATTAACCAGCATTGTTACGGGCTCTGTAACCTCGGCTGGTACGTCTAATTCTGGTGGTAGCTCAGACAGTTCTGACTCGTCAGACTCTAACAATGGAAACAACAACGATAGCTCGACCACATCTACGGGTGGTACACGCATTGAAACCATCACTGAAAGTGACTTCTGGCCTATGCTGCAGCAAGCTGTTGCGAATCTAATTGGTTCAGGCAAAGGGCAAAGTGTGGTTGTAACGCCACAAGCGGGAGTTATTACGGTTCGAGCATTTCCAGATGATATTCGCGAAGTACGCGAGTTCTTAGGTGTATCGCAGGAGCGCATGCAGCGCCAGGTCATTCTTGAAGCTAAAATCCTAGAAGTGACGTTGAATGATGGCTACCAACAAGGCATCAACTGGTCAAACTTATCGGCGTCAATTGGTAACTCGGGTAGTATCGTAGTCAACCGCCCTGCATCGGCATTACCACCATTGGATGCGATTGGCACGCTCTTGGGCGGTCAAACCAACGTGACTATTTCGGATGGTAACTTCAATGCCGTGTTGAGCTTTATGTCTACGCAAGGTGACTTGAACGTCCTTTCGAGCCCTCGTATTACCGCTGCCAACAACCAAAAATCTGTCATCAAGGTCGGTACCGATGAGTACTTTGTTACCGAGCTATCGAGTAATGCAGGCAACGGTGAAAACTCAAATGCAGTTCCTGAAGTGGAACTGACGCCATTCTTCTCGGGTATTTCCCTCGATGTGACTCCGCAAATTGATAACAAAGGCAATGTGTTCCTGCATGTTCACCCCGCAGTTATTGAAGTCACGGAAGAAGTGAAGCAATTGAACTTGGGCGGAGATTTCCAAAACATCCAACTGCCATTAGCGAAAAGCTCTATTCGTGAATCAGACTCGGTTATTCGTGCTAAAGATGGCGATGTTGTGGTTATCGGCGGGTTGATGAAACAGCAAAATCGTGAGCTTGTTTCTAAAGTCCCATTTTTGGGCGATGTACCAGCACTGGGGCACTTGTTCCGCAACGTGAATAACGTAACTGAGAAAACAGAATTGGTCATCTTGCTAAAACCGACCGTAGTTGGCGTGAACTCTTGGCAGAAAGAGCTAGAGCGCTCTCGTGATCTGCTGCAAGAGTGGTTCCCAGATGCGCAATAAGCGCTGGGAAAGGTTCTGTTTTTCAATAGGTTTGTGATTCGAGTATGTACTTGTCACACTTTGGGTTCCGAGTTCAGCCTTTTTCGTTAACCCCAAATACCGAAATGTTCTTGGGGTTAGTCCCTCACTATGAGGCGATCCAAACCATCCTAGCTGCCGTGCAAATGGGAGAAGGGGTGATTAAGGTGACGGGAGAAGTCGGCACTGGAAAAACCATGGTATGCCGTAAGCTGATCGAGCAGATTGAATCTGAAGTTGAGCTTATTTACTTACCCAATCCAGTGTTGAATGGGGAACAGTTGCAGTTTGCTGTCGCCAGAGAGTTAGGTATCGAGAACGATGATCCGCTGCGCATCGTTTCCCTCATTCAAGAGCACTTGATTCAAGTACATGCCTTGGGAAAGAAAACCGTCTTGATCGTTGATGAAGCGCAAGCTCTTTCCCCACAAGCTTTAGAAACATTGCGTCTATTTGGCAACCTAGAAACGGAACAAGATAAGCTCATTCAATTGGTGTTATTCGGACAACCTGAGTTGGATGAAAGATTGGCTAACCATGAGCTAAGGCAGTTTCGTCAACGCATTACGTTTAGCTGCCAGTTACGTCCTCTCTCTATCGATGAAGGCGTAGCTTACATCAATAATCGTTTAGATAAAGCAGGCAATGGGGCGCACATTTTTTCTATTGAACAGAAAAAAGCGATTTGGCGTTCATCCATGGGGATTCCGCGCTTGATAAACCAAATTAGCCACAAGTCGTTGCTTGCTGCATTTAATGAGCGTTGCACACTATTGAAAAATCATCACGTTTACGCCGCTATGCACGATACGTTTGATGCCCGTAAACCTAAGTTTAAAACACCCGTATTTTGGGGATGGAGTCAACCTTGAGTGCCATCAATAAAGCATTATCAGAACTTGCTGAAAAAACATCGCCGTCAGAGCTTACTCGTGCGGAGATTCCAAGTGTCTCACGCAGTAAACCTTGGCTTTGGCTTGTCGCCGGTTTTTCGTTAAGCCTTGCGGTTGGCAGTTGGGCGGTCTCTCGCGGTCCTGTCCCTTCAGGCGAGCTATCACAGTTTCAAACCGACGCTATGCCACTGTCGTCTGTGAATGTCTCACCAATTGTTTCATCGGAGCGCACTCACTCGCCAACGAGTAAAATGACGCCCGATACAACTCAAGTGGTTTACACCAAACCAGCCACACAGCCGGTAGCGCAACAGCCTCACATGCAAGAGACTGATAGGTTCACGCTAAGATCTGAGATAAATATCGCCTCTGAAGATGAAGTTTTACTCGCGCAGTTAGCAACGATGCCGAGCGAGGAGCAATACGATCACGTAACCCGCACGACATCAGAAAACAGCTCAATGCGTATTGAGCAGGTTGAGCTTACTCACCGCCAATTATCTCTTAAAGCGGTTAGCCGAGCGGAAAAGGCACTCGATGCTAACGATATGCAAACAGCGTTGTCGGCTTATGCCGAGGCGTTGCGTTATGAGCCAATGAATGCAGACACGCGTCAAAAGTTATCAGCGTTGTACTTTGGTAAAGGTGACACGCGTAAAGCATATGAGATTATTCAAGAAGGCATCAACCTAGATACGAACAACCAAGTACTCCGCTTGGCCTTGTCTAAGTTGTTAGTGAAAGCTAATCAACCTGAAGCGGCGCTGAGCCCGCTTGTTCATTTGCCTCCAGTACCAAGTCGAGATTACTTGGCGATGCGTGCGGCATTGGCACAAAAACACAAGCAAAATGACATTGCGCTTGAGAGCTATCAACTCCTAACTCAGCGTGAGCCGGAAAACGCGCGCTGGTGGTTAGGTTTGGCTATTCAACAAGAGCGCGCCCTGGCTTTTACTGCCGCGATTCACTCTTACAACCAAGCTCTGGGTAAAGTTGGCATTTCGAATCAATCGCAAGCATTTATCCGTGACCGTTTGAGCATCTTGAAAGAGTTGGAGAGCGCACAATGAAAATTCAGTTGAGAAAACGCTTGGGCGATCTTCTGGTTGAGGAAGGTATCGTCTCTGAAGAACAAATCCAGCAAGCACTAAACGCACAACGCAGTACCGGGCAGAAGCTAGGGGATGCGTTAATTGACCTTGGCTTTATTACCGAAAAGCAAATGTTGGACTTCTTGTCTCAGCAGCTTGGTTTGCCACTGATCGATCTTGGTCGTGCGCCTGTGGATGCCGAAGCCGTGCAGATTCTACCTGAGGTACACGCACGTCGCTTACGTGCGATGGTCGTTGCTCGAAATGGGGACACCCTGCGCGTTGCTATGAGCGACCCTGCGGACTTGTTCACTCAAGAATCATTGATGAACTTGTTAGGTCAATACAACCTTGAGTTCATTGTTGCTTCAGAGCGTCAGCTTATTTCAAGCTTTGACCGTTATTACCGCCGTACTAAAGAGATCGCCTCCTTTGCTGAACAGCTGCATGAAGAGCATAAAGATGTACAAAGCTTTGATTACGGTATTGATGAGGCCGACAGTGAAGAGGTTACCGTTGTAAAGCTGGTTAATTCCATGTTTGAAGATGCGGTACAGGTTGGAGCTTCGGATATTCATATTGAGCCAGACGATCAAGTATTGCGTTTGCGCCAGCGTATTGATGGCGTATTGCATGAAACGCTCTTAAATGAAGTGAACATTGCATCGGCTTTGGTTCTTCGACTGAAGTTGATGGCACACCTAGATATTTCTGAAAAGCGCTTGCCACAAGATGGCCGATTCAATATCAAAGTTCGTGGCCAATCAATTGATATTCGTATGTCGACGTTACCAACGCAGTACGGAGAATCTGTAGTAATGCGTCTGCTTAACCAGTCCGCTGGTTTGCGTCCGTTAGAAGAGTCGGGCTTGCCGCCAGACTTGCTTGCTCGCTTACGTCGACAGTTGGCGCGTCCGCATGGCATGATTTTGGTTACCGGGCCGACAGGTTCCGGTAAAACCACCACGCTTTACGGCGCATTGAGTGAGCTCAACGAACCTGGGAAAAAGATCATTACAGCAGAGGACCCGGTTGAATATCGTCTGCCTCGCATCACTCAGGTACAGGTTAACAGTAAGATCGATCTAACTTTCTCGCGTGTTCTGAGAACCTTTTTACGTCAAGACCCAGACATCATTCTTGTTGGTGAGATGCGTGATCAAGAGACGGTAGAAATTGGTCTGCGAGCTGCACTAACGGGTCACTTAGTATTGAGCACTCTTCACACCAACGATGCTGTCGACAGTGCGTTACGTATGATCGATATGGGTGCGCCGGGTTACTTGGTTGCTAGTGCAGTCAGAGCCGTGGTGGCGCAGCGTCTTGTGCGCCGAGTTTGCCCAGATTGTAAAACAGAAGACCACTTAGATGAGTCTCGCCAGCAGTGGTTAGCTGGGCGTTTCCCAAATCAAGTTAGCACCATTTTTTATAAAGGCGCAGGTTGCCAAAACTGTAACTTGACTGGTTATCGAGGCCGAATCGGTGTGTTTGAAATGCTCGAACTTGAGCAAGAGATGATGGATAAATTGCGCGCCAATGATGCGGTTGGCTTTGCGCAAGCCGCGCGCCGCTCAGAAAACTATAAGCCACTGCTTGCTTCTGCAATGGAACTGGCGCTACAAGGCACCGTCAGTTTGGACGAAGTGATGACCCTAGGTGAGGGTGATGCTTCTGGTAAGACTGATCCCATTTTCATATAGGTAAGTGAATGCCAACTTTTCGTTATCAAGGCCGCACGCTAGACGGCTCATCCACTAACGGCAAAATCGAAGCAGTGAACTCAGAAGCTGCGGCGGAAGCATTGATGAACAAAGGGGTCATCCCGCTCAATGTACGTTTAGAGAAAGAGTCGGCAAAAAGCCAAGTGAGCTTATCTAAGCTGTTTGTGCCTGCTATTCCGTTGGAAGTAATTATTCTTTTCTCTCGCCAGTTGTTTAGTTTGACTAAAGCTGGCGTACCTTTGCTGCGCTCTATGCGTGGCTTGTTGCAAAATTGCGAAAACAAACAGCTCAAAGAGGCGCTAGAAGATGTCGTTTCTGAACTGAGTAATGGCCGAGGTTTGTCTTCTGCGATGCAGCAACACAGTAAAGTATTCAGCCCACTGTTCGTTTCTATGATCAACGTCGGTGAGAATACGGGTCGGCTTGACCAAGCGCTATTGCAACTGGCGAATTACTACGAACAGGAACTTGAGACTCGCAAACGCATTAAAGCGGCGATGCGTTATCCAACGTTTGTCATTATCTTTATCACCATCGCCATGTTTGTATTGAATATCTTGGTGATCCCTGAGTTTGCATCGATGTTTACGCGCTTTGGTGTTGAGCTACCATTGCCGACGCGTATTTTGATCGCGACTTCTAATTTCTTTGTTAATTATTGGGTGTTGCTGGTTGTGGCAATGATTGGCGCGTTTACGGTGTTCAGAGCGTGGGTGGCGACGGCTGATGGTCGGGAGAAGTTCGATAAGTTTCGGCTTCGGCTGCCAATTGTAGGCGATATCGTTAATCGTGCGCAGCTTTCTCGTTTTGCCAGAACCTTTTCGTTGATGCTGAAATCAGGGGTGCCACTTAACCAGTCTTTGGCTTTGGCCGGGGAAGCCTTAGGGAACCGTTTTTTAGAAAACCGAATTCTTGAGATGAAGTCCGCGATTGAAGCGGGTAGCACCATTTCAGTGACGGCCATCAACAGTAAAATATTCACCCCATTGGTGATTCAGATGATTGCAGTAGGGGAAGAAACTGGTCGTATTGATGAGTTGCTGCTGGAAGTGTCGGATTTTTACGATCGAGAAGTTGATTACGATCTAAAAACACTGACCGCAAGAATAGAACCATTACTTTTGGTGATTGTAGCAGGCATGGTCATGGTGCTGGCATTGGGTATCTTCCTACCAATGTGGGGAATGCTCGACATCATCAAAGGCGGCTAATAGGTGGTTGAAAATCAAAGCCGAGCAACGCTTATTGTATTTGGGGTTATTGCTACGATTATGGCGGTGGGTTTGGCGGTCAAATTACGTCCTGTGACCGAGCAAGCACAAGTAACTGGAGCGAAGTTAGCGAGAGTTTGGATGCAAGATAGTGTTCAGCGTTATCGTCAAGCTTGGCTAGTACAAGGCGAGCCAGAACATATGCTGATGGATGGCTTAAACCTTACTATGACTGAGGGCGGGTTAGTGTCTCCCTTTACTCAGCAAGGTGTATTAGATTGTGGTTATTGGCTAGCGGTGCATTACCCCCAACGTAAAATAATGACCAACAAGTTAATAGATATCAGTGGAGCCATCAAAACTGATCGTTATGTCTGTCAATACACTTATGAAAATGGTCAGTCGATTGTAGTTATCTCAACTGCTAATCAACTGAAAATAGACGTCGAAATATCGGCGGAGTGATTTTTTTGACACCTAAGCACTATAATTGGTAATGAAAGTCGGTATAATGCAATCATAACCATAAGTAACAGGCTGTAATAGTGGGTAAACAATAATGTGTTTTTCTCATTGCAGCATGAACTGAATAATGGCGAATCGTCATTCTGCTCAAGCGGTAGATACAGTATCCACTTCACGGTCAGTTTTAGTGAAGGTTGCTGCCCCAAACCGTTTTGACAATATCCAAAATGGTCGCGTGACCTAAACGAAACTTTGCAGTTGTACTGCATGCTTACATAGAGAGAGTAAACAATGAAAAGACAAGGTGGTTTCACCCTTATCGAATTGGTAGTGGTAATTGTAATCCTAGGTATTCTAGCGGTAACTGCAGCACCACGTTTCCTTAACCTACAATCAGATGCTCGTGAATCTGCGCTTCAAGGCCTAAAAGGTGCGATTGATGGTGCTTCTGGTATTGTTTTCGGTAAATCAGCAATTGAGGGTATCGAGACGAAAGCTCCAGCAAGTGACGTTAAAGTTGAGGATGTTTTAGTTGGTTACGGTTACCCAGTAGCAGCAGATAACGGTCTTAACAATGCAGTAACTGGTTTGGATGAAGATTGGGCTCTAGCTTTAGAGGGTACGACTCCTAATAAACTTGTTGCTACGTTTATTAGTGGTGACCTTAAAAAAGGTTTAGACGCAGGCAACACTGCAGCTAAGGTAAAAGCAGGTAACTGTTACGTGACTTATACTGAAGCAACTTCTGCAGCAGTTTCTACAACTGCTGTAACAGATACTGGTTGTTAATCGGTGTTATAAAGGCCAGCTAGTCTGGCCTTTATCTCTTTATTTTGATTAATCTTGGAATAGTTCATATGCGTAAATCATCGGGTCTTAGTGCAATAGAGTTTGTGGTTGTGCTGATTATCTTGGGTGTGATCGGTTATGTGGTATTACCAAGATTTATCAGCTTTGAACCAGAAACTTATGAAGCCAAGTGGGAGCAAACCAAGCAAACCGCTGAGCACGTTTCTGAAACGCTGAGCAATAAAGAAACTTACGATCGAATTGAAGAAGAAATTGGTCGTTCAAAGGGGCAAAATAACTAGACATTGGTGATTTGTTTGTCTGTTCACACTTCGAATCGAAAAATTATAAACCTATCATTAATCTCATAATTTCATCGTATACTTATCTCGCTTGTTCTAAGCCTAAGGTTGGGTTATGAAAATTCGCAGCTCTGCATTAGGGTTCACGTTAATGGAGTTAATCCTCGTGATTGTTCTCCTCTCTATCCTTTCACTTTTTGCAGCCAGCCGTTTTATGGGCTCTGGCAGTTTCTCTGCATATGCATTACAAGAACGTGTGATTTCTGTGATTCGCCAAGTGCAGGTGAATCGTATGCAGTCGAATATCAGCATCCCAAATAAGTCTTATCCTGAAAGGTGCCTACCTAGTAGCTATAAAGCTGGAGAGGACTCTAGCTACACTAACTTTTGTTTGTCGATTACAAGCTCTTGCATAGGGTCTAGTGCTGCATGCGGCCTGGCTAGTAAGGAAAGAGACACTCGTAGTGACATGGTTGTTGATAAATCCGCAAAGTTTTCACTGACCAATGCTGCAACTAATCCAATCGAGTTTGATTTATTGGGTAATCCAATAAACTCCGCGAGTGGTGGGGTTTCAATCCTGATTGAAGATAAGCATGGTCGAAGCCGCTGCCAAGTTGAAATTAATACTCAAGGTTATGTTTCAAAAGGCACATGCTCATGAAGAAATCTAGTGGCATGACGTTAATAGAAATGATCATCGCGATTGTTTTAATGGGCATTGCGATGGTGGCGTTTACTTCTTTTCTTGTCCCTCAAATTCGAGATTCCGCCATCCCTCATTATCAAACCCGCGCGGCCGCATTAGGCCAAGGTTTCATGTCTCAGATATTGGCGCGAGGCTTCGATGAAAACAGCGACTTTGATGGTGGCACTGTTCGGTGTGGTGAGAATGGAGTGAGCTGCACTGACGTAAATAAATTAGGTGCGGATAAAAAACTAGACGGTTCCTTGGAAACAACGCCTAGTGATTTCAATGATGTCGATGACTATATCGGTTGCTGGTATACGAAAAGCACAAAGGCTAAATGTAACTCTTCGCCCTTATATGAGCTGAGTAACGTTCTTGGTACGTCTATGGCAAATGATTACAAGAACTTTCGAGTAGAAGTGAAAGTGCAATACGTTGAATCAGACGGTACGGGTGTAAATAATCCTTCACTGGAAGATATCACGGCGTATAAACGAGTCACTATGACTATTTACGCCGGACAAACACAGCCTTTAACACTGTCTGCGATAAGGGGAAACTACTAATGAAAAATCGTGGTTTCACTTTAATAGAAATGGTCATCACTATTGTGGTTGGTAGTTTTATCATGCTCGGAATTGCTGGTTATTTGCAGTTAGGAGCAAAGGGCTATGCTGATACTATTGATAGGCAGAGACTACAAACTCAGGCTCAGTTCGTTATTGAGAAAATATCTCGAGAAATTCGTCATGCGGTGCCGAATAGCTTTTTTATTGATGAGAGTGAAAAAAACTGCCTGATGTTTATGCCGATAGAGCATTCTGGTTTTTATGCGATTTCTGGAAATGATATACAGTTTGTGGTTGGTTTTTTTGGTACTAATGCTCCCGAATTTGATAATGGCTTGAAAATGGTGATTAACCCAACACGGCTAAGTGATTTAACCTCATCCACTCATAGTGTTGATGTTGGAGCGCTTTCTCCAGATTCGGATAAAGCATATAAGATTATTGATGGCGCTAGTTTAGTAACCAGTCGCTCCGTTTCTAATCGACACTATCTCTATGATCCATCTAAGTCAGTGAAATATTGCTTTGTAGGCACACAGATACAGCGTAACGGCGAAATAATTGCCGACAATCTTATTTATGTTGATGACCAATCTCAGAGCTATTTCAAATATGATGATACATCGCTTCACCGAGGCGGGCTTGTGCATCTGAGGTTCGCGTTTGAACAGTCCGGTGAAAGTAGTGTGTACCAACAAGATGTGCAGGTGCTGAATGTTCCATAATAAGCAAAAAGGCCATGTGTTAATTGTGACGCTCTTTGTCATTATCGTAATGGGTTATTTGGCTGCATCACTAATGAAAGTGACTTGGTCTAATCAAAGTGGTTTAACGCGTGAGTTTTTGGGTGCAAAGGCATGGTTTACTGCCCAATCGAGTAATGACTGGGTGTTAACTCAGTTTTTCCCTTTAGGTGGTTCCGCTGCTGTTGAAACTCGTTGCGATGATATTAAGGCTAAAAGCGTTAAGCCCGACAGCGGCTTGTTCGATCAGGCATGCAAAGTGACAACGATTGAATGTCAGAAGGCAGGTAAGCTACCAGGTGACTTTCCTGGTAAAGAAGTGGAGCTATATGTGGTTAAAAGTGTGGCTGTTTGTGGTTCTGGAGTGTCTAAAGTTCAACGTCAGCAAGAAGTTTGGGTAAGGGAGTAAAATACAATGAAAAAAATAATAACATTGTTACTTACGGTAGCTCTTTTCCTTTTTTCGTCAATCAGTTTTGCTGCAGTAAATAACAACCCTCAGTTTGAATTTGGCACCATCCCTGCTGAAAATTGTAAGGTATTGAATAATGAGCGTGGTGTTACATGTGATATCGAGTTTCAGAACACCTACGATGAAGAGCCGCTTGTCTTTGTGATGTCGACGATTGATGCGTCAATGTCTAACTTCGCGGATAAGAGGACGGAGTATCCTTCAAATTTACGTATATGGTCAAAGTCCAAAACTCAGGCCACAGTAAAGCAGTTGTTTCCGCCACATAGCGCGGCATGTAAGCGATTGAAGCAAAACAATAACGGGAAGTGGCGATGCACGGACAACAATAATCAAGGTGAGAGGGTGACTTTCGTTGATGCTCCCATGGAAGACATAGACTACCTCGTTATCGAACCTGGTGTTATCAAGTTTGATGGGGATGCCATGATTGTTGCGGGTAAGGTAAGCTCCGACCTTACTTATTCGAATATTGGCGGTACAACCTACAAAAGTAAAAATGTGCTATTTAGGGACTTTGGTCTAAATACTTCTTTTGCGTCTGCCCCTGGCGTCTTAGTTCAATTACAAACTAAGAATAACTACATTAATGGGCAACCTTTGTGGCTGAGTTCAATTGCACTTAATCCTACAGTGCAAGGCTTCTCATTGATTTTAGATCGTTCAGAAGTTACGAAGAATGCTGTGCTAGCTAAATCTGAGGACGTAGCTTTTGTTGCTGGTCTCGGGCAAGGCTTTGTGAATGGTCGTAAGTTCTGGTTAGGGGATGGCTCTACACGAAATACGTTGGGAGCATTGGACGACAACGTCATTAAACCAATTACAGAGGGTTGCTTACAAGTGAGTAATTTTCCTGTTTCTGGCTTTAAGTCTGCACCTGTATTACTTGCGTCTAAAAGAACGCGTAATGGTAACAATGGTGGTTGGCTACGTCGCTGCTCAGTGACAAAGACAGGTGTAGCCCTTATCAATGAAGAAGATATGCAGAGAGACTCGGAACGTGGTCATGTTGTCGAACCATTCTCCTACTTCCTTTTCGATAAACCTCCAGTTGATGGGGTTTGTGAACTTTTCCCTTCGCCAGCTCAAACATGGGATTCAAATAATAATGCCAAGCTTGAGATGAGTAATACTGCCAAAATTTCTGGCGCGCAATTAAGTAACGGTAAGCGTTACGTTGGTTTTCGCCCAGCAGATATTACGATGCATAACCAAGCTAACTGTGATGGCCAAAGCTGTCTGGGTGACTCAGGTTTGAGAGTGAAAAAACAGGAGCTTGAAAGTTTTCGGTCTCCTGATGACCCGAACTTAACTAATGTGAATATATGGCAAGATGAGCGTGAGTTTAGGAATAATGAGGTGATTGGCACCCTAACTGTAGGTAAAGGCAAGGTAACTTTTAAAACAGGTACTTATTGGGTGGGGAGTATCAACTTAAACAATTCAGGAGTCATTGAAATACCTGATGGAGAGAAAGTTACTATCCATACAAAAAGCCTATCGATAAGTAATAACGATAGCCACTTTGGTGAAGTGGGAGACGCTGAGTTAGTTGTGCTTGTACATGGTTCAAGTGATGGGCAGGTTGTACTTAGTCAAAACGCAGTTTTTACAGGTCTACTGTATAGTGAAAAAGATGTTTACCTGAGCAACTCAACGATTGTAAATGGTGCGATCACTGCAAGACGAATTCAGATGAACAACAGCTCACAAATTATAGCGACCGATAACCACTGTTTTAAGCCTTCTGACAACTATGAAGTAACGCTATCACCAGCAACACAATATGCGCTGATGTGCGGGACAGAGCAACCTAGCTTTGAAATAGAAACCAAGAATGATGGCTATGCGGAAAGTACAGGGGTTACTGTGCAGGTTTATCCTGATGCCGATAAGTTCTCTGTAGAAGTCGCTGATAGCACTGGTACAGGCACTTACCCAAGCTTTACTACAAGCAATGTGTTTTCGAAACTCGGTAAGTTGAAGCTGCAGGTTACCGTTACAGATCAAAATGGTCTTGAGCTTAATGACGAATATACGTTAAAGGTTACGGTGGACAATGACCCATCAAAAACGCAGACATCTACCTTTAAATTTGTACCATTCAAGTTTGATGTAGATGACCAAACAGTCGTAGCTGGTAAAAATTATCAAATAGACACAAGAGTATTAGCTTGTAGCGATGGCCAGCAAACGGTAGTGAAAAGTTACATGGGCTCACCAAGTGTTCAACTGGAAATCGAAACACCAGCTGACGGGCGTAGTGACAAGAGCTTATTAACATATGAGCCTAAATTTATTGGCTCAGAGCAAGGTAAGACATCAGATACCTTTAAGCTAATGGATTCGGGCTTGTACACAATCAAACTCGAAGATGCGAATTTCACGTGTGACCCTCAGTACTCAGATGAGTGTCCAATAGCTCCGGATGAAGAGAAAGGTGAGCAAGAGTCAGTGACTCTCAATGGCTCATTCAGCGTTAAGTCTCGACCTTGGAAAATTGCCGCATGTAATATTGTGGCTAAAAATGGTGGAAAAACTAACCCTACGACACAAGCTACTGGCGATGGCTTTATTGCCTCTGCTGAAAGCTTTAATGTGACTTACAAACCAGTCGTTCATAGCGACTCACGTGGTAATGCTACCAATGTTTGTGAATACACTCTGACACAAAACTATTTCTCTGATTCAAATACGGCTGCGCCACTTGATGCTGAGTTTTCTGTCTTGTACCCATCGGGTGGTGATATCGCCAACTTAGATCCAAGTAAAGGTTCAAGTTTAGACTTTAGCTCTGAAGAAGCTAAATCGGGTAAAACAGTTGAATACGTTTGGGATGAAGTTGGCGCTTTAAACCTTAAAACTAAAGCAACGTATTTGGGAGAGAAATTAGATGAATATGACGTCACCGTTGGTCGTTTCTATCCTAAATACTTCCAAGTCATCGCCAGCGATTGGAATTACCCTGGTTCACAAAGTTTTGCTTATATGAATCAGCCTTTTGATGGGGTCGAGTTTAGCGTGGAGGCATTGAATGCTAACAAATCTGCGATTAAGAACTATGCAGACTTTGTTACAAAAGCGGAGTTCAACCTAGACGATATTGACCATTACTCTGATCGATTCGATGCGCCTGATTTTGGCGCAGGAGACTGGAGTAACGAATCTGATAAAAGTATCGGAGACTTCTCAGTCGGTAATAGTGGTCAGTGTATCGGCAGTGCTTGTTGGAACAAAGATCTTGGTGGTAGCTACCCTGATGGACCATTTAACTCTGTGACTGGTACTGCCAAATCAGAGATAGGTTTGATATATACCAACAATGCTGACCCTGTTGAGTACATTACTGACGGAGATTTCAACTCCCGCTTAGTTAGGCAACCCGACATCCGCTTTGGTCGTGTTGACCTAGATGATGTAGGTGGTAACCAAGGTTCGACATTGCATGTGCCACTTCGAGTTGAGTACTGGAATGGTAGCCGCTTTATCGCCAACCCTAATGACAATCAAACCGATGTGAAAGGTGTCACTGCCGCTGAAACGCATATTTGGCCAACAGGTGCTGGAGCCACTCCCAAAGCAGTCACGTTAGGAGCTGGTGGAGAAGTTGCTTCTGGTTCTTCTCGTTCTGTCACCGCAACTCAAGCAGAACCATACCGTCAGAAAACACGCGTTTGGTTAGATCTTGATGACTCTGAAAATGGTTTACCATGGCTCAAATATGATTGGGACAATGATGGCTCCGAAGAAAACCCATCCTCCGTCGTCACCTTTGGTATCCATCGAGGTAACGATCGCGTGATTTACCGTGGTGAGCCAGGGTTAACCGGACAGTAACAACTTAGGTTTTTGCCCTTAAGTTAGGAAACTGCAAGAAATTGAGGCTTTCTGCTCATGTTTGTGTACCAATACCTTGCTGTGACAGCGAGGCATTGGTACATTTAGAGCAATTTTTGTCTTCTATATTTTTGCAGGATGAGCGAAGAGTATGTTTAAGAAACTTCGTGGCATGTTTTCTAACGATCTATCTATCGATTTAGGTACAGCCAACACTCTAATTTACGTAAAAGGGCAAGGAATTGTCCTTGATGAACCTTCTGTAGTTGCTATTCGTCAAGATCGTGTAGGTTCTGCAAAAAGCGTTGCTGCAGTCGGTCACGCAGCAAAACAGATGCTTGGTCGTACACCTGGCAACATTTCCGCTATTCGCCCAATGAAAGACGGCGTAATCGCTGACTTCTACGTAACCGAAAAAATGCTTCAGCACTTTATCAAGCAAGTGCACGATAACAGCATCCTAAAGCCAAGCCCACGTGTTCTTGTTTGTGTTCCTTGTGGTTCTACCCAAGTTGAGCGTCGCGCAATTCGTGAATCAGCACTTGGTGCTGGTGCGCGTGAAGTTTACCTAATCGACGAGCCAATGGCGGCGGCAATTGGTGCTGGTTTACGCGTATCTGAGCCGACAGGTTCAATGGTGGTCGATATCGGTGGTGGTACAACTGAAGTTGCCGTTATCTCTCTAAACGGTGTGGTTTACTCATCGTCTGTACGTATCGGTGGTGACCGCTTTGATGAAGCTGTGATCAACTACGTACGTCGTAACTACGGCAGCTTGATTGGTGAAGCAACGGCTGAAAAGATCAAACACGAAATCGGTTCTGCTTACCCTGGTGATGAAGTTCAAGAGATTGAAGTTCGCGGTCGTAACCTTGCAGAGGGTGTGCCACGAAGCTTTAGTTTGAACTCAAACGAGATCCTAGAAGCGCTTCAAGAGCCGCTATCTGGCATCGTATCAGCAGTCATGGTTGCACTAGAACAGTGTCCACCAGAGCTTGCTTCAGACATTTCTGAAAACGGTATGGTACTAACAGGTGGTGGTGCACTACTTAAAGACCTAGACCGTCTACTAATGGAAGAAACTGGTATTCCTGTGGTTATCGCGGAAGATCCACTAACGTGTGTTGCGCGTGGTGGCGGTAAAGCTCTAGAAATGATCGACATGCACGGTGGCGATCTGTTCTCTGAAGAATAAAGGTTTAGGTGAAGCTCATGTCGGGCTTCACCTTCATTTCTGCTCTCTCTGTAATTCAAACATGCTCCATACCTAAAAGTATTTAGTTAAGTATTTTTAGGTTGCCAAGTAAGGCTCAATAATCATGGAAGCAATCAGGTCAAAAACAAGATGAAACCGATTTTCGGCAGAGGTCCGTCTCTGCAATTACGTCTGTTTTTTGCTGTCATCGTGTCGGCGAGCTTAATGCTGGCCGATAGTCGTCTAGATACGTTTTCCAACGTTCGATACCTACTAAACAGTATGGTTGCACCGATTCAGTACACAGCGAATTTGCCTCGTAGTATGTTCGATGGCGTATTTGAACGTTTTAATTCTCATCAGGCATTGGTTGAAGGCAATCGCAGCTTAAAGCGAGAAGTGCTACGCCTGAAAAGCGAGCTTATCTTGCTCGACCAATATAAAGAAGAAAACCAACGCCTACGTAAGTTGCTAGGATCTTCATTTGTCCGTGATGAAAAGAAAGTCGTGACAGAAGTAATGGCGGTGGATACTTCACCTTATCGTCATCAAGTGGTGATCGATAAAGGCCGTATTGATGGTGTTTACGTTGGTCAGCCTGTTATCAACGAGAAAGGCATCGTCGGTCAGGTTACGTTTGTCGCAGCGCACAACGCACGTGTTCTGCTGCTAACGGACGCGAAAAATGCAATTCCTGTCCAGGTGATCCGCAATGATATCCGAGTGATCGCATCGGGCAATGGTGAAATGGATGAAATCCAACTGGAGCACATTCCAACCAGCACAGATATTCAGGTTGGTGATTTATTGGTGACATCCGGTTTAGGTGGCATTTACCCTGAGGGATATCCAGTCGCGACGGTTACCAATGTGGATCACGATACGCGTCAAGAGTTCGCTTCAATCAAGGCTGAGCCGGTTGTGGAGTTTGATCGCTTACGCTACCTACTGCTGATTTGGCCGAATGAAGACCGTCAACACAAAGTACTGCGGTCCAATGTAGATGAAGGGTTAGAGCAAGAACAAGAGGTAACCGATGGCCAATAATGTATTGAGTAGCCGAATGGTGATTGGCGTCAGTTTCTTCGTTGCGCTGGTACTGCAAACCATTCCATGGCCAGGTGTGTTAGATGTGTTACGTCCGTCATGGTTGTTCCTTGTCACGTGTTATTGGGTGTTGGCACTACCGCACCGAGTGAACGTCGGAACTGCGCTAGTGTTGGGCTTATTGTGGGATATCTTGATCGGCTCAACGCTTGGAATTCGTGGCATGATGATGTCGATCGTTATCTACCTTGTGGCGCTGAATTTCCTGTTGATTCGCAACATGGCATTGTGGCAACAGTCGATTTTAATTGCCTTTTTTACTGCGTTATTGGAAGTTTTGATATTCTGTGGGGAATATTTGAACCAGGACGTAGTATTTAATCCATTATCTCTGTGGACGGCGGCAATAAACTGTATACTTTGGCCATGGATGTTTTTATTAATGCGACGAGTTCGTCGTGCATGGCACGTAAGGTAAAGCGGTGAAGAAAAGCTTATCTCTCGTTCTCGCTTCGGGTTCTCCGAGAAGAAAAGAGCTGCTTGCTCAACTAGGTTATGATTTTGAGATCGTATTGCCTGATATTGAGGAAGCTAAACAGGCTCATGAGCAGGCACGAGAGTACGTGCTGCGTCTTTCTTTGGAAAAAGCTCAGGCAGGCTTAGCATTAGCTAAGCCTGATTCCGTTGTATTGGGCTCTGATACGGTCGTAGTATGTGATGACCGTGTGCTAGAAAAACCAAAAAGTTTTGAAGATTCAAAGCGTATGCTTACTGACTTATCCGGTCGTCGTCATCAAGTGATGACTGCGGTGAGCGTCGTATCATCGGAACAACAACATTCAGTGGTCGTCACCACTGACGTGTGGTTCAAGCAACTGACTCACGAAGAAATCGAACAATATTGGCAGTCAGGAGAGCCATGCGATAAAGCTGGAAGTTATGGTATTCAGGGACTCGGAGGGCGATTTGTCACCCGAATCGAAGGCAGTTATCACGCTGTAGTAGGCTTACCTTTGTTCGAAACCGATCAGCTAATTCAAGAATTTTTATAATTGTTTTGAGGTGTGCACATGAGTGCAGAATTGCTGCTTAACGTGACCCCGAGTGAAACTCGTGTGGCCATGATTGAAGGTGGAGTACTACAAGAAATACATATCGAGCGCGAATCGCGTCGCGGCATTGTGGGCAATATATACAAAGGCAAAGTCAGCCGAGTACTGCCAGGTATGCAAGCGGCTTTCGTCGATATCGGTTTAGATAAAGCGGCGTTTTTACATGCGTCAGATATTGTCCCGCATACCGAATGTGTGGCAGAGAACGAAAAACAGCAGTTTCAAGTCCGTGATATCTCTGAGCTGGTACGACAGGGACAAGACATTGTTGTACAAGTGGTCAAAGATCCGCTCGGCACGAAAGGCGCGCGTTTAACGACTGACATCACATTACCTTCACGTTATCTTGTCTTTATGCCGGGGGCCAGCCATGTTGGTGTCTCGCAGCGTATTGAGAGTGAGAAAGAGCGCGAGCGTCTGAAAAAAGTGGTGAACCATTACTGTGATGAGCACGGTGGTTTTATCATTCGTACCGCGGCAGAAGGCGCTGATGAAAAAGAGCTATCTCAAGATGCGGCATTTCTAAAGCGTTTGTGGCTAAAAGTCATGGAGCGTCGCTCAAAATACAAAACGCGTTCAACACTTTACGGTGAACTCGGCTTAGCTCAACGCATTCTGCGTGACTTTGTTGGCACAGAGCTCGATAAGATCATGGTCGACTCCCGCCTTGAATACGAGAACCTGAAAGAATTCACTTCTGAGTATGTACCGGAGTTAACAGATAAGCTTGAGCTTTACGAAGGTGACAAGCCAATCTTTGACATGTACGACACCGAAAACGAAATTCAGCGTTCTTTAGAGCGCAAGGTCGAGCTAAAATCGGGCGGCTATTTGATCATCGATCAAACCGAAGCCATGACCACCATCGACATCAACACGGGTGCATTTGTTGGTCGTCGTAATCTCGAAGAGACTATCTTCAATACCAATATAGAGGCAACGCAAGCTATTGCGCGTCAGCTACGTTTACGTAACCTCGGCGGTATCATCATTATTGATTTTATCGATATGGCATCCGAAGAGCATCGTCAGCGAGTACTTACCTCACTGGAAACGGCGCTGGCGAAAGACCGAGTAAAAACCAACATCAACGGCTTTACCCAGCTTGGCTTAGTTGAAATGACGCGCAAGCGCACACGAGAAAGTATTGAACATATCTTGTGTTCTGGCTGTCCTACTTGTGAAGGCCGTGGCAGCGTGAAAACGGTCGAAACCGTATGCTTTGAGATATTACGCGAGATTACTCGTGTGAACCGTGCTTACGACGCCGATAATTTTGTCGTGTACGCATCGCCGTTTGTTGCTGAAGCGCTATTGGGCGATGAGTCTCATGCGTTGGCAGAGCTCGAAGTATTTATTGGCAAGCAAGTGCGAGTTCAGGCTGAACCCCTGTACATTCAGGAACAGTTTGACGTCGTAATGATGTAATTTGGAACATTTGTGAATTCTGGTGTTAACCGTTTTGGGCGTTTTTGTGCGTGGAGTTTAGTTACTGTATTGGTGTTATTAGCCATATTAGTAACCACGCTTCGCGTCACACTGCCGCAACTTAACCATTTCCAAGATGAGATCAAAACCTGGGTCAAACAAGGCACAGGTTTTGACGTTTCTATTGCTAATGTCGCAGGGACGTGGCGCAATAATCATCCCTCAATTGCGTTACTGGGTTTAGAGGCAAATCTACCAAACGTGCAAGATGCACGCTTCGCTGTTGAAGAAGTCCAAATTGAGTTCGACCTTATTCAATCTCTTTTTCAACTTAAACCTGTAGTTGCAGACCTTACCATTCATAACCTCGCTTTAGACATTCACACGGTAGACATTCTGCCGACTTCTCATCGTCAAGAACCGAAGCCTGAAGTGGATAAGAGCGAAGTGAAACTCATTGACCAACTCGACTCACTTCTTTTACGTCAGTTCGAAGACTTCACTATTAGCGATTCACGGATTTGGTATAAGTCTGTGTCAGGTGAAACTCGCCGTTTAGATATTGAGCAGCTTCGTTGGAGCAATCAAGGGAAACGTCACGTAGCCGAAGGCACGGTTAGCATTGCCGATGTTCGTCTGAATTCATTGTTGGTAAGCGCTAACTTTAAAGATCATGGCTCGTTGCGTGATGTATCTGGTGAGTTTTATGTGAGTGCTCAAGATGTCTCGGTCACACCTTGGCTGACCACTTACATGCAAGAAGAGTCAGGAGCAGAGTCGGGTAAAGTCAGCTTAAATACTTGGCTAACGCTCAAACATAGCCAACCGCATGATGCTTATGTTGAATTACTGCCTTCCGAGTTGGTGTGGAATGAAGATGGACATCATGAGCTGTTTATTGAGTCTGGAATTTTCAATCTTCGACCAGATAAACAAGGCTGGAAAGTAAATGGTCACTCACTTCAGATCAGAACCGATAATACCCCTTGGCCAGAGCTAGACGTCGCGTTTGATTGGCAACCAAACGGCTGGATGCTTAATCTCTCTCAACTCGACATAGAAGCACTCATTCCGCTCATCAAGCTGGCTCCAGAGTCAGAGTCGACCAGTGACCTTATTAACAAACTAGCACCGAAAGGTCGGGTCGAAGATGTCCGATTGTCAATGAACGGTGGTTTAGACACCTTACGCTACTCGGCTGAACTGGATGAACTCGCGATGACACAATGGGAGCTCCTACCCGGGTTTCATCACGTACAGGGCAGCGTATCGGGGGATGTGAATCAAGCTAAAGCAAAAGTCACCGTCATTGATGATGTCTTTCCGTACGGCGATGTATTCCAAGCTCCGCTGAATATCAAACAAGGTGAAGTCGATATTATCTGGCAGCAAGATGATGCGGGTTGGCGTTTGTGGGCGGATAAAGTGACGGCAGCAACGCCTGATCTTCAAGTCTTGGGGGCATTCCGTCTTGATTTTCCAAAAGAACAAAGCCCATTTTTATCGTTCTATGCCGAAGCGGATCTCTACAACGCGGGTGAGACATGGCGCTATCTACCGACTCTGGCACTTGGACAAGACTTGACCGACTATCTTTCGACCGCGATTCAGGGCGGTAAAGTGAACACAGCGAAATTGTTGTGGTATGGCGAGTTAGGTGATTTTCCTTACAAAGAACATAATGGCATGTTCCAAGCTTGGGTTGGATTAAAAGACGCGAAATTTAGCTTTGATACGGCATGGCCAACCATCACGGATTTGCAGCTAGACTTGCTGTTTGAAAATGATGCCATGTATTTGGATTCAAAATCAGCCACACTAAATGGCGTTCATGCCAAGCGTATCACTGGGCGAATCCCTGAGTTGGCAGAAGGTGGACACATCGAGATTGAAGCGAAAGCAAGCGCGCCGGGTAATGAAGTCCGTGACTACATGATGGCGACGCCATTAGTGGATTCAGTCGGTGCCGCATTGACAGCGCTGCAAGTGAGTGGGCCCGTTTACTCTGAGTTTCAACTCAACATACCGTTTGATTTTGAGAAAGACTCTCGCGCTTGGGGTTATGCCGATTTAACAGAAAATCGTGTTGATATTGAAGCGCCGCCAATGACGCTTGAAAACGCCACAGGACGTATCACCTTCGACAATGATGTGGTTACCACATCGGGTTTGTCGGCCGAATTATTACAACAGCCTATCTCTCTTGATTTCCATGGAGAGAGTGCGGAGCAAGGCTACAACGTGACAATTAATACACTAGGAGATTGGGATGTCGAGCCGCTCAAACCCTATGTCGGTGAGCGTTGGTTAAACCTTGTTTCTGGCCATGCGCCGTGGCAAATGGATATTGACTTGCAACTCAATGATGTTGGTTTCACTTATCAGCTTGAAGTGCTGGCGCAGCTAAATCGTCTGGCTAGTCAATATCCTTATCCTTTAGCGAAAAAAATTGGTGAGTCTGGGCAAGCGAAACTGCAAGCATCCGGCAACCAAGAGAGTATTTCAGCACGACTACAGATCCCAAATGTGAAGTATCAAACTGAGATAGATATCGCTGGCGATGTCCCGGTTCTGACTGCGACTCATTTAATGGTTGGCAAAGGTGGCTTCCGGATTAGTCCTATTGTCGGGTACGATGCTTCGGTGCGTGTCGAAGAACTGAATTTAGACCAATGGGCGGAGCTTGCGCAGGTCTCTGAGAGCAAGCCTTCATCGTCTGTTTTGGCAAGCATGAAAACGCCGACCATTCCATTGCCGACACGCATTGAAGTTGAAACGCCAAACTTACAGCTCGGTGGGATTGAGTTTCATGATGTGGATTTTTCAGCAAGCAAGAAAAATTTGAGTTGGCAACTCGATGTGGACAGTCAAGAGGTTAAAGGGAAAGCTAACTATCTGAAACCCTATGATCTATCGGTCTCTTTAGAGCACTTGCATCTGTATATCCCAGGGTTTGAAGAGATGACCAAAGAGCGCAGTTCAATCTTTGCGAGTGAAGATCAAAACGCACCTTTGATTACCAATTTTGACCGCAAGTTTCACGCTGAGATGCCAAACTTAACTTTGAATATTGATGATTTTTGGCTGCAAGGCTACAAAGTGGGCAAAGTGAATGTTGATTTGCAGCGTCGCGAGAACCGCTTGGAGTGGAAAAATATCACCTTTAGTAGCGGCAAAAACCGCATTGATATGAGTGGTTGGTGGGACCTGACGAAAGAGAGTAGCCATTCCAACTTAACCATGAAAATGAAAGGTGATAACAACACCGATCTTATGGAGCGCTTTGGTATTACATCAGGCATTCAACAAGCACCATTTGAGATCAATGCCAATATGGAATGGGACGGCGCACCTTGGTCAATGAAGACACAAACCTTGCAAGGAAACGTCTCAACGGAATTTGGTAAAGGCGTGATCAGTGAAGTTAGTGGTGCGGCACGCTTGTTAGGGTTGTTCAGCTTGGATTCTATCATCCGTAAGATGCAGCTCGACTTTACCGATGTATTCGATAAAGGCATGGCATTCAACTCGATCACGGGAACGGGCAAAATCCAAGACGGTGTGTTTATCACCAATGATATCGTAATGGATGCGTTAGCAGGGGAAATGCAAATTCGTGGTATTGCAAACATGACCAGCAGAATGGTGGATGCGGAAGTGAAGTTTACGCCGGATATTACGTCAGGGTTACCAATGTTGACGGCGTTTGCGGTAGCCCCTCAAACCGCTCTGTACGTGCTGGCGATTTCCACGGTGATTTCTCCTGTTGTAGAGGTGTTCACCCAAGTGAATTACGAGGTCAAAGGCCCGTTAGATTCACCAACCGTAAAAGAGATTTCACGTAGTAAAGGCGAATACAAGCTGCCAGAAAAACTGCGTGAGCAGGCTAAATAGATCGCCCGACTAAGTGGTAGAAGGAAGAGAACACATGGAACGTGTTGGCATCATTCAAATGACTTCGGGGCCTGATATTCAGGCGAATTTGGACTTTATTGACCAGCAATGTACTTTGGCGGCCAATCAAGGAGTGAAGCTGGTGCTCACACCGGAAAATGCGGTGTTGTTTGCCAGTCGAGAAGAGTACCATCAACATGCAGAGCCGTTAGGTAGCGGTGTTATTCAAGAGCGTTTAGCCAATATCGCGAAGAGTCATCAACTGACGCTTGTCGTTGGTAGCATGCCGATTCAAACCGCGCGTGGTGTGACAACGACGACGCTCGTTTTACCTCCTCACGGAAAATGCATTGCCCATTATGACAAGCTGCATATGTTTGATGTCGATGTAGAAGATGGCCATGGCAGCTACCGAGAGTCAGATACTTTCACCGCGGGCAACCAAATTGTGGTGGCAGAAACGGATATCGGCAGCGTCGGATTGAGCATTTGTTACGACGTTCGTTTCCCCGAATTGTACAAAGCACTGCGTTTAGCGGGGGCGGATGTCATTGTTGTTCCCGCCGCGTTTACTGCGGTTACTGGGCAAGCTCACTGGGAAGTGTTGCTGCGAGCTCGAGCAATTGAAACGCAATGTTGGATTTTAGCCAGTGGACAAACGGGAACACACCCTTGCGGTCGTAAAACGTGGGGGCATTCCATGGTGATTGACCCTTGGGGACGCATTCACAAACAACTTCAAGACCAAATGGGGTTGCTGGTGGCAGAGATAGATTTGTCACAAACCCAGCAAGTAAGGCAGAATATGCCGCTGACTCAACACAGTCGCTTTCAAAATGAATTGAGACGGAAATAAAAGAGCTAACTATGAGCACAAACCAAATAGAACAGGCACTCCTTGCCCCAAATGGTCTGACAGAACAAGACATTGCTGACACGCTTGCCAGCATTGCGACGCGCCAGATCGATTATGCGGACATTTACTTTCAGTCCAGCTGGCATGAGTCTCTGGTTCTAGAAGACAGCATCATCAAAGATGGCTCTTTTAACATTGATTGTGGTGTTGGTGTCCGTGCAGTAACTGGCGAGAAAACCGGCTTTGCCTACTCTGATCAAATCCAGCCTGAAGGCCTGAAGCAGAGTGCAATGGCGGCGCGCGGTATTGCTCAGCAAGGGCAGAATGGTAAAGTCCAAGCGTTTAAACGCACCGAAAACCAAGCGTACTACGCCGCTGTGAATCCACTAGCTGAATGGGAAAAGCAGCAAAAAACAGAATTGCTCAAATCTCTAGATGCTTACATCCGCACTAAAGAACCATTGATTAAAGAGGTCTCGATCAGCATCAGCGGTGTGCATGAGCAGATGCTTGTTGCGGCAACAGACGGTACTTATGCAGGCGATATTCGTCCTTTGGTGCGTTTGTCTATTAGCGTGCTCGCACAAAAAGGTGAACGACGTGAACGCGGTAGCGCTGGTGGCGGCGGCCGTTTCGGTTACGATTTCTTTTTAACGGAAAGCAATGGTGTGAAACAAGCTTTTCATTACGCAGACGAAGCGATTCGCATGGCGTTAATCAACCTTGAAGCAGAAGCAGCACCAGCTGGCATGATGCCAGTGGTATTGGGTTCTGGCTGGCCTGGCGTGTTGCTACACGAAGCGGTAGGTCATGGCCTAGAAGGTGATTTTAACCGGAAGGAATCTTCGGTTTTCTCTGGCAGAATGGGTCAACAAGTGACGTCTTCGCTGTGTACCATCGTCGATGATGGCACGTTAAAAGACCTTCGTGGTTCACTGAATGTGGATGATGAAGGGGTAAACGGCCAGTACAACACGCTTATCGAAAATGGTGTGCTGAAAGGTTACATGCAAGACAAGCTAAACGCGCGGTTAATGGGTGTGAACCCAACAGGTAACGGTCGTCGTGAGTCTTATGCACATTTACCAATGCCGCGTATGACCAACACCTACATGCTACCAGGTGAACATACGCCAGAAGAAATAATCTCGACGGTCGAGAAAGGGTTGTATGCGCCAAACTTTGGTGGCGGTCAGGTGGACATTACTTCGGGTAAGTTTGTGTTCTCTGCATCCGAAGCATACTTGATTGAAAACGGTAAAATTACGCGCCCTGTTAAAGGTGCGACGTTGATTGGATCAGGTATCGAAGCAATGCAGCAAGTCTCTATGGTCGGTAACGACCTAAGTATCGACAAGGGCGTTGGCGTATGTGGTAAAGCAGGTCAAAGTGTGCCAGTTGGGGTTGGTCAGCCGACCTTGAAACTGGACTCACTGACAGTAGGTGGCACTGAGTAACTCAGTTGAATCGTTATAAAAAGAGCGCTCATTAGAGCGCTCTTTTGCTTTGTGAGTCGGTGTCAATTACAGGTTTTCTTCAGCAAATTCCGCCAAGCGGCTACGAACCACGCCGTTGAGGTGAATATTCGCGCTGCCTTCAAAGTTCTTGAAGCGTTCAACCATGTAGGTCAAACCAGAGGTCACTGGGGTGAGGTAATGGGAGTCAATCTGCGCCAAGTTACCGGAGCAGACGATTTTGGTTCCTTCACCACAGCGGGTAATGATGGTTTTGATTTGTGATGCAGTGAGGTTTTGACACTCATCAAGCAGTACAAACGCATTTTGAATTGAACGGCCACGCATAAAGTTGATCGATTTAAATTGAATGTTGGCTTTATCGCAGATGTACTTCAATGAGCCTTCAGTGCAGTGATCGTGTTTATGTAGCGCTTCCAAGGTATCGGTCACCGCCGCTAACCACGGCATCATTTTCTCCTCTTCGGAGCCGGGTAAGAAGCCGATGGATTCACCGATATCTGGCGTGTTACGTGTTACGATAATTTTATCGAACATGCTTTTTTCAATGGTTTGCTCCAATGCTGCTGCCATTGCCAGTAATGTCTTACCACTACCCGCCGCACCCGTTAGAATCACCAAGTCAATTTCTGGATCGAGTAAGGCATCTAACGCCATTCCCTGGTAGATATTTTTAGGTGTGATGTCCCAAGCCTTACGATGCATTAGACGTTCGCGGCTCAGGTCGAGAAGCGTTAGCTTGTCTTCATTGATGGTTTCTACGCGACCAGCAAAGTCACTGTCTTCATCAATAACGTATTGGTTGATAAAGGTTGGGTCGAAGGGTTCGCGACTGAGTTTGTGGTAAGTTTTTCCGCCCAGTGCATAGCTTTCTACTTCCTCAATACCGCTCCAGAAATCACCTTCACGCAATTGAAAGCCTTTGGTTAGGTATTGAATGTCGTCAATCAGTTGGTCGGTTCTATAGTCCTCAACAAAGCGTACACCAGCCCCTTTGGCTCGCAGACGCATGTTGATGTCTTTCGTGATCAGTACCACTTCACGTGGTGCACGTTTATTTTGCAGATAAAGCACCGCGTTGAGAATACGGTTGTCACCGGCTTTGTCGGCGAAGGCTTTGACGGTTTCCTGCAGTTCAAAATCCGCCAAAATGGAAATGGTACCTTGGTCGGGGTTGTCTTTAGAAACAGGAATGCCTTCAGAGATTTCATCTGGCGTTGCTTCTTTAAACAAATCTTCCAAGGTGCGAATAGCCACGCGCGCATCTCTTGCAACGTCGCGCTTACTGTCTTTGATTCGGTCGAGTTCTTCCAACACGGTCATGGGGATAACGACATCGTGTTCTTGGAAAGAGAAGATGGCAAAGGGTTCATGAAGAAGAATGTTGGTATCGAGTACAAACAGTTTCCGATCGGTATCGCCCATAGCGTCTCCTTGCCGTAGTACGGCTCTGCATGCGAGTTGTTAGGTCGTTTCCAAATAGGTGTGAAGTGACCTAACTCTGATTGCTTGCAATAGAGGTTGTCGGGCTGATGTCGGCTAGTGTGCAACCGAGTAGCAAGACAACTTACTGCAAACCCGTGTTGATCCTAATCGTGTACTAACGCGCTTAAATCATATGCAATGGTTTTAAACGCCCCTCATTAGAAGTATACGTAATATTTACGTTCTACAACTTAATAATTGGCATGAGTATTTTACAATTTGATTGCATTTAGAGTTTGGGAAAAAAAGTTTCTGCTTGGTGCGGTTTCGGCGTGACCTAAATCACAGCTTCAAGTAAGATTAGCGACCTTTTTCTGCGTATAGGCTACGTCCGATTTATCATGTTGAGCTGGCTTAAAAAATACTCAGTTCATACTGAAATGACGAATGCTATCGGCATAGCAGAAGCCAGAATCAGATCTAAACTATTATCCATGCCCACGGGCATGAGTAGACCAACAAGAAATACGAATCAAGAACTAATAACGAGGTAGTCAATTCATGACATTTGCTTTGGGGCAGCGCTGGATTAGCGATACGGAAAGCGATTTAGGTTTAGGTACCGTTGTAGCAATGGATGCTCGTACTGTGACATTGATGTTTGCAGCGTCAGAGGAAAACCGAGTTTACGCACGTAACGATGCACCTGTTACCCGAGTCACCTTTAATGTTGGGGATGTCATCGATTGCCAAGAAGGTTGGTCTCTAAAAGTAGAAGAAGTACTGGAAGATGAAGGTCTTTACACCTATTTCGGTACTCGTGAAGACACGCAAGAAACCGCTGTTGTTCTGCGTGAGATTTTCCTTAGCAACCAAATTCGTTTTAACAAACCTCAAGATAAGTTGTACGCCGGTCAAATCGACCGTATGGACAACTTTGTTCTGCGTTACCGTGCGCTAACCAACCAGTTTGAGCAGCATAAGAGCCCAATGCGTGGCCTATGTGGTATGCGTGCAGGTTTGATCCCTCATCAGCTTTACATCGCGCACGAAGTTGGCCGTCGTCACGCGCCACGCGTCTTGTTGGCGGATGAGGTAGGTTTGGGTAAAACCATCGAAGCGGGCATGATCATCCACCAACAAGTTCTGTCTGGTCGTGCCGAACGCATTTTGATTGTGGTGCCTGAAACACTGCAGCATCAATGGCTGGTTGAGATGATGCGTCGTTTCAATCTGCATTTCTCTATCTTTGACGAAGAGCGCTGTATCGAAGCTTTTGCGGATGCAGAAAACCCATTTGATACTCAGCAATATGTGCTGTGTTCTTTGGATTTCCTACGCAAGAGCCGCAAGCGTTTTGAACAAGCACTGGAAGGTGAATGGGACCTACTGGTTGTCGATGAAGCGCATCACCTTGAATGGAGCCAAGATAAACCGAGCCGTGAATACCAAGTGGTAGAAGGCTTGGCTGAACGTACTCCAGGTGTGTTGCTACTGACTGCAACGCCAGAGCAGCTTGGTCGTGAGAGTCACTTTGCTCGTCTGCGTTTATTGGACCCAGACCGCTTCTATGATTACGAAGCATTCGTTGAGGAAGAAGAGCAATACGCGCCCGTAGCAGATGCGATTACTTCACTCTTTTCCGGTGAAAAGCTACCTAATGAAGCAAAAAACCAGATCACTGAGTTATTGTCTGAACAAGACGTAGAACCACTTTTCCGCATTATCGAAAGTGAAGCGGACGAAGAAGCTAAAGCGTCGGCACGCCAAGAGCTGATCGATAACTTGATGGATCGTCATGGTACAGGGCGTGTTCTGTTCCGTAACACGCGCGCGGCCATCAAAGGCTTCCCTAAGCGTAACGTGCATCTGATGCCAATGGATATTCCACCGCAATACACTACATCAATGCGTGTTGCTGGGATGATTGGCGGTAAGATGAGTTCTGAAGCACGTGCGATGAAGAACCTTTACCCGGAAGAAATTTTCCAAGAATTTGAAGGCGATGACGCGAGCTGGTGGCAGTTTGACTCGCGTGTGAATTGGTTGCTTGAAAAAGTAAAAGAGAAGCGCAGCGAGAAAATCCTCGTGATTGCTTCTCGTGCGAGTACCGCACTGCAATTGGAACAAGCACTGCGTGAGCGTGAAGGTATCCGCGCCACCGTTTTCCACGAAGGTATGTCGATTCTTGAACGTGACAAAGCGGCGGCTTACTTTGCGCAAGAAGAAGGTGGAGCACAAGTTCTTATCTGTAGCGAAATCGGCTCTGAAGGTCGTAACTTCCAGTTTGCCAACCAACTTGTCATGTTCGACTTGCCATTCAACCCAGACTTGCTTGAGCAACGTATTGGTCGTTTGGACCGTATCGGTCAAAATCGCGATATCGACATTCATGTTCCTTACCTGAAAGGCACATCGCAAGCGATCCTAGCACGTTGGTTCGATGAAGGCCTGAACGCTTTTGCGGAAACCTGCCCAACAGGCCGTGCTGTTTACGATAAGTACTCCGATGATCTGATTGAAATTCTTGCCTCTGGTGATACCAGCACGCTAGATGAGATCATTGAAGCGTCAGCAAAAATGAATAAAGAGCTGAAATCCCAATTGGAGCAAGGCCGTGATCGCCTATTAGAAATGCATTCAAATGGCGGGGAAAAAGCACAACAAATCGTTGAGAAAATTGAATCAACCGACGGCGATACCAATCTGGTCACCTTCGCACTTTCTCTTTTTGACACGATTGGCTTGAATCAAGACGATAAAGGTGAAAACGCCCTGATTGTGACCCCATCTGAGCACATGATGGTGCCAAGCTACCCAGGTCTGCCATACGAAGGAGCGACGATCACGTTTGATCGTGATACAGCGTTATCTCGTGAAGATATGCACTTTATCAGTTGGGAACACCCAATGATCCAGGGTGGTATCGATCTTCTTATGAGTGAAGGGGTGGGGACGTCTGCGGTATCTCTATTGAAAAACAAAGCGTTACCAGTCGGGACTATTCTTCTTGAGTTGATTTACGCGGTAGATGCGCAAGCGCCAAAACGCAGTGGTATCGCGCGCTTCTTACCGAAAACGCCAATCCGTTTAATGATGGACTCGCGTGGTAATGATTTGTCTGCTCAAGTGGAGTTTGAAAGCTTTAACCGCCAGCTCAGCCCTGTAAACCGTCACTTAGGTAGCAAGTTGGTTACGTCGGTACAGAAAGATGTACACCGCTTAATTGAAGCCGGTGATGTTCTTATTGAAGAGAAGGTTGAAGAAGTACGCAAACAAGCTCATCAAGATATGCAGCACAGTTTGAATGCAGAACTTGAGCGTTTGCAAGCACTGAAAGCGGTGAACCCAAATATTCGTGACGAAGAAATTGAAGCTATCGACGCACAAATTAAAGAGCTCACTGGTTACATCAACCAAGCTCAGGTTCAGCTCGACTCGCTGCGTTTGATTGTGGTGAGCCACAACTAAGTAAGTATTTATTGCTCATTAAAAAAGGTCTTCAGTTGAAGACCTTTTTCTTTATTTACGGTTTAGTTTCTTTATGCGGAATGCATTAATCACTGATAGCTACCTCATTTACATCAACCACTTCCACCAGATAAATACAGCCAAGAAGCCAAACAAGTAAATCAGGCCTGCAATCGACAACCACTTTAGTTTAGGTCCAACAGCCAAAGGCTCAGGTAACTCAGTTTTGCTCACTAAGGTGTAATTTAGCAGAGCAAAGAATGGCGTGGTCATAAAGGCGAGGATCATCGCAAAGTTCAGCATAGGCAATAACGCAGAAGCCCAGAAAACCACAATACCCAATGCAAGTAAGGAGACTACCAGCATGATCGCTGAAGTGGTTTTAGGGTTAGTGTCTGGTTGCGAGCGCAGTAAGCGTTGAGAATCCGAAATAACGCGCGAATAGCCATCAATAACGGTAATCGTGCTGCCAAAGATACAGAAAAACGCAATTACCGCGATCAAGTAACGAGACCATTCGCCAATCGTTGCCGCATATAAGCCAACCAATTGGTGGGAGAAGCCAACGCCAGAGCTTTCAAGCGCAACGCCAGAACCATAAAGCATCAAAGAGCCTAGCGATACAAAGATAATGGCAAGAAACGCCGTGCCAATATAACCGACATTAAAGTCAAATAGAGCAGAGCGGTATGTTACTTCTTGCTGGCTTGATTGGCGTTTTAGCCACGCTGAGGTTAAACAGGAGATCTCTATCGGTGCAGGCATCCACCCCATTGTCACGACGATAAAACCAATAGCCGCAATAGACCAAGGTGACGGCGGCTCGAAGTTGGCTACTTGCTCAACAGGGTTACCAAAGGCGATAGAAACAGCGAGTAAAGTCGCGATGGTTAACACCGACATGATCACCTTAGATAGCGTATCGAGCGCTTTGTAATGGCCAGCAAATAATATGATCAGGCAGGTGACAATCACAATGATGCTGAGTGATGCCATTGATAGTGAAAACGGAATGAAGTAGCCCAGCAAGCTAGCGCTAAACATCAACAAAGCGGCGGTATTGATGACGGCCGATACCACGCTCAGAAATAGAAATAGCCATAGATAAGGCCGACCTAATTTCGCGTAGCCCTCAACCAAGGTCAGCCCTGTCCCCATGGTGTACTGTACGCCCGCTCGGAAAAAAGGGTATTTAAACAGGTTTACGAGCAGAATCAGTGCAGCCAATTGCCAACCATAAATCGCACCAGCCTTGGTTGATGCCACGAGGTGAGAGCCACCGACCGCAGCAGATGCCATTAATATGCCGGGGCCTAGCGAACGAAAAAATAAGGAAAGTTTGGATTGGGGTTTATCTATAACGGCGGAGTCCATTGCTTATTGTCCTTTTTATCTTATGTATCTTTCTAAAGAGATACATACCGCAGTACATGACAAGCTGAGCGAACGCCCTATACTGCGCAACGGTAATGTCTTTTAAATGCTGTGTTTTGGTGTATTTATTTTAAGTATTCTTTGCGAATATCATGCTGTGTGCATCTAGCACTCTATTCAGTTATGCGTCTTGTTGTCAAACTAAATTTACAACGTGCTATTTTTAGTTTTTATGCTAAAGGATTGACTTTGTTTTATTGGGTTGAACTTTTCTTCAGAATCCTGCATCTGGGTGCTATTTGGGTATATAATCGTGGCGTTTTTATTTTGTAGAGATCTCCCATGGCAATGCTTGAATATACCCCTCCCACCGACCCTTGGGTTGATATCGTTTTTGAGGATGACGACATTCTGGCAGTGAATAAGCCATCAGGGCTGCTGTCTGTCCCTGGTCGCCTTGCAGAGCATTACGACAGCATGTGGAGCCGCCTCAAAGAGTTGCATCCAGAAATTCAAGTTGTGCATCGCTTGGATATGTCGACATCAGGGTTGATGTTGCTGGCGAAAAACAAACCCGCGGAGCGAGCATTAAAAAAGCAGTTCCAATATCGCCTCACTCACAAGGTGTATTACGCACGTGTTTGGGGGCATGTTGAGCCGCAAGAAGGGAATATTGATCTTCCATTAATTTGTGATTGGCCAAATCGTCCACGACAAAAAGTATGTTTTGACGACGGCAAACCATCTCAAACTTTATTCCAAGTAGTGAAGCGTGAAGTGCACCCTGATGGCACCCATACAACCGTTGTGCGGTTACTCCCCATTACTGGTCGATCGCATCAGTTACGCGTGCATTTGATGGCGATTGGTCATGCGATTGTGGGTGATGAGTTTTATGCAAGCGAAGAGGCGTATCAGTTTTCAGAACGTTTAGAGTTGCACGCTGCGGAGCTAAGTTTTTATCATCCAGCTACGGATCAGCTGAGCAGTATTTTTGTACCCTGTGACTTTTATTCTGAAGCCGAGGCGATGATCTTTAACTATTTTTCGCCAGAGCGTACATTGCCTGATTATAAAACGTTGCCACACCCTTAATGCCAATTGCACTCAACAGCGGTTCTTTCTAGTTCGCTATTTTTGGCTATTTCGTTACTGTGGTTGATGTATCCTGTCTTTCAGCCGTGAACAAGGAGTTGTTATGTCTTTGCCAAGCATCGTATTTTTAGACCGAGCGACCATCCCAGAACATATTGAGGTCCCACGACCTGGCTTTCCGCACCACTGGCGTGAGTACGACCTAACTGCGCCTGAGCAGGTAATAGAAAGGTTAGCAGATGCCGATATCGTGATTAGCAATAAAGTCCTGCTTGACCAACATGTATTAGAGCAACTACCAAAATTACGGATGATCGCGGTTGCCGCAACTGGTTTTAACAACGTCGATGTGAACTACTGTGCTAATCATGATATTGCGGTTGCTAATGTACGTGGTTACGCGACGCGTTCGGTGCCCGAGCACGTGATGGCAATGTTATTCGCTTTAAGACGGAATTTATTTGGGTACCACCAAGATATTGCCGCAGGTGAGTGGCAGCGTAACCAGCAGTTTTGTTTTTTTACTCACCCAATCGGGGATATTGGTGGTAGCACGTTAGGTGTTGTTGGTAGTGGGGCACTAGGGCAAGCGACGGCGAATCTGGCTCAAGCGTTAGGAATGACCGTGTTGTTTTCTGAGCGTAAAGGGGCGGCAGAATGTAGACCAGGTTATGTGCCGTTTGAGGAAGTATTAAAACGCTCCGATGCGCTGACTTTGCATTGCCCGCTCAACGATCGTACTCAGAATTTAATTGGTCAAGCTGAGTTGCAACAAATGAAGTCCAACGCCATTTTGATTAATACAGGGCGTGGAGGTTTGGTGGATGAGAGCGCGCTGGTGGATGCCTTAAAACAGCAAGAAATTGCAGCGGCTGGTTTTGATGTTTTTACACAAGAACCGGCTGATGAGAGCAATCCGCTGATTGCCAATATGAGTTTACCTAATTTGTTACTTACACCGCATGTTGCATGGGGCAGCGACTCATCTATCCAACGTTTAGCGGAAATCTTGATTGAGAACATTAACGCTTTCGAGCGCGGAGACCGCGTGAATCGCTTAGTGTAACGCTGACAGTAAAACCAAAGATAAAAAAAGCAGACATTGACGTCTGCTTTTTGCGTTTAAATCGAATGCTCATTGCTTGAGCCGTCGAATTAAAACTCTTCTTCGTTTAGACCTTTAAGGATCTGAAAGATTTCGCGGTACGCTTTTGCTGGTTTCCCAGCTTTTTTCTCTTTCGCTGCTTGGCGAGCAAGTTGGCGTAGACGCTGACGATCCGCTTCTGGGTACATTTCCATTACGTCATCAATGGCTTTGTCACCTTCTTCCACTACGCGATCACGCAACGCTTCAAGTTTGTGGAATACCGCCGTTAATTGAGAGTGCTTATTACGAATTTTATCCAGTGCGGCTTGGATTGGCTCTGGATCTTCGTAACGCATCAATTTACCGATACGTTGTAATTGGCGACGACGCGCTTCATTTTTAAAGCGTTGCGCGTCAGCAATTGCTTCTCGCAAATCTTCACTCAATGGAAACTTTTCTAGAACTGAAGGTTTGAGGCCGACAAGCTCCTCACCTAGCTTTTGCAGTTCTTCCATGTCTCGCTTCATCTCGGATTTACTTACCCAGATGATCTCTTCTTCTGGTTCCCATGGCGCTTTTTGATTCTTACGTGCCATTTCAGTTGCCTGTGTTTTGATTAATATTATGACTATTTTAACAAGAATCATGGGGAGAAAGCGAAATTCTTGTTATCCTATTGTTCATCAAAGACAAGATGTGAAAGACAATGGATATTAAACAGCAGGTTGCTGAGCAACGTACCGAGCTAGAGCAAGCCGTCGCAAGAGCCTTAAAGCTTGCATCGGCAAAATCTGACGCCGCCGAAGTCGCAATTACTAAAAGCACTGGTTTAAGTGTTTCAACTCGTATGGGTGAAGTAGAAAATGTCGAGTTCAACAGCGATGGTGCGCTGGGCATTACCGTTTACCGAGGTCAACGCAAAGGCAGTGCTTCCACGTCTGATTTAAGTGAAGCGGCAATCGAGCAAACCGTTATAGCGGCGCTAGATATTGCACATTACACATCTGAAGACCCATTTGCAGGCCCTGCAGCAAAAGAATACATGGTGCAAGAGATCCCGGAGCTTGATCTTTTCCACCCTGACGCACCCGATCCAGACTATGCTGCCGATGTGGCGATTGCCGCTGAGAAAGAAGCGCTAAGTTATGACAGAGCAATCAAGCAAAGTGATGGCGCGAGTTATGATAGTCATTATGGCGTGAAAGTGTATGGCAATAGCCATGGCTTATTAGCTAGTTATGCGTCTAGCCGCCATAGTACTAGCTGTTGTGTAATTGGCGTTGGTCAAAACGGCGAGATGGAACGTGATTACAGCTACACCGTGGCACGTCATCGTGATGACTTATGGACCCCAGAAACGGTGGGTCGTAAGGCGGCAGAGAATACGGTTAACCGCTTAGATGCGCAGCGTCTAAAAACAGGTCAATACCCAATCATGTTTGCGGCTGATGTTGCGACAGGCTTGATTGGCCATCTCGTTATGGCGATCAGCGGTGGTAACCTGTACCGAAAATCTTCTTTCTTACTTGACCATCTAGGCAAACAAGTGCTTCCTGAATGGTTCAATATCTCAGAACGTCCGCATGTATTGCGTGGTTTGGCATCAAGTCCATTCGATAGTGAAGGTGTGTACACTCAAGACCGTGAGATCATTACCGACGGTGTGCTAGCAACTTATCTGTTAACCAGTTATGCCGCACGTAAAATGAAGATGACGCCGACAGGTCACGCTGGTGGGATTCATAACTGGTACGTGAAGTCGACAGGCCAAAACTTCGAGCAAATGCTTAAAGAGCTCGGTACTGGTCTTCTAGTGACAGAAGTCATGGGACAAGGTGTGAACGTGGTAACGGGTGATTACTCTCGCGGTGCCGCAGGCTTCTGGGTTGAGAATGGCGAAATCCAATACCCAGTATCAGAAATTACCATCGCAGGTAATCTAAAAGACATGTTCACCAAGATTGTGGCGGTTGGTAGTGATATTGAAACGCGCTCACAAATCCAAACGGGCTCTATCCTACTGGATAGCATGAAAGTGGCGGGTGAATAAGCTTTTCTAGCAATTCAGAATCAAAAAAGCCTGATGTGTTCATCAGGCTTTTTCGTTTTTTCTGTTAGGTAATCAGTATTGTGGCAAGCCCTAAGAAGACAGATAAACCAATCACATCCGTCACCGTTGTTAATGCCATACCACCAGCTAAAGCGGGATCGATGTTCATTTTTTTCAATAGGATTGGAATCGTTACTCCGGCAATACCTGCGACCAATAAGTTGGTCAGCATGGCGGCGGAAATGATTCCTCCGAGCATCCAGTTACCTTTCCAAGCAACAACAATACCACCAATAATCAGCGCCCACATGATACCGTTGAGTAAGCCGATCGAGGCTTCTTTCATTAACAGTTCGCGTTTGTTTGAGTCACCGATATGACCAAGAGCAAGACCACGAATCACTAGTGCGACGGTTTGGTTACCAGCGACACCACCCATGGACGGAACAATCGTCATCAATACCGCAATGGCCGCCATTTGATCTAATGTGGCCTCAAACATGTTAGAAACGGAAGCAGCAGCAAGGGCGGCTAATACGTTAGCGCCAAGCCAGATACTGCGTTTGCGAGCTGATTTTACAACAGGCGCGAAAGTATCTTCGTCATCGTCCATACCCGCCATACTCATCATCGAGTGTTCCGCGTCTTCACGAATAACGTCAACCACGTCATCGATGGTGATACGGCCGACCAAATGCAAGTTTTCATCAACAACAGGTGCAGATACCCAATTACGGCGTTCGAACAGACTCGCAACATCTGAGTCGCTAGTATCGACGGTGATGGCCTCGTCCGCGTCTTCCATTACATCAATGATTTTTACGTCTGGCTGAGTGGTAATAAGCGTCGTGATCGGCAGTTCACCGATGAGCTTACTCTCTTCATCGATCACATACAGGGCATCCGTAGCTTCTGGAAGCTCGCCTTTCATACGTAGATAACGCAAAACTACGTCCACATCGACGTCACCACGAATTGTGATGACGTCGGTGTTCATCAGTCCACCCGCGGTGTCTTCTGGGTAGGATAGGGCGGTTTCGACCCGTAGACGGTCAGAGGAGTCCATTTGCGACAGGACTTCGCGTGACAGGTTGTCAGGCAAGCTACGCAGTACGTAAGCCACGTCATCGGTATCCATGCCTTCTGTCGCTTCTGCAAGCGCTTCTGGTGCCATTTTGGATACGAGGCTGTCTTTGACGTCTTCGTTCAGCTCGTCAAGGATTTCACCATAATCTTCAGGGTCGGTGAGTTGCCAAAGAACTTCACGGCTCTTCCGTGGGGAGGCTTCTAAAAGGTGAGCGATATCCTCAGGTTCCATGTCCTGTAATTGACGACGAACATGGACGAAGCGGCCATTTTCTAGCGCTTCTGTGACTTCTTGGAGGGCTTGGTGAGCTTGGTCGAATTCAATTTGCTCTGCCATTCATTCCTCCCAATTCCTGATATTTACAATGCGTTGAATAATAACTTAATTCTAGGCGCCTTTTAATAACAACTTATGATACTAAGCAAATTTATTTATTAGGTCAGGGAAGAGAAAGATAATGGGAGGTAAGAAAAAAGCGAGTAAACTACTCGCCTTCATCAAATTTATCTTCGATCAAGTGGCAAACGGCATCCAGTGCTTCTTCCGCTTGCCCACCCGTTGCGTGGATCGTGACGTATTGTCCTTGAGCGGACTCTAGCATTAACAGGCCCATTACGCTGTCTGCTGTGGCGGTTTTGTCTTCTTCATTGTCGATGGTGATGACCGCTTCAAAGCTCTGTGCCAGTTCGACCAGTTTGACTGCTGCACGAGCATGTAAGCCAAGGCGGTTTTGAATCAATACTTTACGACTTAACTCCACGGCTATTCCTTAGCGTTTTTCTCTAGTGAGGTATGGCGAATTTGTACTTGGTGTCCTTTGTTGGCGAAGTATTCACCGATTTGCTGAGTTAAGTACACCGAGCGGTGCTTACCACCAGTACAACCGATTGCAACGGTCAGGTAGCTGCGGTTGTTTTTCTCAAGCAGAGGTAACCAATTCTCTATAAAGCTTTCAATTTGATATTTCAAACTTAACACCGATTGGTGTTGCTCTAAAAATGCGGCGATAGGAGCATCCAGACCTGTAAGCGGGCGTAGTGCTGGTTCCCAATGTGGGTTAGGTAAGAAGCGAACGTCGAATACGTAATCGGCATCGGAAGGCAGGCCGTATTTAAAACCAAAAGACTCAAATACCATAACGAGCCCTTTGCGATCTCTGCCTTCAACGCGCATACGCACGGTTTCACTCAATTCATGCAAAGACTGCCCACTACTATTTAGGACCAGATCTGCATGCGCTTTGAGTGGCGTCAAAATTTGTTTCTCACGCTCGATGGCTTGATCGAGCGAGAGGGAGGTGCCACCTAAAGATAACGGGTGAATTCGGCGTGTTTCGCTGTAGCGTTTGAGTAGCGTTTCTTTATTGGCGTCCAAGAAAAGCACGGTCACATCAAGCTCAGTTTTTAACTGTTCTAGTGTACTCGTCAGTTCTTTTAGCTTTTTAGGAATATTGCGAATATCAATGCTGACTGCAACATTCTGTTTGCTGTCAGCAACAGAATGAACAAATGCGTCCAGCAAGTTAACTGGTAGGTTATCAACACAGTAGTAACCTAAGTCTTCCAGTACACGAAGCGCAATACTTTTACCGGCACCTGAGTGCCCGCTAACAACGATTAGTCGCATGGAGTTAGTCCTGCTTATTGGTGAATCATGATGTCGTAAAGTTCTTCATCACTCTGAGCATTACGCAGTAGTTTTAATACTTGCTTATCGCTCAGACGTTCTGCCATAGAGGATAGAGTCTTGAGGTGCTCTTTGCACTGTTCTTCTGGTACAAGGAGCGCAAAAAGAAGATCGACAGGTCGATTGTCAATCGCATCAAATTCGATTGCTTCATCACATTGCAGTAAGACAGCAATGGCCTTGTCGCTTGATTGCATTCTCGCGTGAGGGATCGCAATACCGTTTCCGATACCGGTACTGCCCATTTTTTCTCTATTGAGCATGCATTCGAACAGCTCGGTAGAATCTTGGCCCGTTTGATCAGCCACGATACGGCTGATCATTTCAAGGGCGCGTTTTTTACTCGTGCAGTGGACCGCACTTTTGGTGCAGTCCAATGACAGTATTTCGCTCAGTTGCATGATTAATGACTGTTTAGTTTTTCTTTGTGCTTATTAAGTTGGCGAACCAATTTATCTACCAGCGAATCGATCGCGGCATACATATTTTCGTCATCGGCTGATGCGTGGATTTCGCCTTGATTTATGTGAAGCGTAGCTTCCGCGATTTGAGTAATTTTTTCAACTTTTAGTACAACATGCACTTGATTGATGTGGTCGAAGAACCTTTCGAGCTTCTGAAACTTAGAATTTACATAGTCTTGCATTGAATCGGTAAGATCAACGTGATGGCCTTGAATATTGATTTGCATAGACTTTCCTTTTCAGTTAGTGCCTTATAATAGGCGTTTACGCTGACTTGAAGGGGCAATTCCCAAGGATTCGCGATATTTGGCTATCGTACGTCTTGCGACCTGAATCCCTTGGTCAGCCAGAAGAGCAGCAATCTTGCTATCACTCAGTGGTTTGGCAGTATTCTCTGCTGCGACCAGTTTTTTAATGAGTGCACGAATTGCTGTTGACGAACATTCTCCGCCGTTGTCAGTACTAACATGGCTAGAGAAGAAGTACTTCAATTCAAAAATACCACGTGGTGTATGCATAAATTTTTGCGTTGTTACACGAGAAATCGTGGATTCATGCATGTCCACAGCCAAAGCGACATCATTGAGCACCATTGGCTTCATGGCTTCCTCACCATACTCGAAGAAATCTTGTTGATGTTCAACAATACATCTTGCAACTTTGAGTAGCGTCTCGTTTCTACTCTCTAAGCTCTTAATTAACCATTTGGCCTCTTGCAAATTGCTGCGGATGTACTGGCTATCCGCGCTATTACCTTTGCCTAATTGAGCATATTGTTGATTTACTTTTAATTTTGGCACGCTATCCGGGTTTATAGAAACGGTCCATTTGCCATTGTCTTTAAAAACGGATACGTCTGGAATTACGTACTCGGTATCATCAGGAGTGATGCGACTACCTGGACGAGGATCTAACTGTTGGATAAGCTTTAAGACTTCACGAAGATCGGCTTCTTTCAGCTTAGTCTCTTTGATGACGAGCTTGTAGTCTCGGTTGCCTAGGTGATCAATATGATCCGCAAGTATCATTTTGGCTTCAGCAAGCCACGGCGTGTCTTCTGGGAAGGTCGTCAGTTGCAGTAACAAACATTCTTGTAAGTTACGCGATGCAACGCCAAGAGGATCGAATTGTTGAATGCGTTTACGAACAGCTTCTACTTCGTCTAACTCTATCTCTTCATTATCGAAGCTCTCATGAATCTCTTCAGGCGACAAAGTTAAATAGCCGTAGTCGTCAACAGCGTCAATAATCGCTAATGCAATCGTGCGGTCGGTTTCACTGAATGGTGTTAGGTCAAGCTGCCACATGAGGTAATCATGTAATGATTCAGTGGTTTCGCCCTGGTAGACGGGCATATCATCATCAAGAGCTAAGCCAGTGCTACCAGTATTCGCGCTGTAGACGTCATCCCAAGTCGTGTCGATTTCAAGTTCAGAGCTAATTTCTGATTTCTCTATCACATCGGAGCTATCTGGAACGTCAATTTCTGTTGGTTCGCTAGCACTGTTGCTATCAGCAGCCTCGACCGCTGACTTATCTTCACCGTTTGCTAGAGGCTCGTCTTGGCCTTCTTCAACTTCCAATAATGGGTTTGAGTCCAACGCTTCTTGGATTTCTTGTTGAAGATCGAGTGTCGACAATTGCAATAAGCGAATCGCTTGCTGCAACTGTGGCGTCATGGCTAACTGCTGACCTAGCTTGAGTTGTAATGAAGGTTTCATTCAGTGTTACTTACCTTGTAATGCTCAGAATCTTACCGTTCCTAATATAATCATAGACGGAATTGTTCGCCGAGATAAACTTGTTTCACCTGTTCATTATTGAGAACTTCTGCCGGAGTTCCCGATGCAATTAGGTGCCCTTGGCTCACGATATAGGCTTTTTCACATACGTCCAGTGTTTCACGTACATTATGGTCAGTGATTAACACTCCGAGACCACGATCGCGCAGATGCTCAATGATTTTCTTGATGTCATTAACCGAAATTGGGTCAACACCAGCGAAAGGTTCATCCAATAAAATGAACTGAGGGTTAGCCGCTAAAGCTCGAGCGATTTCCACCCTGCGTCGTTCACCCCCTGATAGTGCCATACCAGCACTGGTTCTGATGTGCTGGATGTGGAATTCTTCCAACAAATCTTCCAGTTTATCTTGGCGCTCTTCCCTCGTCATTTCTTGACGAGTTTCAAGTACGGCCATGATGTTATCTTCTACTGAAAGCTTACGGAAAATCGACGCTTCTTGCGGAAGATAGCCAATGCCAAGGCGTGAACGGCTATGCATCGGTAAAATACTGATGTCATTGTCGTCAATGGTAATGGTGCCCTCATCACGAGGTACTAAGCCGACAATCATGTAAAACGAGGTGGTTTTACCCGCACCGTTTGGACCGAGTAGCCCAACAATCTGACCAGATTCAACTTCTAAGCTAACATCAGTGACGACTTTGCGTTTTTTGTAGCTTTTCGCCAAGTTTTTCGCACTCAGTACTGCCATATTAGTTCTCTATCTGATTGGGTTGCAAAATGGTCGTAACGCGCTCTTCCTTAGAGCTATCTGCGACTAGCTTTTGTTTACCAATTTGGTAACGAATCGAAGAACCTTTGATGGTGTTGTTGTCTTGTGCCAGCTGCGCTTGACCTTTCATGGTCAGTTCGTCTGTAGAAATACGGTAATCCAACTCCGTAGCTTGACCACTAAGTGTTTTACCATCGTCCATCAGCTGAGAAAACTTCGCAGGTTTACCAAATGCTTGAATCTGTTTAATTGCTTCGGTTTTAGGATCGCGAGTTACCACGATTCTATCAGCATCGATATTGATGCTCCCTTGCTTAAGAGATACATCGCCTTCAAAAACAACCTGGTTACTCTTCATATCAACCTGTTGGGTGTCAGAGTTTATGTAAACCGGCTGTTGAGTATCCGACTTGAGTGCCAGCGCTTGAGGCGCCGCCAATACCAGTGCCAGTAGGCTAAGGTGTAACGGTTTCATATCGACCTTGAACTTCATCTGTCAGAGTCGCAGTATGCTGTTTTAGGTTACCTTGCATTGCGCCTCCAGTAGTTTCAAATTGTGGTCCAACCAACATTACTTGTTGGTCAGCTTTAAAATCACGATTGGTTAGATTAATGACCAATTTGTCTGTTGCCATGGTATCAAAACTCGCACCAGGCAGAAGATTTTGCATTAAGACTTTGTCATATAAAGTCAAAACTTGGTCTTCATCTAACACTGCTCTTGTGGCAGTCACCTTCCATTCAATGACGCTTCCTTCACGGTAAACCATCAAAGTCGGGTTATTAAAAATAGTATCTCCACTCTTAGCATAATGGTCTAAGTTAGTGGAGCGAATGATGTAACTGCGGACACCATCTTCACCGTAGGTGATGTTTTCTAATCCAGAACCACTGAACATGGGCAGTTCAGAATCTGGTGCTACTTGAATTGCGTCGTTGCCTTTAGGGGTTAGTAGGTAATAACCGCACCACGCTACAACGAAGATCAAGAGCAAATAAATAAGGCGAGTAAAACTCATATAATGAAGGCCTATCGTTTAGCTCAGTACTTCCCTGACCATTGCCTTTATTCGTCTAATAAATGATTTAAATGTTTGTGCTGATATTACATCACGCCAGCTTTTAGTAAATCGTGCATGTTCAGTGCACCCACAATTTTTTCGTCTTTACATAAAATCAGAGCGTTAATGTTTTTATTCTGCATCAAGTTCAAACCTTCAACCGCCAGCATATCAGGGTGTGCTGTGGTTGGGTTTGTCGTCATGACCTCGCCAATTGCCGTCGTATGAATATCGATACGCTTGTCTAAGGTACGACGTAAATCACCATCGGTGAATATACCAAGCATAGCATCGTGCTCATCGACGATGGCTGTCATGCCTAACCCCTTTTCTGAAATTTCAAGCAGGGCATCGCGAATTAATGCGTCAGGAGAAACTTTAGGTAACGCTTCTCCAAAGTGCATAATATCAGACAACTTAAGTAGCAGTTTTCTCCCCAGTGCACCACCTGGGTGAGATAGGGCAAAATCTTCGGCAGAAAAACCACGAGCTTGAAGCAGAGCTACGGCTAATGCATCTCCCATCACTAATGTGGCAGTCGTACTGCTAGTTGGCGCCAGGCCTAACGGACAAGCTTCTTGAGGTACCGTAATTTGCAGGTGTAAGTCAGACAGCTTGGCCATATTTGATTCTGGCTTACCTGTCATGCTGATGATCTTAATATTCAGGCGCTTTAATACTGGAAATAGAGACAGAATTTCGTTTGATTCACCAGAGTTAGAAATTGCCAGCACAATGTCACCAGGGCTAATCATACCCAAGTCACCATGTGCGGCTTCGCCTGGATGAACGAAAAACGCCGAAGTCCCAGTGCTTGCCAGAGTGGCGGCAATCTTGTTACCAATATGGCCTGACTTGCCAATACCCATAACGACAACTTTGCCGTTGTTGGAAAGGATAAGTTCACACGCTTTTTCAAATTGATCATCAAAGTAGGTATCTAGCTCTTGCAGAGCAGCAACTTCGATATCAAGAACTTGTTTAGCAGCAGCGCGAAAATCAAATTGATTGGACATATCAGATCTCTACTTATTGATCGTGGTAATTAAGCGGTCATGTTTGCGAATAAGTACACTTGGTAACCTAAGAAGCACACAAACAAGATGGCACCTTCAATACGGTTAATACTGCGTGATTTACCCAAACACATCGCGACAAGTAACAATGAAACGCCTAACATGACCCAGAAGTCACGTCCCATCGCGTACTCACTGAGCACCGATGGATTAATGATGCCAGGAATCCCCATTACCGCCAGAATGTTAAACACATTCGAACCGATAATGTTACCGACAGCCATGTCGTCTTCACCCTTTAAAACTCCCGCAAGTGATGCGGCCAGTTCAGGCAGGCTAGTGCCAATGGCGATAATAGTTAGACCGATAACAAGGTCGCTCATACCAAAGTGTTTAGCAATAATTACCGCGTTATCAACCAGCATGCTGGCTGCCAAAGGAAGCAGTATCAAGCCAATAACCACCCACATGATTGCTTTAGGGTTACTGACGCCTTCAGGGATCTCTGACTCTTGGTCATCAAGAAAAACATCACCTGATTTTTGCTCTTTGCGGCTGATTTGCAACATAGCAAATAAAAATGCCCCAAAGAGTACAAACAATAAGACACCCTCATAAAAACCGAGATGGCTATTCCAAAGCAGAATACCAGCGAGTACGGTTACGGCTATCATGAGTGGAAGTTCTCGGCGGATGACGGCGGAGCTAATCGACAAAGGCTTGATCAGCGCTGTAATACCTAGGATTAACGCAATGTTCGCTATGTTTGAGCCTAATACGTTACCCACCGCTGTATCTGTTTTACCATCCCAAGCAGCGGTTGCAGATACCATCATCTCAGGGGCAGATGAGCCCATCGCAAGGATTGTCATGCCGATGACAAGCGGGGAAATACCGACGTTGCGGGCTATCGCTGCAGAGCCAAAAACAAGTTTATCTGCACTCCAAACAAGCAAAACAAGACCGACTATAAGCAACGCAACGGCTTCGAGCATGAGAATTCCTAAGTATTAAATAAGTAAAATGAATAACCGCTAATTTTGACCTTTTGCGGCCTAAAATGGAAGATAAACGAAGAATAAATTAAAGGTTAGTAACGAAAATGTATGTAAATCTCACTCATTTAAATGAGCAATTCTGGTCTAGGATTTAAACACTTCGTGCTAATTAGGTCATAAACCATGAGAAATTGCAGGGATATAGTCGACTTTATTTAATTGAACAGTGCTTTAAATTCAACGCCAATGTGCTTATGATTGCAGCCTAATAAATGTACCGACGTTACTTTATTAAACGTAGAATTCAACTCCGATGAGTATCTGCTTGATGATTCCGTGAGTTGCAACGCTCCTACAGTAGAAGAGATGATATGTCGAACAACGATTTAGTCACCGTGAACAACCTCACTTTTTCACGGGGAGAACGCATGATCTTTGATGATATTGATCTGCATGTTCCTGAGGGCAAAGTGACGGCCATTATGGGACCATCGGGAATTGGTAAAACAACACTGCTGCGTTTGATTGGTGGTCAGTTGTATCCCGAGCAAGGAGAGATCTGGTTTGATGGCGACAATATTCCCTCTCTCTCGCGTAAAAAACTCTACCATGCTCGAAAGAAAATGAGCATGTTGTTCCAGTCAGGGGCTTTATTCACTGATTTGAATGTTTTTGATAATGTCGCCTTTCCATTGAGAGAGCATACCGATTTATCGGAAGATTTGATTCGCACCATGGTGTTACTCAAGCTCGAAGCTGTCGGTCTGCGCGGCGCGGCGCAATTAATGCCGAGTGAGCTTTCAGGTGGTATGGCAAGACGCGCTGCTTTGGCTCGTGCAATCGCACTTGATCCTGACCTGATCATGTACGATGAGCCGTTTGTGGGGCAAGACCCAATCACTATGGGCGTTTTGGTTGAGCTAATTAGCAATCTAAACCAAGCGTTAGGTTTGACCTCTATTGTGGTTTCTCACGACGTACCTGAAGTCATGAGTATTGCTGACTGGGTATACCTGATGGCCGATGGAAAAATCATCGCCTATGGTACGCCAGAAGAGCTGACTCAAAACTCTGATCCTCGTGTCCAGCAGTTCTTACAAGGTGATGCCGACGGTCCTGTACCGTTTCGTTTCCCTTCTCAAAGTATCGAAAAGGACTTATTTGATGGTCGATAACTTCATTCACTTTGTCGCCTCGCTGGGTCGACGCACGCTTTCTATTTGCGGAGCATTTGGTCGTGCGACTTTCATGTTGATTGGGGCGCTATTTTCTAAGCCACAACCGATCAGAAGCTTTCCTCTGCTTGTTAAGCAACTTTATTCTGTTGGTGTTCAGTCGCTGGCGATCATCGTCGTATCTGGTCTGTTCATTGGAATGGTTTTGAGTCTACAAGGCTATGTTGTGTTGGTGGATTACGGCGCAGAAGGCAGTTTGGGGCAAATGGTAGCGCTTTCGTTACTCCGTGAATTAGGACCCGTTGTTACTGCACTTTTGTTTGCTGGTCGTGCCGGTTCTGCGTTAACCGCAGAGATAGGTCTAATGAAAGCAACGGAACAACTGTCTAGCCTTGAAATGATGGCGGTAGACCCATTGAAACGAGTGATTGCACCACGGTTTTGGGCTGGGGTTATCTCAATGCCTTTACTGGCTATGATTTTCATGGCTGTGGGAATTTGGGGCGCTCAGCTTGTTGGTGTTGACTGGAAAGGCGTTGATCACGGCAGTTTTTGGTCAGCGATGCAGTCCTCTGTTGAGCTAGGGCAAGACATTGGTAACAGTATGATCAAATGTTTTGCGTTTGCAATTACGGTTACTTGGGTCGCTCTATTTAACGGTTATGATGCTATTCCAACATCGGAAGGGATCAGCCGAGCAACTACGCGCACTGTTGTGCATTCTTCTTTAGCAGTACTAGGATTAGACTTTGTACTGACCGCATTGATGTTTGGGAATTAATCATGCAACAAACACGTAAAACTGAATTATGGGTTGGCAGCTTTGTATTAGCGGGAATTTGCGCGATTCTTGTGATGATTTTTCAAGTTGCTGACGTAAAAAGCATTGGCTCTGGTGATACTTATACCCTCAAAGCCGAGTTCGATAATATTGGCAGTTTAAAAGTTCGTTCGCCCGTAAAAGTGGGGGGCGTTGTGATTGGTCGAGTAAGTAGTATTTCGCTTAACCCAGACAACTTATTGCCAGTTGTAACACTATCTATCAATAGTAAATACAATCAGTTCCCAGAAACGTCGAGCGTACAAATTTTGACATCTGGCCTGATTGGTGAGCAATACATTGGTTTAGTACCTGGCTTCGTTTTTGATGATGAAGTCATGCTGGTGGATGGTGATACCATCGAAGACACCAAATCGGCGCTTGTGCTTGAAGACTTAATTGGTCAAGTACTATACAGCGTAGGTGGTTCAGACGACTCAAGTAAGGAATAACTATGTTAGCGAGATTACTACTTTCAGTTTGTGCTGTGTTTAGCGTATTTGGAGCAACAGCAGCAGAGGTGGATAAAACTGAACCTTATAAGATGATGAAGCAGGTAGCTGAAGTCACGTTCGAAAGATTGAAAGCCGAACAGCCGAAAATCAAACAAGATCCAAATTTACTTAAAGTGATCGTTGAAGAAGAGCTAATGCCTTACGTCAACTACCGCTATGCAGGGTTAAAACTTCTTGGTCCAAACTTAAAAGGTGCTAAGCGTGAAGATGTACTTGAGTTTATCGATGCATTTCGTGCGTACCTGATTGCGTCTTATGCACAAGTGTTGACGCAATACTCTGACCAAAAAATTGAGTTTGGTCCTGAGCCTAGCATTGATGACTCTAAGCGTATTACAAGCATTAAAGTTGATATCATCGATACTCCGCGTCCAAACATCAAACTTGAGTTTAAACTGCGTAAAGACAACCAGTCTGGTGAGTGGGAAGCATTCGATATGATTGCAGAGGGCATTAGTTTGCTTTCTAGTAAACAATCCGAATGGAACAGTAAAATTCGTCAAGAAGGTATTCTATCTGTTGCTAAAGACCTAGAAAAATTGGCCGCAGAACCGATCCGCTTCGAGGCTAAGAAATAATGGCCCAGACTCCCGCTCAGTGGCAATTGGATCAAAACATTCTTAAGCTAACAGGGGCACTTGATAGAGATACAGTGCCTTCATTGTGGGCGTATGCACAGCAATGGCAACCTGCTCAATCGGAGCTGGAATGCTCGCTAAAAGAGATAGAGCGCGTCGACTCTGCAGGAATGGTGATGTTAATCCACTTATTAGAGCATGCAAAAAAGCAAAACTGTCATATAATGCTCAGTTTCGTGCCGGCGCAACTGCGCACTTTGTTTCAACTGAGCAATGTTGAATCTTTAGTGGCCAAACACATACAGAATTATCAGGGGTAAATTGTGGATAGCGCAAAAGTACAACAGTTATTAGAAGAAGCACTAAACCTTCAAGAAGTGCATGTGAAAGGTGAAGGTAGCCACTATGAAGTGGTTGCTGTTGATGCTTGTTTCGATGGAATGAGCCGCGTTAAGAAGCAGCAGCTAATTTATGCTCCTCTGATGGAATACATCCAGCGTAACGACATTCACGCATTATCAATCAAAGCGTTCACACCAGAAGAGTGGGCTCGTGATAAGAAATTGATGTCGCTTTAAGGTTTATTGATGGAAAAGTTTCGAGTTATTGGGTCAGATAAACCACTAGTTGGTGAAGTGACCATTTCAGGTGCAAAAAACGCAGCACTGCCGATTTTATTTGCGTCTATCTTGGCGGAAGAGCCAGTAGAAGTGGCAAACGTACCACACCTTCGTGATATCGATACAACCATGGAATTGCTTAAGCGTTTAGGCGCGAAAGTAAGCCGCAATGGCTCTGTTCATGTTGATCCAAGCAGTATTACAGAATACTGTGCGCCTTATGACTTGGTGAAAACCATGCGTGCTTCTATTTGGGCTTTGGGTCCTTTGGTGGCGCGCTTTGGTCAAGGTCAGGTTTCTTTACCAGGCGGTTGTGCTATTGGCGCTCGTCCTGTGGATCTGCATATTTCTGGTTTAGAGCAGCTTGGCGCAACCATTACATTAGAAGATGGTTATGTGAAAGCAGAAGTGGATGGTCGTCTAAAAGGCGCGCACATCGTGATGGATAAAGTCAGCGTAGGCGCGACGATCACCATCATGTGTGCCGCAGCGCTGGCGGAAGGCACAACAACACTAGATAACGCTGCGCGTGAGCCTGAAATCGTCGATACCGCTGATTTCCTAAATAAGCTTGGCGCAAAAATCTCTGGCGCTGGCACAGATACCATTACGATTGAAGGTGTTGAGCGCCTAGGCGGTTGTAAACACAACGTGGTTGCTGACCGTATTGAGACGGGAACATTCCTTGTCGCAGCAGCGGTATCTGGCGGTAAAGTGGTATGTCGCAACACTAATGCTCATTTGCTTGAAGCGGTTCTCGCCAAGCTGGAAGAAGCTGGCGCGCTTGTCGAAACGGGTGAAGATTGGATCTCCGTTGATATGACCGACCGCGAGCTAAAAGCGGTAAGTGTACGTACTGCGCCACATCCTGGTTTCCCGACGGATATGCAAGCTCAATTTACGCTACTGAACATGATGGCGAAAGGTGGCGGCGTAATCACTGAGACTATCTTTGAAAACCGCTTTATGCACGTACCAGAACTCATGCGTATGGGCGCTAAAGCTGAGATCGAAGGCAATACGGTTATCTGTGGTGATGTTGAGTCACTTAGCGGTGCGCAAGTGATGGCAACCGATCTACGAGCTTCGGCTAGTTTGGTTATTGCAGGTTGCATTGCTAAAGGCGAAACCGTCGTTGATCGTATTTACCATATCGACCGTGGTTACGACAAAATCGAAAATAAACTGGCTGCACTTGGCGCAAATATTGAGCGAGTGAGCTAGGCAAGTTAAACTGCACCGCAGGTAACTTGGATATCAAGAGAGCCGAAACCTGAGTTTCGGCTTTTTTATATCACTCTCATGACCATATTTTCCCTTTATGGAAAGAGAGATATTAATAGCTGTATCTGGCAAAAGCCGGTTCCTGGAGAACAAGAATGATTGCACTGTTACGTGTATTTGCTGTCGCTATCTTTGCGATTGTTATGTTTATTGGTGGTTGTGGTTACTGCCTATTAAGCCCTAGAAACCCTAAGCACGTTTTCACTTTTGGCCGTTTGTTTGCCAAGATGTCTCGTGTGTTTGGGATTAAGTTAGAGTTGCGTATCCCTGAAGATGCGTATTCACGCGGCCAACATGTTTACATTGCTAACCACCAGAACAACTGGGACATGTTTACTGTTTCTGCGGCTGTGACTCCGAAAGTTGTGACAGTAGGTAAAAAGAGCTTGGCTTGGATGCCACTGTTTGGTCAGCTTTACTGGCTTACGGGTAACATTCTGATTGACCGAGCGAATCGTTCTAAAGCAAAAGGTACTATCGATCAGGTCGTGAGCAGCATGAAAGAAAGTGATGTTTCGGTGTGGATGTTCCCAGAAGGCACGCGTTCTCGTGGACGTGGTTTGCTGCCATTCAAAACAGGTGCTTTTCATGCGGCAATTGGTGCAGGTGTGCCAATCATTCCTATCGTATGTAGCTCGACGAATAAAATTAAGCTGAACCGTTGGAACAATGGTCATGTGATTGTTGAAATGCTACCTCCAATCAGCACTGAAGGCTATGGTAAAGAGGGCATTCGCGAGTTAGCGAATATCTGTCGTGAACAGATGAAAGAGAAGCTTGAATCGTTAGATGAAGAAGTCAAACAGCGCAACGCTGCTTAAGTTTTACTGCGATATCATCACGAAAAGACAATAAAAAACGGGTAGCCTGAGCTACCCGTTTTTTATTGTTTGTCAGCAAGTGCAATTATTTGCGAACAGCGATTGCTTCAATCTCGATGCCAACATCTTTTGGTAGGCGAGCCACTTCTACACAAGAGCGTGCAGGGTAGTTTGCTACGCCGTGCTCATCAAAGAACTTGCCGTAAACTTCGTTCACTGTGCCAAAGTCATTTAGGTCTTTAACAAAAACCGTTAGCTTTACAATATCAGATACTTTAAGACCTGAAGATTCAACTACAGCCTTTACGTTTTCTAGAGACTGACGAGCTTGTTCTGCGATATCAGCAGACACTTCACCTGTCGCTGGGTTTACTGGGATTTGGCCTGAAGTAAGAACCATGTTACCTAGATCTACGCCTTGAACGTAAGGACCGATTGCTGCTGGTGCAGACTCAGTGTGAAGTACTTTCGTCATTTGATTTTTTCCATCAGTTGTAGGGAATAAAGATTCTCAGTTTGCCTCTAAACCCTCGGTAGGTAAAGAGCAAAATACCCTGGCATTGCAGGGTATTTTAAACGTATCACAGCCTAGTCGTGCGGCGTGTTTATCGCTCGGTTACGATCTCGCGTGAGAACACTTTCTCGCAGTATTTACACTTTAGGCGGATTTCTTGTTTTTTCTCGAACACGCTAAAGCTGCTTTCTACTGGTTCATTATGAGAAATACAGTTTGAATTCGGGCATTCAAATACATCATTGATGCGCTCAGGAAGCTCTAACGCGAGCTTTTTCACCACTTCATAATTCTCGATTTGATTCACGGTCGCGTGAGGAGCATACAACGCTAGCTTGCTAGCTTGCTCTTCATTGATAAACACATTTTCGATTTTGAGTAGATCTTTATGACCGAGTGCTGATGATGGCAAGTTCAGTCCAATCGTTACGCGTTGTGATGAATTGTGCATATCGAACAGTCTTAATACTTTGATGCCGATTTGCGCAGGGATGTGGTCGATGACCGTACCATTTTTGATTGCTTCTACCTGCAATTGAGTTTCTTTAGCCATGATTTTTCCCCTCGATTACAGTGTTTCGTTTAGAACAAGCGCCAGCAGTGCTTGGCGAGCATACACGCCATTTTGAGCTTGCTGGAAGAAGTAAGCATGAGGCGTTTTATCAACATCAGTTGTGATTTCATCCACACGTGGTAGTGGGTGCAGCACTTTCAAGTTCTCACGCGCGCCTTCTAGTAGTGCCGCTGTTAGGATGTAAGCCGACTTAATATGTGCGTATTCCGATTCGTCAAAACGTTCTTTCTGTACGCGTGTCATGTACAGAATATCCAGTTCAGGAATCACACTTTCCATGTCTGTGTGTAGGCTATATTGAATGCCAGCTTCATCTAGTTCTTCGCAGATGTAATCTGGCATTGCCAGCGCATCTGGTGCAACAAAGAAGAAGCGGATGTTGTTAAACTTTGCTAAGGCTTGAGTCAGTGAGTGCACTGTGCGGCCATATTTTAGATCACCTACGAATGCGACGTTCAGGTTGTCTAGACGCCCTTGTGTTTCCGCGATGGTGTATAGGTCGAGTAGCGTTTGAGTTGGGTGTTGGTTTGCACCGTCGCCCGCGTTGATCACTGGCACGCCATTTGAAAATTCAGAGGCCAAGCGAGCGGCGCCTTCTTGTGGATGACGCATCACAAAGGCATCGACGTAAGAAGAGATGACTTGTACTGAATCTGCGAGTGTTTCGCCTTTTTTCGCCAGAGAGGTATTACCATCATTATCAAAGCCAATCACGTCACCACCAATGCGCTGAATCGCTGTTTCAAACGATAAACGTGTACGTGTTGATGGTTCAAAGAAACAACTTGCAACGACTTTGTTTTTAATCAGTTCTGGTCGAGGTGCTTTTTTAAGGCTACCTGCTGTTTCTACGATAAGTTCCAGTTCTTCGCGTGAAAGCTCTGGAATAGAGATGATGTGCTTCTGGTAAAGCGAGTTCGCCATGATCTTCTTCCCTATAACATTGATGACTACATCCAAATAACCGAAAGGAATTTTGGACATAAAAAAACCTCCCCAATGGGGAGGTTTTAAAATTCAATAGAATTAACGAAAATAACACCACGTAAGCGTAGTCGCTTAGCGAGAGCAAATCGCGTTTTTACGTCAGCAATCAGCGTGGTCATTTCTTAATCCTCAGACAAATTGCCGAGCATTATACGCTTAACTTTCGTGAGCGCAAGCGATTACATCATGGTTTTTATCGGCTGTTTTTGCGCGCTGGTTTAGCTTCCTAGCGTCGCAACCATCACGGCTTTGATGGTATGCATACGGTTTTCAGCTTCGTCGAATACGATGGAGTATTCCGATTCAAATACCTCTTCTGTTACTTCAAGGCCTTTCATACCGTATTTTTCAGCGACTTCTTTGCCGACGGTGGTTTCATCATTGTGGAAAGCTGGAAGGCAGTGCATGAATTTCACATGTGGATTGCCCGTTTGCTTAATCACGTTCATATTGATTTGATAAGGTGTCATTAACGCTACACGCTCATCCCATGCCTCGGCAGACTCACCCATAGACACCCAAACGTCGGTGTATAGGAAGTCACAACCTTTCACACCTTCCTCAACGCTTTCTGTTAACGTGATTTTTGCACCGGTTTGTTGCGCGATAGTTTGACAAGTTGCCACGAGCTCTTCTTCAGGCCAGAACGCTTTTGGCGCGACAAGGCGAATATCCATGCCCATTTTCGCTGCGCCCACCATAAGTGAGTTACCCATGTTGTTGCGCGCATCACCTAGGTAAGCGAAGGTTACTTCATGTAGCTGTTTACCACGGCCGTGCTCTTGCATAGTCAGGAAGTCAGCAAGGATCTGGGTCGGGTGGAACTCATCCGTTAAACCATTCCAAACTGGAACACCAGCATAAGTACCAAGCTCTTCAACAATGGATTGGCCAAAGCCTCGGTATTCAATCCCGTCGTACATACGACCAAGAACGCGAGCGGTGTCTTTCATCGATTCCTTATGACCGATCTGCGAGCCAGAAGGGCCGATGTAAGAGACTTGAGCACCTTGGTCAAAGGCAGCGACTTCAAACGCACATCGGGTACGAGTCGAAGATTTCTCAAAGATTAGTGCGATGTTTTTACCTTGAAGTGTCTTCTGCTCTGTTCCTGCATATTTAGCTTTTTTCAGCTCTGCAGACAGTTCGAGCAAAAACTGGATTTCTTTGGTTGAGAAGTCCAATAGCTTCAAAAAGTTGCGGTTACGTAAATTGAAAGCCATAGCTCGTCCCTTAGTACATGTGATTAGATTAATAGAATTTATTAAAACATATAAATGCTTTTATTGTGAATAATTATTTTTAAATAAAGCTAAAAAAGGTTGATGTATTCACATCAACCTTAGTTTTGATTCACCTAATGTAAAGGGACGAGTAAGTTATATATCGTCTCGTTCTATTGGACAGCTCATACAGCGAGCGCCACCGCGACCACGACCAAGCTCGTTACCAGGTACTGTCAGTACTTTGATGCCAGCTTTATCGTATTTTTCGTTGGTGTATACATTGCGTTCGTAACCAATTACTACGCCCGGTTTTACAGTTAGAACGTTATTGGCGTCATTCCATTGTTCGCGTTCCGCTTCATAGCTGTCGCCACCAGTGGTGATGATTTTCAACTGATCTAAGCCAAGGGCGGACTCAATCGCGTGCAGATAGTTATGTGAGGCTTCAACATGCATTTCACCGTTGCCTTTTGGTGTTAAGCGCCATGTGTCGAGATCTTTGCGCATGATCTCTGGGTAGACAGAGAAAGTATCTACATCCATATGGGTCATCACGGTGTCTAAATGCATACATGAGCGGTGTTTAGGCAGATCAATTGCAATCACCTCGGTCGCTTGGCCTGCTTTAAATAGGCTTGCTGCAAGGTTCTCTACACCTTGTGCAGTCGTACGCTCAGACATACCGATAAGAACTGCACCTTTACCAATAACCAACACATCACCGCCTTCGACATTCGCATTATCATAATGCAGATCATCGTCACCGAAGTATTTAATAAAATCTTGGCCAGCAAAAATTGGGTGCCAACGATAAATCGCACGTAAGTGGTTTGTTTCACGTTGGCGTGCAGGCATCATCATTGGGTTGAGCGATACACCACCATAAACCCAACATGAGGTATCACGAGTAAAGAGGTGATTAGGCAGTGGCTCAATAACAAAGTCGAGAGGACGCTTCATTTTTGGCAGCATAGAAGATGAGGAGATCGGTAGCTCTGAGTAAGCTAAGCCACCTAAAAAGATGCAGGCAAGATGTTCATCATCCATTTCTGAAAAGTATTGGCGTAGGTCTCGCGCAAATGTTGGCCCGTAGCGAAAGTCAGAAATCTGAGTGTTCAGCAGCCATTGTTTTGCTTCTGGAACGGCGAGGGTTTCGACCAGTAAATCGTGGAGGAGAAGCACTTCAACGTCTTGCTCGCGCAGCGTACGTGCGAATGCATCGTGCTCTTCACCTGCCGCTTCTACAGCAAGAACGTCATCAAATAGCAACTCATGACAGTTTGACGGAGTTAAGTGGGTTAGGGCGCGTTCAGGGCGATTTAATAGAACTCGTCGAAGTTGACCAACTTCTGATCCAACGTACAGCTTGCTCATTTTGTATCCTTACAAATTTTCCAGCCATTAGTTATGACAAGCTTCCTAGAAAGATGCAAGTTATCAAGCTTTGTTTATATTCTGGTGTTTATGGTTTTGTGAGTTTTTTATTTTTATTTTTATTCTTATGAAATTCATTATTAGATATAAATGCTATTTTACTAAAATTAGAGTGCGTGCGTTTTTATTCTAATTTTCCCGTTGAGAAAGAATACATGCACAGTGCATAAAATGTGCATTTTTATTCTAAATTATGCATTATTAAAGTGAATTTATTCGTTATGCATCTTCGTTTTATACGTGAGTGTATTCAAGAAAGCATCATAAACACGCATAGAAAGAGAAAATAACCACATTAAGTGTCAATTAGGATGTTCTGAATATTAAAAAACGCCATTCTTTGTTAATTTTTTGTTTCTTTGTGTGGTCGGTTTAATATTTAGATTCAAATAACCGATAAGAATCGCAGTGGTATGATGTTTGTTTGTGGCTTTTCATCGCAATCCATGCCATATTTCACCGGATCAGCATACTCAGTATCGGGTATTGTGTTTCCATCAAGTAACTAATCTGGAGCCAAAACATGTCTCACGAAGATGAATATCTATCAGTAGAAGAATTAATTGAGATTCAAAAGGAAGAGACTCGCGATATCATTGCAGCATTGCTAGAAGATGGCAGCGATCCAGATTCGCTATACGAAATTGAGCACCACCTGTTTGCCGAAGATTTTGACACGCTAGAAAAAGCGGTAGTTGAAGCATTCAAGATGGGCTTTGAAGTTCTTGAAGCAGAAGAAACTGAAGATGAAGATGGTAACAAGTTGCTTTGCTGTGATGCGACGATGGAGTCCGCACTAGACGCAGAAGCGATTGATGCGCAAGTTGAAAAATTGATTCACTTGGCAGAAAAATACGACATCATCTATGACGGTTGGGGTACGTACTACGAAGGCGAAGATGCGCTTTACCCTGAAGAAGATGAAGACGACGAGTAATCAAAGCTCACTACTTTTGGAAAAACCAGCGTTTAACGCTGGTTTTTTTATACCTTGAAAAACTGACGAATGTGGAGGCGATAAATAATTCACATTGAGTTTATAGGGTATTTCTCCCTATAATGCGTGAAAATTGATCTAGCTCAAGGTGTATATGCAACTCTCACTCGCCGGTTTATGGCAAGTCTCTCCACTGACGGACCTTTCTATCCCACAGGATGACATTACTTTCCCTGCTCCTTTGAGTCAGGTATTGCCAGCTGAACTGACAGAAGAAGCAATTCGTCAGCAAGAGTGGCACCTGATGCATGACATTGAAGTGGACGAATCCATGATGGCATTCCCAGCGGTAGAAATGGTGCTGGGTGGTGTGGATTACCATGCAGAAGTGCGTTTGAACGGAGTAGCATTGTTTGACTGTGACGGTTCTCAAAATGTCTACAAGAAAGACATTCGCCCGTTCATGCAGATGGGGCGCAACCGTTTTGAGATCCTATTCCTTGAGGAAGAAGAAGATCTTCTGTTGGATGAGGATAAACCGGAGTTGTGTTCACTTGCAGATCATGAATACCAAAAGAGTGACGAGCGCTTAGGGGTATGGCAAGAACCGTATCTGCAGTTCATTCGCAATGTACGTTTAGACCGCGTGGCAACCGAGCAGATTTGGCACCACGGTGGTGGTTGCGAGTTTAAAGTAGACTTGTACTATCAAACTTTTGCGCCGGGTCTGGTCTCTGCATCGGTTAAGTTTAATGGTATGACTTACCATATTCCTATTGATGTCCGAGCGGAGCATGCGAGCGCTTTATTCCAGATCGAAGCGCCAAAGTATGCCGATCTTACTGATCCTGATCCAAGTGATCTCTACCAGTTGTCTGTTGAGTTGGATGGGCAGCACCAAAACTTCACTGTTGCCTTGAGCCAGGAGCTTTGTGTTACCCATGTTGTGCTTTAACTCTTAGTAATGCTCTTTATTACAGTGTTTTAAGCATCACTACTTCACATGCATCATGCCCTGTTTGTCCAAGCGGGGTATCGAGATGCTCAAAGCCTAGCTTTTCATACAAGCTTACCGCTTCTCTCAGACATTCAGTTGTCTCTAAATAGCACTGCTGATACCCAAATTGTTTCGCCAATTGTAAGCTCAATGCGACGATGCGTTTGGCTAAACCGTGCCCTCGTATTTGAGGTAAGAAGTACATCTTTTGTAGTTCACACACATTTGGCTCGCCAGCTAAAGGGGCAAAGCCACCGCCACCAACGATCTCTCCGCGATGTTCAATGACCCAGTAGGCGGCCCTGTTTTGATTGTAAACCGAATACATATCATCAAGCGTTGGATCGGCCACACCATAGCCTTTGTCTGCGGTTAAGCCGTATTCTGCAGAGACTTTACGAATCACATCTGCGACTTGCGGGTTGTCTGCTTTAGTAAGAGGTCGAAGAACGTATTCCTCAGCCTGACACACTTTTGTTAGCCCTTTTAGGTAAGTCTCTAGACCAAGTTTGAGTTGCTCTTGCTCGCTGTCATCGAGTTGGGTAAGCAGCTGTTCAAAGAAGTGGTTTTGCTGTTGGTCCAGTTGCGATAACGCCTGTTGGCCTTGCTCTGTAATCGCTACGAGTTGACTACGTTTGTCTTTTGGGTTTTCGATGCTCTCGACCAAACCTAATTTAATCAAACCAGTAACGGTTCGGCTCGCGTTGGACTTGTCGACATTAAGCTGCTGTGCCAGCTGATTGATGGTCAATGGCTGCAATTGGATTTCACCCAATGCGTGCGCTTGCACTGGAGTGAGAGCGACATCGCCGCATTGTTTATCAAGCATACCAAGCAATCGGACGGCTTGACGGGAGTAGTGTCGAAGTTGACGAGCGTTCATTATCACTTACCTCTAAAAATAAAGTTGCGCACCGCAATTAAATTAATTGCGGTGCGCAACCTTGTCAATGGTAAATGTCATTTTTCTCGTTAGGAGACGTAGTGAGCCTCCATGTTTAAGCATGGTGATGTAAACAAAACTGCGGTGCTGGAGCTTTTTCTGATGATTTACGCATCCATACTTTCTCGTGGAAGTAGTAAGCCACCGTGTTCAAACTCGGCTCTAGCATCGCCATTACGCCGCCGACAAATGCATCACCTGTTAGTAAGTAAACCACGGTAAAAGCGACGCTGAAGTGCACGGTCGCAAAGCTTGCGGTTTTTAATTTGGTCATCCACTGACGAGCTTTAAGTGCTGGGACTTTTGCCCATGCCTTTTCATGAAAGTAGAAGGCTACGGTGTTCACTGAAGGCTCAATCATGGCAATTAAACTACCAATTAGAATGTCGCCTGTGAGTACGTAAGCGACACTAAATGCGATAGTAAAATGCAGTGCTGCGAAAGTTAGTGTCTTTTTCATGATAATTACTCAATCGTGTTTGTTTCGATGAGTTCATTATCGATAATAATTCTCATTAATGCTAATGGATGATGAGTATTGTTGCGATAGGGGAAAGCTATTGATGATGGTTTTTGGTGAAAGATATACAAAAAAGGTTGACCATGATGGCCAACCTTTGGATTCAAAGTGAGAAGTGTTAGTTCTTCTCTTTCACTGAGGCTTAAAGTGCAGCGATCGTTGTCTTCTGCTCTTCTAGCTTAGCTAGTGTCTCTTTGTAGCCTTCAAGCTTCTCACGCTCTTTAGCAACAACAGCTTCAGGTGCTTTCGCTACAAAGCCTTCGTTGCCAAGTTTGCCTTCGATACGCTTGATTTCGCCGTGCGTCTTCTTGATTTCGCCATCTAGACGAGCAAGCTCTGCATCTTTGTCGATCAAACCCGCCATTGGGATCATCAGCTCAGACTTGCCAACCAGTGCCGTTGCACACGCTGGAGTTTGTTCGCCAGCTTCAAGCACGCGTACTGCTTCTAGCTTTGCTAGTGACATCAGTACTTGCTTGCTTGCTTCTAGACGAGAGGCATCTTCTGCATTTGCTGCTTTCAGCATAACGTCAAGCGGCTTACCAGGGTTGATGTCGTATTCAGCACGTAGGTTACGGATGCTGGTAATGAACGCCTTCACCCATTCGATATCATCTAGCGCTTCTTGGTTGAAGTTTGCTTCGTCGAATTGAGGCAGTGCTTGAAGCATGATTGTCTCACCTTCTACACCTTCAACTAGTGGCTTGATGCTTTGCCAGATAGTTTCAGTGATGTAAGGAATCACAGGATGAGCCAGACGTAGAGTCTTCTCAAGTACCGTGATTAGTGTACGGCGAGTACCACGCTGTTGCGCTTCAGTACCTTTCCATAGAACGGGTTTAGTTAGCTCTAGGTACCAGTCACAGAATTGGTTCCAGATGAATTCGTAAAGCGTGTTCGCAGCCATATCTAGACGGAAGTTGTCGATATGGTTGTTGAACGCTTTCGCTGCAAGTTCAAACTGAGACTCGATCCATTTGTCTGCTAGTGAGTATTCAATCTCACCACCGTTGAAGCCACAATCTTGCTCTTCTGTGTTCATCATTACGTAACGGCTTGCGTTCCATAGTTTGTTACAGAAGTTACGGTAACCCTCAAGACGCTTCATATCCCAGTTGATATCACGACCTGTTGATGCCATTGCTGCAAGAGTGAAACGCAGTGCGTCTGTACCGTATGCTTCGATACCGTTTTCAAACGTCTTACGAGTGTTCTTCTCGATCTTCTTCGCTAGTTGAGGCTGCATCATGTTGCCACAACGCTTCTCTACGAGAGACTCTAGGTCGATACCATCGATCATGTCGATTGGGTCAAGTACGTTACCTTTCGACTTAGACATCTTGTCGCCGTTTTCGTCACGGATTAGACCAGTAACGTAAACCGTTTTAAATGGTACTTGCGGCTTGCCGTTTTCGTCTTTCACGAAGTGCATGGTCATCATGATCATGCGCGCAACCCAGAAGAAGATGATGTCGAAACCAGTTACTAGAACGTCTGAAGGGTGGAATACTTTCAGATCGTCAGTTTGCTCTGGCCAACCTTGAGTACCGAACGTCCATAGTGCAGAAGAGAACCACGTATCCAGTACGTCTTCGTCTTGGTGAAGTTCAATGACAGACTCTAGGTTGTTGTTCTTACGAACTTCTTCTTCAGTGCGACCTACGTAAACATTACCTTGGTTGTCGTACCAAGCTGGGATGCGGTGACCCCACCATAGCTGACGAGAGATACACCAGTCTTGAACGTCACGCATCCAAGAGAAGTACATGTTTTCGTATTGCTTAGGAACGAATTGGATGTCGCCGTTTTCTACTGCTTCAACTGCGGTTTTCGCTAGAGGCGCAGTACGTACGTACCATTGGTCAGTTAGCATTGGTTCGATAACCACGCCACCACGGTCGCCGTAAGGAACTTGTAGATCGTGATCTTTCACTTCTTCAAGTAGGCCTAGCTCGTCGAATTCAGCAACGATAGCTTTACGAGCGGCAAAACGCTCCATACCGTGGTATTTAGCTGGTAGCTCAGTGCTGTAAGCGTCGCTTGCTTCGCCGTTAGTGTTGAATACTTCTGCTGAGTCGCGGATGTTCGCGTCGAAAGTCAGAATGTTGATCATTGGTAGCTGGTGGCGCTTACCTACTTCGTAGTCGTTGAAGTCGTGCGCAGGTGTGATTTTCACACAGCCAGTACCTTTTTCCATATCTGCGTGCTCATCGCCCACGATTGGGATGCGACGATCAACGATAGGAAGGATGATTTCTTTACCGATAAGATCTTTGTAACGTGGATCTTCTGGGTTAACTGCAACACCCGTATCGCCTAGCACGGTCTCTGGACGAGTCGTTGCAACAACGATGTAGTCTTTGCCATCCGCTGTTTTAGCGCCATCTGCTAGTGGGTAGCGGAAGTGCCACATGTGGCCTTTAGTGTCTTTGTTCTCTACTTCTAGATCTGAAATCGCTGTGTGTAGCTTTGGATCCCAGTTAACTAGACGCTTACCGCGGTAGATTAGATCGTCTTCGTACAGACGTACGAACACTTCTTGGACGGCGTTAGATAGACCATCGTCCATCGTGAAGCGTTCACGATCCCAGTCTACAGATGCGCCAAGACGACGAAGCTGCTTAGTGATAGTGCCGCCAGATTCGCCTTTCCATTCCCAGATTTTGTCGATGAAAGCTTCACGACCGTAATCGTGTTTTGTTTTGCCTTCTTCTGCAGCGATCTTACGCTCAACAACCATCTGAGTTGCGATACCAGCGTGGTCAGTACCTACTTGCCAAAGGGTGTTTTTACCCTTCATACGTTCACAACGGATAAGCGTATCCATGATCGTATCTTGGAACGCGTGGCCCATGTGTAGGCTACCAGTGACGTTCGGTGGCGGGATCATGATGCTGTATGATTCTTTAGTAGTGTCACCGTGTGGCTTAAAGTAGCCTTTCTCTTCCCAAGTCTGATACAGAGCTTGTTCGATTGAAGTTGGGTTGTATGTCTTTTCCATAGCGCTCTTTTAATGGATACGTTGATGGTTGAATCTTAGTCAATCTTTATAAGTGAGGGATCTTAACAAGATCGCCTTAACTATAAGGATTGACCGTTAAGGATATTGAATTTCGATCGTTTGCAGCTGGTAACCTGCTTGACGGTAAATTTTATATCTTTCTCTTGCGAGTTGTTTAGCTTTTTCTTCGCAGGGCACGAAGTCTACCACTTGAGCAAACTTGTTCGCAAAGGTTGTCTCATTTTCCGCCAAATTAATTACCAGCTGGCGGTTCCAATTAGGTTTTACACCTTCATGGCCGATTTCAATATTGGTGGCGTATTTCGGTCCTTCGCCTACAAGATTATGTGCCATGAACTTGTCTGCATCAATTTGCCAAAAGGCTTCAGCGAGCTGCTCGGCATGCGGTTTGTCTTGGCAGTTCAGATACACTTTTGCGCCTTGACGAGCAAAGTGCTGAGCCAAAAACACGATGTATTCTTCAAAGCCAGTCACCGTTGCTTGCGGGCTCTCTTCATTAATGATGTAGAAGGTTGCTGTTTGCATCATTCTCTCACTTGCCGATGGTCTCTTCCTGAAACCATATTAAATCCGATTTTCAATCAAGAAAATCGAGGTAATAAAAAAGGGCCTTGCGGCCCTTTTAGATTCTGTTCAGAAATTACTCTTCTGTCTCTTGGCCGCTGCGGTTCAAAAGGAATTGGACAAGCATTGAGACAGGACGGCCCGTTGAGCCTTTCGCTGCGCCTGATTTCCACGCGGTACCTGCGATATCGACGTGTGCCCAGTTGTACTTCTTCGCGAACTTAGATAAGAAGCAACCCGCAGTAATTGTGCCACCAGGGCGACCACCAATGTTTGCCATATCCGCAAACGGGCTCTTCAACTGTTCGTGGTACTCGTCTGCCATTGGTAGACGCCATGCACGGTCACTCGCTTGCTCAGAAGCATTTACTAGCTCATGAGAAAGAGGGTTGTGGTTAGAGATAACGCCACTGATGTGGTGACCTAGTGCGATAACACAAGCGCCGGTTAGCGTTGCAACATCAACAACACAGTCTGGTTCGAAACGCTCTACATAAGTCAGTGCGTCACAAAGAACAAGACGACCTTCCGCATCCGTGTTCAGAACTTCTACAGTTTGACCAGACATGGTCGTTAGGATGTCACCTGGACGGTACGCGTTGCTGCCAGGCATGTTTTCACAGCCAGCTAGAACACCAATAACGTTGATTGGTAGGTTCAGCTTCGCTAGCGCTTTCATTGTACCGAATACCGATGCCGCACCACACATGTCGTACTTCATCTCATCCATACCTTCGCCCGGCTTTAGAGAGATACCGCCTGAGTCGAAGGTTAGACCTTTACCTACGAGCACAATCGGTTTTGCATCTGAGTCAGGGTTACCTTTGTACTCGATGATAGACATCATAGATTCGTTTTTAGAACCACGGCCTACTGCTAGGTAAGAGGTCATACCCAGTTTTTCCATCTCTTGCTCACCAATGATTTTGGTGGTTACGGTTTCGTAATCGTCCGCTAGACGACGAGCTTGAGAAGCAAGGTAAGCTGGATTAGCTACGTTTGGCGGCATGTTGCCAAGGTCTTTTGAGGCTTTGACACCTGATGCAATAGCAAGACCATGAGTGATTGCTTTTTCACCCAAGTTCAATTCACGACGCGTTGGTACGTTGAAAACAAGCTTGCGCAGTGGGCGGCGAGTCTCAGGTTTCACGCTCTTGAATTGATTAAATGTGTATAGACCATCTTTAGTCGCTTCTACAGCCTGGCGCACTTTCCAGTATGTATCACGACCCTTAACATGCAGTTCAGTTAGGAAACATACCGCTTCCATTGAGCCTGTCTCGTTAAGTGTGCTGATCGTCTTTTGAATGATTTCCTTGTACTGGCGCTCGCCAAGTTCACGCTCTTTGCCGCAACCGACAAGTAAAACGCGCTCTGACAAAACACCTGGTACTTGATGCAGTAGCAGCATCTGACCAGGTTTACCCTCTAGATCACCACGGCGAAGTAGTGAACTGATGTAACCGTCACTGATTTTATCAAGTTGTTCGGCTACTGGAGAAAGGCGACGTGGTTCAAACACACCAACAACGATACATGCGCTACGTTGTTTCTCTGGACTGCCACTTTTTACACTGAACTCCATGCGTACTCCTACATCCTGAAGACAAATTGCTCTAAATGTTAGATAATGATCGCTTACTTGTTGAATTTTAGCTCCAGGCTTACATGCAGAGCTGATTAAGCGACTAACATCTAGTTTATAATTTTTAAAAAAATAAATGGTTCAACGGGAAACTATAGTGATTCGACCAAAAAAACAAGTTTTGTATAGGTAATTTCAGCGTGATTATTGTTAGATATTTGATCCGCGAAACACTCAAGAGCCAATTTGCGATTTTTTTCGTACTTTTTTTGGTGTTTGTAAGCCAGAAATTCATAAGTGTTCTTGCTGATGCTTCTGATGGGGATATTCCTGCTGGATTGATTTTCTCTATTGTTGGTTTGAACATGCCAGCAATGGGTCTGTTAATGCTGCCTTTAAGTCTGTATATCGGCATATTGATCACATTTGGTCGTCTGTATGCAGAGAGCGAAATTGTCGTAATGAACGCGACAGGTATTGGTAATAAATTCTTGGTTCAAGCAGCCTTATACCTAGCGTTGATTACTTCAGCGGTGGCGGCTTTCAATGCGTTGTGGCTATCGCCGTGGTCTCAAGACCGCGTTGAGCAGCTTTATGAGCAGGTAGCGTCAGAAAACAGCGTTGACCTACTTAAAAAAGGTCAGTTCCAAGGTACACCAGACGGTTCATCGGTTGTGTTCATCGATGACATTAAAGACAATACCTTGAGCAACGTTTTTGTTGCGCAGATGCGCCCTCGAGATTCAGTGTTACCGAGTGTGATGTTCTCATCTTCTGGTGAAGTAAAAGAGCTTTCGGACGGTCGTCAGATCATCACTATGAAAGAAGGTACGCGTTATGAAGGTGTGCCTACTCGCGTTGAATATATGATCACGAAATTCGATGAATACGAAGGTGTTATCGGCCAACGTGAGGTCAAAAAGAAAGGGCGAGACTGGGAAGCATACCCAACGGTTGACTTGATAGGTCACCCAGATCCAGAGGCGCAAGCGGAGCTACAATGGCGAATTTCGTTATTTGTGTGTATTCCACTCTTAACAATGCTCGTTATTCCTTTGTCTGCGGTGAATCCGCGTCAGGGACGGTTTGCCAAAATGGGGCCTGCGATTCTGATCTATCTAGCGTATTTCTTGGCGATCAGTGCAACCAAATCTGCATTAGAAGATGGTGACATCCCGGCTGCTATTGGTATGTGGCCAATCAATGCGATGTTGCTGATTGTTGCTATCATGGCGAATATGATGGACAGCGTTGCTGCTAGACGAATAAAAGACAAATTCCGCAAGAAGAGGCTCGCGTAAGCTGTGTTCAAAATCTTAGACCTTTACATCGGTAGAACCATCATCTCTACCACTGCCTTGGTTTTAGCGACGTTTGTTGGCTTATCGGGCATCATCAAATATGTAGAACAGCTACGTAAAGTAGGGCGAGGTGTGTACGACCTCACTCATGCGTTGTACTTTGTGTTACTCAGTGTGCCGCGTGATATCGAAATGTTCTTTCCAATGGCGGCATTACTCGGTGCCCTGATCGGCTTAGGTATGTTGGCTTCAAGCTCTGAGCTGGTGGTGATGCAAGCTGCTGGTTTCTCTAAGCTGGATATCGGGTTATCGGTACTAAAAACGGCCGTCCCGCTCATGATTGTCGTTATGGCGTTAGGTCAATGGGGCGCTCCTGAGGCCCAGAAGATGGCCCGTGACTTACGTGCGTTTGCGATATCAGGTGGTAGCATTGTGTCTGTGCGCTCAGGTGTGTGGGCTCGTGACGCAAACGACTTTATCTTTATAGGTAAAGTCGAAGACGACAAACTTTATGCTTTAAATATGTGGCGTTTTGATGATGATAAGAATCTACAAAAAGTTATTTTCGCCGAAGAAGTCGACTACCAACAAGATAACAACTGGCTGATGCGCTACGTACAAATTACGGACATGGAAAATGAAAACGTAATTTCAAAGCAAGACATCGAACAGATGGAGTGGCACACCTCTTTGGCACCGGATAAGCTAGCTGTGGTGACCGTGAAGCCAGAAGAACTGTCACTGAGCGGTTTGTATGATTATGTGACTTACCTAAAAGCATCGGAACAAGATGCATCTCGCTATGAGTTGGCGTTTTGGCGTAAGTTGACTCAGCCGCTTTCAATTGCTGTGATGATGTTAATGGCGCTATCTTTTGTTTTCGGTCCACTCAGAAGCGTGACCATGGGGGCAAGGGTATTGTCGGGCGTGGTTGCCGGGTTTACTTTTTACATATCCAGTGAGTTCTTTGGCCCATTAAGCTTGGTGTATGGCATATCCCCAGTGTTTGGTGCTTTGGCCCCGAGTTTGGTGTTCTTAGCTATTGCGATTGCACTACTACGAAGAAAGCTATAACTGAAGCATCATCGAATAAACCAAGTTTTACCGAACCAAATGTAAAAGGAAGGCATTACGCCTTCCTTTTTTGTGTTCCTAGACAAGTTAGTTTGCCTTGGGTAATACAACAACCTCTGTTTTGGCCCAAATGTCGTGGAAACCACGTTTCTTCGGATCAATCGGTACAGTCAAATTTGCCAAGCCAAAGCCAGATGTCGAAATACGAATCAGAGCTTGAGTTACCGTAATTGGTGCTCCGTCTTTGGCATTGCGAACTCGAAGTTTCCAAGCGCGCATCCCAAGAGTTTGTCCTGCTCGCGTCCAGAAGAACACAAAGAAATATATCCACACACCCGCAAGATAAAGTGTAAATAGAGGGCTCAATACAGGGTGCTTTCCGAGCATATCTGCGGCATCAGCGTACTCGCCATAGCTCAACAATCCTGCTGCATTTAGTGCAAACACAACGGCCATAACAATACCAGCGGCCATCATTTCAATTGCGATAATAATCAATGTGTCGTAAATCAACGCTGCAAGTCGACGAAAGAGACCTGCAGGTGGAAGAGTTGTAGACGTTGTCATTATTCCATCACTTACCTTAAAAATTGTGCGTCAGAATATAGATTCCCTCACCAAGAGAAAAGAGACCTAACGCACAGAGTCTTTAATTGTGTATAAACGAAGAGACTTTTCTGCCCTACGTTATCAGCACATGTCATGATACACGAGGCCGTGCAGCAATATGTTTCAACTGAATTCGACTCTCTTAACCATTGGCTTTTTGGTCTGTGACCAGATTAGATAGCTGAGAGAGTTGGTGTTTCTCATCTTCGGTATAATGTTGGCTTAATGAAAGTTCTAAAGCTTTTTCTGACAGCTTGATTGCTGGTGACAAAAATAACTTAGGGTGCATACTAGAGAGAGCTAGCAAGGCCTTTTGTAGGCGAATCTGTATTTGGAGTTGCGCTGCACCATCGTGTGCTATCGGCAAAAAGACATCATCAAACAAATCCTGGCAGCTCAATGCGGGCACAAATAGTCTAGGATATCGAGTTTTGGTAGGCGGCTCACTGAGTAGGTCTCCCCATAATGAAAGTGCTCGTACAGAACGCCCAAGAACGTCAATTGCGGTGCCATTATCATTTACAGCCGGAGATAGTGCTCGTGAGGCGATTTCCGCCATAACGACTAAACCAAAGCGAGGGTCCTGATCATATGAACGCTCCGTTCGAATCGTGAAGGCTGCCGTTACTTCGCTTTCGTCTGGCAATTCACCACAAACCCAAGCCAATGGTTGACCTACGTACACAAAACTTCCCGGTTGTCGCTCAAGGTAGATGGTGCATTGGTTTGCTTCAGCAATACTATCGAGGTGATGCATATCAACATGCTGTAAGTAGCCAATTTCTTGGCTCAAAATAGGTTTACTTCCTCTGGGCTTATGCTCTGGGTGGCTCCATGGGTGAGCACCTAGCCAGCGCTCTTTGCCCCGTTTTCTTATCGCATCTAACAAGGCTTGCTCTACGTATGAAGTGGTTTCACTGACCCTTCCTAGTACGGAAAGGTGCTGAATCCAACGTAGCAGAGTGAGTATGATCATCACGATTACGGCGATAGTCACGATGAATAGATAAATTTGTGCTTGTTGATGATAGGCCCCAATACCTAGCGCGATAATTCCTACCAAACTAAATAGAAAAGAGCCAAGAAAGGTTGCTAAGGCATTTTGTGTTGTGCTGTCTTCCATCAACAGTTTTGTCGCTCGCGGCGTTACCCCTGCACTAGCGGCACTGTACGCTGAGACCATAATATTGAGAGAGAATGTAGTCACTGCAAGCATGGAGGTTGCGAGGATATTTAATATGTTGTTCAACAAATCCTTGCTGACGTTGATGGCAGGGGGCAGAGTAATGAACTGGTTTAAAACAATCGACATTAAGGCGGTAGCAACAGCTAGTAATGCGTAGAGTGACGTCCGGACCCACAGTTTTCGTGTCATCTGTTTCAGTAACCACTGCCATTTTGACCCAGTCATTCTTTGCTCCTATTCAGTTCTCACTAGAAAGTCGATAGAAAATTCAGAAAGTTATTCTTGCTTAAGCATAGGTTAAATGCCCGTCGTTCTGCTTGATATTTCATGCATCACGAAAGTAAGAAAGCTGCTTGCCTCAAAGAATGGTGTTCTTGAGGTGTGAATTACAACGATTCTGTTACCTTAATTGATAGATGAATTAAAAGTATGTGATTGAAAAGAGGTAGCGCATGATTGTAATTACAGGTGCAAGTAGCGGCTTAGGGGCGGAACTAGCAAAGCGTTATGATGCGGAAGGCAAAGAGACGTATGTAATAGGAAGAAATACAGAAAAACTATTCGCACTAGCAAAACAACTCTCTCATAACGTTGGTTATCAAGCTTGCAACCTCTCATCGCACCAAAATGTGAAACAGCTCTTTGATGGGGTGAAACAGTCCCCTGAAATGGTCATTCATAGTGCGGGAAGTGGTTATTTTGGCTTACTGGAAGAGCAGGAGCCGGAAGAGATTCAAAAGTTGATTGATAACAACCTGAATTCTGCGATTCATGTGTTAAGAGAGTTAGTAAAGCGTTACAAAGATCATCCAATAAAAGTGGTCATGATCATGTCCACAGCCGCGCAACAACCTAAAGCGCAAGAGTCTACGTATTGTGCAGTGAAATGGGCCGTCAAAGGATTAATTGAGTCGGTTCGTTTGGAGCTAAAAGGAAAACCTATGAAAATCATCGCGGTTTATCCTGGTGGAATGGATACGGAATTCTGGAAAACAAGCGGCAATACGATGGACACGAGTCACTTCATGCAAGCAGAAGATGCCGCAGAGATGCTCCATAATGCGTTGTCGAGCATTGGGAATGGTTATGTTTCTGATATTACAGTGAATAGAACTTAAAAAGAGTTTCGTATACTCATTTTCATCTGGAAGAGTAGTAGAACATGGAGCGTACGTTTCTTATGAGTACAGCTTTGTCACACTTTGTGGCGAAATTATCAGCAAACGATAGTTATTTAAGGTATTTCTGCTTGCGCAGGTCAAAAGCTTACGTATAATGCCAACCATCAAAGGGCAATAGCCCAAAGATGCCGGTGTGGTGAAATTGGTATACACGACGGATTCAAAATCCGTTGCCTTCGGGCGTGGCGGTTCAAGTCCGCCCACCGGTACCATATTAGAAAGGTCGCTTTTATAGCGGCCTTTCGTCGTTTTAGGTGCTCGTAAATATCAAAAGGAAGTTAGCGTTGCCTTCGCGGTGGCGGCAGGAATGCCAGTCCAATCAACTCCGTCCACCGGTACCATATTTTAAGACAGAGCCTCGATGGAAGTCGGGGCTTTGTTGTATCTGGATCTTCAAAACAAAAAAAGCGCGAGGGGTATGCCTCGCGCAAACTACTACATGGTGATAGTAAGAACAGCCTATAGAGCTGTGAACAAGGTATTTTGAGTGTTCGGAGTCCAGTCTGCTTGGGACACGTGCGGTACATCAACTAGATAACGCAAACCTTGATAAGTGACCACATCACCTTGTTTATAGGAAACATTCTGAGTCCAGTTAGTGGCTGGGTCCGCATTTGTCCAGAGGCTAGAGGTTGGAGACGGTACCCAATCTTGTTGTGCAGTATGGTTTGTTACAGCCTGGTATACAGTACCTAGGTGTAAGACGTAATCGCCAGCGTCGTAGTTATGACCAACTTGCCAGTTCGGTGTGTAGTTATCCATTGTGTCGAAGTCATAACCCGCTTGTTTTGCTAACTGTATAAACTTAGCGAGCTTAGGTAGGTTTTGCGTTGCACCCATGCCACGCTTACCATCTTCAAATAGGAACTCGTGAGTTAATACGATAACTTTATCGGCGTGTAAAGGTGTACCACATGGGAACTCTTGAGCTTTGGAGTTGATCGGGTTAATCGTTGTTGGTGCACAAGTGTTTAACGCGGAATCCACATATCCAAGAAATGCTTCTGCTTCTGTAAGGCTGTTTGCTGGCATTTCAATGCCCCAATTTTCAGGTGCCCAGTCCACATCCCAACCGTGAGTTTGATAGCCGTTATTCGCTAGGATATTTTGAACCTCGATAGCTGCTTTTACACTGTTGGATGGGTTGGATGTATCGCATACATATCCTGGTTCCCAAGGTTTCAGGTCATCAGACGTGGCGCATAACCCATCTGCTTTGAAGTCTTTCGTCACGCGCCAACCGTTGGTGTAGGGCAGTCTAGCAAACTCTGTTGCCTTGTAGTTCGGGTAGCTTGTAATGTTCGGCAAATACTTTGCTAACACAGATAAGTTTTCCGTAAACATTGAGGCATCGTAAACAGGGTCTTGATACGAGTTAAGCTGGTGGTCCCCGGTCGCATTACACTCCGCAGCACTGTTCGGTCCAAACTCATCAACGCAATTATGAACCATATGATCGTAACTATGGTTCGCGACAATATGACCAGTGTCTAATGCGAGCTTTAAGGCTTCTAGCGAACGGTCTTCATTCTCATCACCAATTCCATCTAAATGCCAAGCATTAAAGTAAAACGTCGCTTTGATATCTTCCTGGTTAAGTACTTGAATAACGTCAATAGATGCATTGATTGGTCCATCATCAAACGTTAGATAAATGGTGCCTTTAGAGTCGGTTTGAGCAAGTGAGTGCTGTGATAGTGCGGCACTTACAAGCGCTGCAATAGCCAATTTATTAAATTTCATTCTCTATTCCTTTTAAGAAATTAATAACGACGTTGTCAGTAGTAAAATATTGATAACTTGAAACTTAATGTGATGTCTTAAATTATTTTATGACTTTTATCCTAGACCTAAATAATTACAAAAAAATAGGTGGTATTTTCTAAATTGGGATTGTGTTCACGAATAATGCAACCGGTTGCGCTTTTTTGTCTTGGTTATTTTTGCTACAGTTTTTACAGGTTGAAATTTACACAACGGGAGTAAGGCTATGAAAAAGATCCTTTTATGCTGTAGCGCAGGGATGTCAACCAGTATGCTTGTTAAGAAAATGGAGCAAGCTGCTGAAAATAAAGGAATTGAGTGCAAAATTGATGCAATGTCAGTGAATGCGTTTGAAGATGTAATTAAAGAGTACGATGTTTGTCTTCTCGGGCCTCAAGTACGTTTTCAGCTAGAAGAGCTAAGAAAAACGGCGCAAGAGCATGGTAAAAACATTGATGCTATTTCTCCTCAGCATTATGGAATGATGAAGGGAGAAGAAGTACTAGAGCAAGCATTAGAATTAATTAACTAAACTATAGTTTTAAATTAAAAAGATAACTGTACATCAAATATAAATATTTGATGCGGGATTCTTTTGCCTAAAATAAGGATGGATTCTATGAAGCTTTATGACGCAATTATAGGCGCAGTCGAAAAGCATATAGCACCTATAGCAGCTAAAGTGGGGAATCAGCCCCATGTTCGCGCAATGAGAGACGGTTTTATTGTCGCAATGCCGTTTATTATTGTCGGTAGTTTCATTTTGATTTTTGCATTCCCCCCATTTGCCGAAGATACAACCTTTACTTTTGGTCGAATTTGGCTCGATTTCGCCACTACACATTTTGATACCATAATGATGCCCTACAACATGTCGATGGGGATCATGACCATTTTTGTTTCGCTGGGCGTTGCTTATAGTTTAGCGAAGGCTTACAAGATGGATGGGATCACGAGTGCTGTATTGTCACTAATGTCTTTTTTACTCATTGCGGCCCCAGCTAAAGATGGCGCGTTGTCTATGTCTCACATGGGCGGAACCGGGATCTTCACCGCAGTGATGTGTGCATTTTTCTCGGTGGAGCTCTACCGTTTTATGAAAAAGCACAATATTACGATTCGCATGCCAGAGCAGGTGCCACCGGCGATTGCGCGATCATTTGAAGTATTGCTACCAGTCTTAGCGATATTCATTACCTTATATCCACTTAGCCTTTTCGTACAAACCCAGTACGACATGCTGATTCCAGATGCTGTTATGGCTATCTTTAAACCGCTAATTAGTGCGTCTAACTCATTGCCTGCCATTATTGGCGCTTTATTGCTTTGCCAGCTACTTTGGTTTGCGGGTATTCATGGTGCTGCAATTGTTGTTGGACTGCTTTCTCCAATCTTTTTGACCAACATTGGTGCCAACATTGAAGCCTTTGTTGCAGGTGAACCGATTCCAAACGTATTTACTCAACCGTTCTGGGATTTTTACATCTTTATTGGCGGCTCTGGTGCAACACTTGCTCTTGTTATGCTGATGTCGTTTAGCCGTTCTGTTCACCTTAAGAGCATTGGTCGAATGAGTGCGGTGCCTGGCTTTTTCCAAATCAACGAACCTGTGATCTTCGGTAGCCCAGTTGTGATGAACCCGACCTTGTTTATCCCGTTCGTCTTCGCTCCAGTCATCAACGCTACGATTGCGTATTTTGCTGTGCATGTCGGCTTTGTGGGTATGGGTGTCGCTACAACACCTTGGACAACACCGGCACTGATAGGTGCTTCGTGGGGTAGCGGTTGGACCTTTGCGCCAGTATTGCTCGTCATTGGTTTATTAATTCTTGATCTAATCATCTACTTCCCATTCTTCAAAATGTTTGAGAAGCAAATGTTGGAGCAAGAACTACCAACGACGAAGGAAACTAAAGGTGACACGCAGCCGTCAGGCGAAGGCGTTACTGCTTAACTGTACTTAATGGGCCGCAATTACGCGGCCCGATTTTCGGAGAGAAAATGATGGAACAAGAATTGGTTGTAATGGAGATCATTTGCAATGCTGGTGAAGCCAGAAGTTTAAGCTACGAGGCATTGCGTTTATCTCGAGAACAAGATTTTGAAGCGGCTGATGAGAAGCTCTCTCAAGCAAGAGAGTGCATTAATAAAGCCCACTTAATACAGACTCAGCTTATTGAAGAAGATCAGGGAGAAGGGAAAGTCCCGATGACGTTAGTGATGGTGCATGCTCAAGATCACCTAATGACTACGATTTTGGCTCAAGAGATGGCTGTAGAAATCGTCGCACTGAACAAAAAAATCTCGAACAAATAAAGGGGGATGAAAATGTCTAGAGAGGCGATCAAACTTGCCATTATTGGCGGTGGTAGTAGCTATACCCCGGAATTGGTTGAAGGAGTTATTAAGCGCTTAGAATATTTACCCGTTAGGAAGATTCATTTTGTGGACATTGAGTCAGGAGCTGAGAAGCTTGAGATCATCAAAGGATTGGCTCAGCGAATGGTCGATAAAGCCGGAGCAAAAATTGAGATAAAAGCCAGTTTCGATCGCCGTGCTGCGATAAAAGATGCGGATTTTGTGATGACGCAGTTTCGTGTTGGTGGCCTTGCTGCTCGCGCTAATGATGAGCGAATCCCAATCAAGTACGACGTCATCGGCCAAGAAACAACGGGCCCTGGTGGTTTTGCTAAAGCACTGCGAACCATTCCGGTCATTCTTGATATCTGTAAAGACATTGAAGAGTTGGCTCCAAACGCATGGATGCTCAATTTCACCAACCCAGCGGGTTTAGTTTCCGAAGCGGTCAGTAAGTACACCAAAGTAAAAAGTATTGGTTTATGCAATGTGCCCGTTTCAATGGAAATGATGATTGCAGAAATGATGGAGTGCGAGCCAAAAGAGCTACAACTTGAGTTTGCTGGGTTAAACCATCTCGTGTGGGTACACAAAGCATGGCTCAATGGGGAAGATATTACTCAAACGGTATTAGAGAAAGTTGGTGATGGTGCCAACTTCAGTATGAAGAATATCTGGGAAGAGCCGTGGGATCCGGCATTTCTAAAAGCACTGGGGGCGATACCATGTCCTTATCATCGTTACTTCTACCAAACTGATGCCATGCTTGCTGAAGAGAAACAAAGTGCCGATGAAAAAGGCACTCGTGCTGAGCAGGTAATGGAAACAGAAAATGCGCTATTTAAGCTCTATCAAGATCCTACCCTCGATCATAAGCCGAAAGAGTTAGAGGAGCGGGGTGGTGCTTATTATTCTGATGCATCACTGAACCTAGTTGATTCAATTTATAACAATCGTAATAGTATTCATGTTGTTAACGTTTTAAATAATGGAGCGATCAACGGCCTACCTGACGATGCTGTGATTGAATGTAGTGCCGTGATTGGTAGCTGGGGGGCGAAACCTCTTGCGGTTGGCGAGTTGTCAAACAATATCAAAGGATTACTCCATCAAGTTAAAGCGTATGAGCAGCTAACAATAGAAGCTGCTGTCGAAGGTAATTATGACAAGGCGCTTATGGCATTAACCAATAACCCATTGGTGCCTGACATTGGCCGCGCCAAGTCAATCCTGGATGATATCCTAGCGGTGAACGCTCCGTATTTACCTCAATTTAAACTAACGACGTTGTAAGACTAAGGAAGGGCGCCGATGAAAGTCATTTTTAATGCTGATGATTTTGGTTTAACGAGAGGTGTAAATAGCGGCATCGTTAAAGCTCATCAGCAAGGTGTGGTTCATTCAACCACCATGATGGTGGGTATGGATGCTGAGCAACATGCCTTAGAACTAGCTCGCCATAATCCAGACTTGAAAATTGGCGTTCATCTTAGGTTTACAGCAGGTGTGCCTATAACGAAGCATCCTAACTTGACCAACGGCCGAGCGCACTTTATCAACTATGACGAACTTTGGAGTAAGCAGGACTTCGAAACTCAGGTCATTTATGATGAAGCAAAAGCTCAGGTGGAACATTTTTTATCGCTTGGGTTAGAGCTAAGCCACTTAGATAGCCATCATCACGCGCATACTCACCCTCAAATTTTGCCCGTTATTAAAGAAGTAGCGAATGAATACAGAGTGCCACTGCGGGGCACTGGCTTGTGTCAAGAATCGATGACAATCAGGTATATCTTTACTGATGAGTTTTATGATCAAAAAGTGAGCTTGGATGGCTTAATGGCACATCTATTGAGCTTAAAAGCTGACTATGACTTGGTTGAGGTGATGTGCCACCCGGCAGAGGCCGATCAGGCGCTTATCTTAAAGAGTGGCTATGCGCTTCAGCGAGAGCTAGAGTTACAAGTTCTTACCTCTCCCATTTTAAAAGAACAGTTAGCTCATCATGGTATAACTGTCACGGATTACTCTGAGCTTGTTTCTACCAATCAAATGGTCGGTGTATGATTAAAGGCTGCCAGCTTCGCCCCCTATAGCACCTTACGAATTGCTGGCAGCCGTTCTACACAAACGAATATTTAATAACAATTGCAGTTGGACCCAATAGCATTATGGCAAGGATTAAAGATGTAGCCGAACTCGCCGGTGTAAATCGCTCTACCGTTTCTCGAATTATTAATGGAGAGGGGAAATTTCGCGAGGAAACTCGAAAAAAAGTAGAGCAAGCTATGGCGCAATTGAATTATCGTCCCAGTGCAATTGCTCGTTCACTCGCAACCTCATCCAGTAATATGGTTGGGTTATTGGTGACTTACTATACGGGGGGCTTCTTTGGCGAGATGATGGAGCAGGTTCAGACCGAGCTGGATATTCATAAGAAGTTTTTGATTACAGCTCAAGGCCATCATTCTGCACAAGGTGAAAAAGAGGCAATTCAGCGTTTTAATGATTTACGTTGTGACGGCTATGTACTTCATAGTCGTTATTTGTCAGATGATGACTTACGTGAACTAGCTAAACAGCCTACACCTTTCGTTCTCCTGGATCGCTACGTGGAAGGAATAGAAGAGCGTTGTGTTACCTTTAACCATCATCATGCAAGCCGTATTGCCGTTGAGCACCTTTTAGCTGGTGGTCATCGAAAGATTGCTTGTATTGCCGGTCCATCCCAACGTCATAACAGTGTATTGAGAAAGCTTGGGTATATTGATGCAATGAAGGATGCTGGTATAGATATTGATGAAAGCTGGTGTGAAGAAGGGAATTATGGTCGGCAAAGTGGTTATGATGCAATGGCTGCAATTTTACAACGACACCCTGATGTGACGGCTGTCTTTTCGTGCAGTGAAGAAATGACGGTTGGCGCAATGCAGTACTTACACGAGCACAGTATTTCTGTACCAGAGCAAATCTCATTAACTAGCTTTGACAGTGTTGATCTTTGTGAAAGTCTTTACCCTACAGTATCAGCAGTGCACTTTCCTATCAGTGACATGGCCCGTGTAGCGGTACAAACGTTAATGGGGCTAGTCAAAGATCAAGAAGTAATAGACAAGCCAGTGTTCGAGGCCAAGCTTAAAATACGCAAAGCAGATCGCTCCTTAAAGTAGCTTACTTCTATCTAATTAAGTGAGTCGCTTAGAAATAACGGTTTGATGTTTTGATAGTTACTGATGAATTTATTCACAAAATTTACTAGTATTCTAACTCTCTTAAGAAATATAAATCAGTAGTGAATAAGTGGCAGCCATTAAACTAACGGTCGATCGTATTCAACCCGGATTACATATCCGTCTTCCGCTAAAGTGGAACGATCACCCCTTTCTACTCAATAGCTTTAAGATTAAAGACCAAGAGCAAGTCGAGATGATCCGCCACCTCGGCGTAAAGTTCGTTTACTTTAATCCAGAGCAAAGCGATGCCGTTCCACTCCCTGTTGATCAAAGACAAGCTGACAGAGTAACAAATGAAGCGTCGTTAGATCATGAAACTCAAAAAATGTGGCAAGAAAAACAGAACCGCATAGAAAAGTTAAGTGCATACCGTCGACGCGTGATTCAGTGTGAAAAAGAGTTTGAGCGCTCTCTGGCACGTATGCGTTCAGTCATGACTAAAATCCGTAACCGTCCGACAGCAGCAGTTGATGAAGCAAAGCTTCTTATTGAAGATATCGTCGAGAAGTTAATGTGCGATGATAATGTTACGTTACACCTGATGAACGGAAAAAATGAGTTTGAAGATATTTATTTCCACTCATTGAACGTGGCTGTTATCTCGATGATGATTGGCCGTGCTAAAGGGTACTCAGCAGCACAGTTGAAAGAGCTTTCCTTCTCCGCACTATTCCATGATATCGGGAAAATAAAAATCCCGACTGCAATATTAAGAAAGCAACTACCTCTAACAGAGCCAGAAACCAACTACTTAAAGTTGCACACTAAATATGGCGTCGATCTTGCGAGTCAAATCGAGGCTTTTCCCGAAGTCGCGAGAATTGTGATTGCGCAGCACCATGAGCTAAGAGATGGGTCTGGTTATCCTAAAGGCTTGAAAGGAGATGAGATCAACGAGTTTGCTCAAATTATTGCTGTAGCCAATGCGTTTGATAACTTGTGTCATACACCGATAGTCTCAGATCAAAAGATTCCTTATACCGCACTCTCTCATTTATATAAGAACTGTAAACACCTATATAAAGAAGAGAACCTGAACATCCTAATTAAGTTTATGGGCGTGTTTCCTCCGGGTACCGTAGTTCAGCTTTCTAATAATATGGTCGGCCTGGTTATCTCAGTGAATGCATCGCATCTATTATTCCCGAATGTCTTGGTTTACGATCCATCAGTACCAAGGACGCAAGCGCCAATCATTGATCTTGCCTCAAAAGATATAAAGATAGTTAACGCGATTCATCCGTCAAAATTACCGGATAAAGTAAAAGAGTATCTAAATCCGCGTTCGCGTATTTCTTATTTCTTTGATAGTGATGAGTAGTTATCCACAGCTTTTTGTGGGTAAATTGTATAAATCCTGAGTGTTATTTCTGGGTAATTTTAGGGTTGGATGGAAAGTATCCATTTGGCATGTTTTTTTAGAAAAAATGCACTTTTAGTATTGCCAAAGAAAATCTTCTCCCTATAATGCGCATCCATCGACACGGCAGACGCCACAAGGCTTTAGCAGGGTCGAAGAGGTAAAAAGCTTCTACAAAAAATTAGTTTAAAAAAGTGTTTGACACTAACAACTAAATCGCTAGAATGCACCTCCGCTTTGAGAGAAAAACTTCTCGCAAAGCAAGCTCTTTAACAATATAGACCTATCAATCTGTGTGGGCACTCGTTGATGATAATCCAATTAGATACCTCGGTATCAAATTAGGTTTCAATGAAACGAAGTGACCATTCGAATTGGGAAGCAGCCTTGAGCTGTTTTGTTTTACTTTTTCAAAAGTAAAAACCAATAAGAGCACAGTCAATTCAAACATTACTTCTGCTATTTATTAGCGAAAGGAATGTTCAGTATTCATTGAGCCGACAAAATCTTAAATTGAAGAGTTTGATCATGGCTCAGATTGAACGCTGGCGGCAGGCCTAACACATGCAAGTCGAGC